>CAZPMO010000053.1:22235-26526 GCA_964587515.1 uncultured Rhodospirillaceae bacterium | reverse complement strand
TGGCGGAGGGAGAGGGATTCGAACCCTCGATACAGCGTTAACCGTATACTGGTTTAGCAAACCAGCGCCTTCAGCCACTCGGCCATCCCTCCGTCGGGCGCGGTGCGCGCGGCGCCGATCCTACGATTTCCTGACGGGGTGTCAACGCCGCCTATGGTCGGAGATCCCTGGAATTAATCCGACGACCAGCGCCGGTAGGCTTCCTTCATCATTTCCAGCGCTTCGTCGTCGGCGCCGGCCTGGGAGCGTTTGTTCTCGCACACCCATTTGTATTTGTTGCGCGCCTCGACGAACAGAACCCAGTTCTTCGCCTGGCCCAGGGGATCGCATCCGGCGCGCATTTCGGGCGAACCCGCTTTCGCGCATTCGTTCATTTCGAGAACTTCGCGGAGCCGGTTGGCGATTTCAATCTCGCCCACCGCATAGGCGTGGCTGAAGGCCGACAGAATCTTGTCGCTCAACCGCCGGGTAATTTCCGCGCGGTCTTCTCCGTCGGTTTCGATATCCGGGATAACCGGGCCGCCGTCCGCCGCCATGGCTTGATCTTCCGCAAATACGCACGGGTTGCACTGGCGCAACGGTATAGGCCGCCCCTTGAAATAGGGTTAATAGCATTTGACTGTCCGGGACGGCCCGAAATCGACCGGGCGATGGAAAAGCGATCCGAATGGTCGAATCGTTCACAAATTTGAAACAAATTTTCGCCGAATATGCAGCCGTGACTGGATCGTCATTCGACACGTGAACAGGGTTTAGGAATAGTCAATGTCCATTTCGAAACGCTCCGTCGACACGCTGCTCGACCTCGTCGAGGTCAAACTCTCCTGCATGCAGGTCCTTGACCGGGAAGACGCCCGCGAACTCGCCATCCTGGAGAGCTGCCGGCGCGACCTCCTGTCCATGCGCAATTCGTTGAGAGCGCATCGCGGCGCGGCCCGCGCGGCGCACTGAGTCTTTGCGACCGCGGCTCAGCCGGTCTGAGCCAGATTAATGTCCATCGCGCGCCGCACCGCCGGCCGTGAATCGACCGCCTCATACCACCGCTTGACGTTCGGGAACTCGTCGAGCGAAATCCCCTGCCACTCATAGCGCGCCATCCACGGAAAAGTCGCCATGTCGGCGATGCTGTATTCCTTGTGCAGCCATTCGTTGCCGGCGAAATGACCGTCGAGCACCCCCCACAGGCGGCGCGCCTCGTTGGTGTAGCGCTCGATGCCGTATTCGATCCGCTCGGCGGGCAGGCTGGAGCGGCGGAAATGGTGGGTCTGCCCGAAAGTCGGTCCGATGCCGCCCATCTGGAACATCAGCCACTGGATCACCAGATAGCGGTCCGCGACCTGGTCCACCGGCGGGATGAAGCGACCGTGCTTGTCGGCGAGATACATCATCATCGCGCCCGATTCGAACAGGGTGAACGGTTTCCCGTCGGGGCCGTCCTGGTCGATCATCGCCGGAATCTTGTTGTTGGGGTTGATGGCGAGATATTCCGGGGTGAGCTGGTCGTCCTTGCCGATATTGATCGGGATCGTGTTGTACTCGACCCCCAGCTCCTCCAGCATGATGAACAGCTTTTTTCCGTTCGGGGTGTGCCAGTTGTAGAGATCGATCATGGTTTCATCCTTTCAGGCGTTGATCTGTTGGCGGGTCGGCACGTCCATGCCGCGCCGCACGGCGGGTCGCGCGCCGATGGCCTCGACCCATCGCTGGACATGGGGCGTCGCGCCCAGATCGAGACCAAACCAGCGATGCAGCGCGATCCAGGGGAAGGCGGCGATGTCGGCGATGGAGTAATCCGGGCCGCCGAGATAGGCGCTCCCCGAGAGCCGCGCCTCCATCACCCGGCACAGCCGGATCACCTCGGCGCCGTAGCGGTCGCGGCCATGGTCCAATCCTTCCGCCGGCGCGCCGTCGGGCGCCTGGTGCAGAAAATGGAAGGCCTGGCCGAAGGCCGGCCCGATGCCGCCCATCTGGAACATCAGCCACTGGAGGACCGTATGGCGCTCCGCCACCCGGTCCGCCGGCGGCAGGAACTGACCCGCCTTGTCGGCGAGATACATCAGGATCGCCCCCGATTCGAACAACGCATAGGGTTCTCCGTCCGGCCCGTCGCGATCGACGATGGCGGGTATCCGGCCATTGGGATTGCGGGCGAGGAATTCAGCCGCATGCTGTTCGCCCCTGGTGATGTCGACCATGCGGAGGCGATAGGGAAGCCCCGTCTCCTCCAGCATGATCGAAACCTTGCGCCCATTCGAGGTGCGATAGGTGTAGAGGTCGATTCCAGGCGCCGTCGGGATTACTCCGCGGCCCGGCCCTGGCTGGCCTGCTGCTTTCCGAACATGATCTCCCACGCCTTGTCGGAATGGGCATTGGACTTCCGGCGGTCTTCATAGAGGGTCTGAAGCGCCTTCTCGACCTGCGGGCGCTTCCAGATCTTGTCGCGCCAGCGCTCCAGATTGGGATATTTCGCAATATCGACACCCTGCTTCGCGGGATCGCGCAGCCACGGCATGATCGCCATGTCGGCGATGGTGTATTCGCCGGCCGCGATCCATTCCTTGCCGTCGAGCTGTTTTTCAATGACGCCGTAAATACGGTTTGCCTCGTTGACGTAGCGATCGATGCCGTACTGGATTTTTTCCAGCTCGATGCGTTCGCGGGCATAGGCGTTGAAATGGTGGGACTGGCCCAGCATCGGCCCGACGCCGCCCATCTGGAACATCAGCCACTGCAGCACATCGTAATATTTGTGCGGCTCGCGCGGCAGGAATTGCTGCGTCTTGTCGGCGAGATAGATCAGGATGGCGGCGGATTCGAAGACCGAGATTTCCTTGCCGTCCGGGCCGTCGCGGTCGATGATCGCCGGCATCTTGTTGTTGGGGCTGATCTTCAGGAAATCGGGCTTGAACTGGTCGCCTTCCTGGATGTTGATGGGGAACACGTTCCACTCGAGGCCGGTCTCCTCGAGCATGATATGGACCTTGTGGCCGTTCGGCGTCGGCCATGTATAGCAATCGATCATCGTGTCATCCTTCCAATGCCTCGCGCGCGTCGGGGCGCGTCGTTGAAAAGGAAACTAGGAGCCGGAACCGGGATTTGCAACACGGGCCCGCGCGCACTCACGCGATCGTGGTGTCGGCCGCGCGCGGGCGAACTTCTTTTTCCAGCCGCTTTCCCAGCCGACGGCGCGTCTCCATGAGGTCATAGTCCGCCTGAAGCCCCAGCCAGAACCCTTCCGACATGCCGAAATAGCGCGCCAGCCGCAAATCCGTATCCGCCGATACCCCCCGCTTGCCGAGGACGATCTCATTGACCCGCCGGGGCGGCACGCCGATCTCGCGCGCGATCCGGTTCTGGCTGAGCTCCATCGGCTTGAGAAATTCCTCCAGCAGAATTTCGCCGGGGTGGGGGTTCTTAAGTCGTTTAGCCATCATTAATCCTCGATGGTAGTCCACGATCTCGACGTCATGGGCGTCGCCGTCATCCCAGACAAAGCAAATGCGCCACTGGTTGTTGATACGAACGCTATATTGGCCGCGGCGCTCGCCCCGCAACGCTTCCAGCCGGTTGCCTGGCGGAACCCTCAAATCATTCAGCCGTTGCGCCTGATTGATAAGACGTAACTTTCGAAGCGCGGCATTCTGAATGCCCGTGGGGAATCGCCGGGACAATTCACCAGCCCAGATTCGCGATGTTTCACGATCGCGGAACGACCTGATCATTTTGAATTATAACGGACTACGTTATATAACGCCAAGCGTTATAAAACGATTAATTCCACTGTCAACCTGATCCAGTCATCACGCGAGTTTTTTCCGCAGGATCTCGTTGACCGCCTTGGGGTTGGCCTTGCCGCCGGTTTCCTTCATCACCTGGCCGACGAACCAGCCGATCACCTTTTCGTTGCCGGCGCGGTATTGATCCACCTGGCCCGCGTTGCCGGCGATGATGGCGTCGACCACGCTTTCGATGGCGCCGGTGTCGGTGACCTGTTTCAGGCCCTTTTCCTCGACGATATCGGCGGCGGCGCGGCCCGTTTCGAACATCTCGGCGAAAACGTCCTTGGCGATGCGCCCCGATATGGTGTCGTCGGCGATGAGGTCGAGCAGCCCGCCGAGCGCGGCGGCCGAGACCGGCGAGTCCGCGATGTCGGCGCCGGCCTTGTTCAGCGCGCCGGTGAGATCGTGGATCACCCAGTTGGCGGCGCCGCGGGGATCGCGGCCGTCGGCCGCCGCCTCGAAGAACTCGGCGCCCTCGCGTTCGGCCACCAGCACGCCTGAATCCTCCGCCG
>CAZPMO010000053.1:0-22225 GCA_964587515.1 uncultured Rhodospirillaceae bacterium | reverse complement strand
CCTCCATGAAACGCGTCTTCTTCGCGTCGGGCAGTTCCGGGAGGCCGGCGCGGATGGCGTCCACATAGTCCTGGGTCAGCACCAGCGGCGGCAAATCGGGATCGGGGAAATAGCGGTAATCGTGGGATTCTTCCTTGGAGCGCAAGGAGCGCGTGACGCCGGAATCGGTATCGAACAGACGGGTTTCCTGGACGATCTCGCCGCCGTCCTCGATCAATTCGACCTGGCGGCGTGATTCGTACTCGATCGCCTGGCGCACGAAACGCACGGAATTGATGTTCTTGATCTCGCAGCGTGTGCCCAGCGCGCCACCCGGCTTGCGCACCGAAACGTTGACGTCGGCGCGCATGGAGCCTTCCTGCATGTTGCCGTCGCAGGTGCCGAGGTACCGCAGGATCGAGCGTATCTTGGCGAGATAGGCGGCGGCCTCCTCGGCCGAGCGCATGTCGGGCTCCGAGACGATCTCCATCAGCGCGACGCCGGAGCGGTTGAGGTCGATCAGCGTCGCCGACGGGTCCTGGTCGTGGATCGACTTGCCGGCGTCCTGCTCGAGATGCAGCCGCGTGATGCCAATAGTGCGCGTCGAGCCGTCCTCGAGGTCGATCTCGACCGCGCCGGTCCCGACGATGGGGTCCGAGAATTGCGAGATCTGATAGCCCTGCGGCAAATCGGGATAGAAATAGTTCTTGCGGTCGAAGATCGAGGTGAGGTTGATCCGCGCGCCGAGCCCGAGCCCGGTGCGCACCGCCTGTTTGACGCATTTCTCGTTGATCACCGGCAGCATGCCGGGCATCGCCGCGTCGACCAGCGAGACCTGGGTGTTGGGCTCGGCCCCGAAGGCGGTGGGCGCCCCCGAGAACAGCTTAGCCTCGGAAACCACCTGGGCGTGGACCTCCAGCCCGATGACGATTTCCCACGCGCCGGTTTCGCCTTGGATCAATGACATGTCAGGCTCCCGCGCCGCGCATGATCGCGGCGACCAGCAGGGTCAGGATGGTGAACGCCGACAGGCGGAAGATAAACAGCCGTCCGAGGCGTTTCCTGTATTCGCGCAGCTGTTCGCGATGCTTGTCCGAGCCCGGCGCGCCGATAAAGGCGGCGTCGAATTTGGGTTTGGTGACGCGATGGATTTCCCAGGTCGCATAGCCCTGGACCACCGCGGCCGCGGCCGCCGCGTAGATGGCGCCGAGATTGGTGAAGGTAAAGAATTGATAGCCGATCAGCCCGAGGCTGACATGGATCAGCGTGTACCATACGATCGCCACCGTTCATGCGTCCGCCGCCGCCGGCGTCGCGGTGAAGCCGGCGGCCTGTTCGAGCACCTCGGCGGCGCGCAGCATGGTCTCCTCGTCGAAGGCGCGGCCGATGAGCTGAAGCCCCAGCGGCAGCCCGTCCGGCGTCAGCCCGGCCGGCACCGAGATGCCGGGCAGCCCGGCGAGGCTGGCCGGCACGCACAGCACGTCGTTGAGATACATCGCGATCGGATCATCCGACTTCTCGCCCATGGCGAAAGCCTCGAACGGCGAGGTCGGCGTCAGTACTACGTCGCAGGTCTCGAACGCGGTCTCGAAATCCCGCGAGATCAGGGCGCGCACCTTCTGCGCCTGGCGGTAATAGGCGTCGTAATAACCGGCCGAAAGCACATAGGTGCCGATCAGCACGCGCCGGCGCACCTCGGGCCCGAAGCCGTCGCCGCGGGTTTCCGAATACATGCGGGTCAGATCGTCATGGTCGCGGCGCAGCCCGTAGCGCACCCCGTCATAGCGCGCGAGGTTCGACGACGCCTCGGCCGGCGCGATGATGTAATACGCGGGCAGCGCGTATGACGTGTGCGGCAGGCTGACCTCGACCGGTTCGGCCCCGGCGTCGCGCAACCAGGCGACGCCCCGGTCCCACAAAGCGCGAATATCTTCGGCGATGCCGTCGATCATGTATTCCTTGGGAATGCCGATCCGCAGGCCCTTCACCCCCTGGCCGATCACGGCCTCGAAGTCCGGTACGGCGACGTCGGCCGAGGTTGAATCCTTTGGATCGAACCCCGCCATCGCGCGCAGCATGATCGCCCCATCGCGCACGCTGCGCGTCATCGGTCCCGCCTGATCGAGCGAGGACGCGAACGCGATGATGCCCCAGCGCGAACACCGCCCGTAGGTCGGCTTGAGCCCGACGACGCCGCAGAACGACGCCGGCTGGCGGATCGAGCCGCCGGTGTCGGTGCCGGTCGCGGCCAGGCAGGCGCGCGCCGCGACCGCCGCCGCCGAACCGCCCGACGAACCGCCCGGCACCAACGGGCGGTTGTCGCCCGCGCGCCGCCACGGATTCTCGACCGGGCCGTAATGACTGGTCTCGTTGGACGAACCCATGGCGAACTCGTCCATGTTGGTCTTGCCCAGCATCACCATGCCCTCGCGCCGCATATTGGCGGTCACGGTGGACTCATAGGGCGGCTTGAACCCCTCCAGGATATGCGAGCCGGCGGTCGAGGAAACGCCCTCGGTGCAGAACAGATCCTTGATGGCGACCGGGATGCCTTCCAGCAGCCCGGCCTCGCCCGACGACCGGCGACGCGCATCGGACGCCTCGGCGTCGGCCAGCGCGCGTTCCGGCGTCTCCGCGACGAAGGCGTTGAGCGGACGCGCCGCCTCTACCGCTTCGATGTGAGCCTCGGTGAGTTCGCGCGCCGAGACATCGCCCGTCGTCAGCGCGGCGCGCGCCTCGGCGATCGTCATCCGGGTCAGTTCGGACGTCATTCGATGACCTTCGGCACGGCGAAGAACCCGTCGCGCGCATCAGGCGCGTTGGCCAGCACGTCGTCGCGGATGCCGCCGTCGGTGACCTCGTCGGCGCGCCGGCGCAGCGTCATCTCGATCACCGAGGCCATGGGCGCCACGCCCTCGGTATCGACCTCGCCGAGCTGCTCCACCCAGCCCAGGATGTTGGAAAGCTCCGCCGCGAGCTTGTCCAGCTCCGCCTCGGGCACGTCGATGCGCGCGAGCGCCGCGATCTTTTGCACGGTGGCCCTGTCGACCGGCATAATATTGCTCCGGTTGCCGAATTCGTTGGAAAAGCGCGCGGAACCTATCACCCGCCAAGGCCGCCCGCAAGCTTGCGAAACGGCCTCGAACGGTCTATTATGACCATGGTCACTGACTATGGTCATAAACATGGCGAAATCACGCGAAATAGCCGCCGGCGAATTCAAGGCCAAGTGCCTGAAGCTGATGGACGAGGTCGCCGAGACCGGCGAAGAGCTGGTCATTACCAAGCACGGCAAGCCGGTCGCCAAGCTCACGCCGGTGATCGAGGGGCGGCATTCGTTGTTCGGGAGCATGAGAGGGTCGGTAACCATTCTCGGCGACATCGTCGAACCGGTCCTCGATCCCGGCTGGGATAGGCATATGTTGAAAAGCTGGGACGAGCTGCACAAGCCGCAAAAAGACGACTGAATGCTTGTGCTGGATACCCATGTCCTCATCTGGCTGATGTCGGGCAACCCCACTCTGGGGTTCGCGGCACGCGAGGAAATCGAGGAAGCCGCTCGGGCGGATCGGACGCTGGTGCCGGCGGTGGTGTTTTGGGAGATTGCGATGCTGGTCGCGAAAAACCGGATTGCGCTTGGCGCCGCGGTCGAGATTTGGGTAGATGAGGTGGTATCAAAGCCGGGACTGGCGGTCAGTCCCTTGACGCCGGAAATCGCCATCCACGCATACGATTTGCCGGGTTCATTTCAAGACGATCCCGCCGACCGGATGATCGTCGCATCGGCGCGCGTACTCGGGGCGACGCTGGTGACCCGCGACCGCGATATCCTGCGCTACGGCGCCGAAGGCCATGTCGACGTGTTGGCGGCCTGAGACATGGCGGTGGTCGATATGGTGGAAATGGAGGCGTTACTGGCGCGCGGCGCGTGTCTGCTGGGGCTCGATCTCGGCGAGAAGACCATCGGCCTCGCGGTGTCCGACGGCAGCCTGATGATCGCGACGCCCATGGAAACCCTGAAGCGGTCGAAATTTACCGCCGACGCGGAACGGCTGAGCGCCGTGATCACGGAACGCGGCGTCGGCGGACTGGTGATCGGGCTGCCCGTCAACATGGACGGCAGCGAGGGGCCGCGCTGTCAGTCGGCGCGTCAGTTCGCGGAAAATCTGCTGGGGCGCATCGATATCCCCATTGCGTTCTGGGACGAGCGGCTGTCGACGGCGGCGGTGACGCGCACCCTGCTGGAGGCCGATGTCTCGCGGCGCCGCCGCGCCGAGGTGGTCGACAAGATGGCCGCCGCCTACATTCTCCAGGGCGCGCTCGATCGTCTGAAGGCGGCGCGCGCTTGATTCAAGTCGTCTCCAACATCGCGCCGATCTTCCTGATCATTGTCATCGGCTATGGCTTCAAGCGCACCGGATTTCCCGGCGACGGGTTCTGGGCGCCGGCGGAGCGGCTGTCTTATTTCGTTCTGTTGCCGGCGCTGATCATCCACAGTCTCGCCTCGGCCGATCTCGGCGGGCTTCAGATCTGGCCGCTCGCCTCGACGATCCTGCTGCTTTCGGCGGGGATGACGCTCCTTGCCGTTGTGCTGAAGCCGATCCTGCGCATCGACGGTCCCGGCTTCACCTCGGTGCTGCAAGGCTCGGTCAGGCTGAACGCCTATATCGGCTTCGCGATCGCCGCGACATTCTTCGGACCAGTAGGGCTGACGATCACGGCGGTGTTCATTGCCATCATGATGCCGACGGTAAACGTCATCAGCATTGCCGCGCTGGCGGTCTATGGTTCGGGCAACGGCAAGAGTTGGCTGCGCATACCTGTCCAGATAATCACCAACCCGCTGATCCTCGCCTGTGCCGCCGGCGCCGCCCTGAACGTACTGGACGCGCCGCGCCCCGACTGGGTCATGGGAATGCTCGATATTCTCGGCAAGTCGGCGCTGCCGCTAGCGCTTTTGTGCGTTGGGGCCGGGCTCGATCTTTCGATCGGCCGCGCAAGAACCGGCGCAATGGTGACCACATGCGCGCTGAAGCTCCTGGTCATGCCGGCGCTCGCCTGGGCGATCGTCGGCGCCACCGGCCTCACTGGTCTCGCCGCCAGCGTGACGCTGATGATGGCGGCCACCCCGTCCTCGCCGGCGACCTATGTGATGGCCCGCCAGCTCGGCGGCGACGCGGAGTTGATGGCGAGCATCGTGACCCTGGAGAACGCGTTCGCGGCGATTACGCTGTCCGCCGTGCTTGCCTGGCGGACGGGGGTAACCTTATTCTGATCGGGTAAGGAGAAAACCCATGGCGAGACTGCTTGCCGATTCACTGGCCGAGGCGGCGCTGCCCGCCGATGCGCTGGCCGAGATGGAGCGCCTTAACGACGAGGCCGCGCCGCTGCATATCTGGCTCAGGACCCGCGCCAATCAGCCGCTTCAGGCGGCATGGCACGAAGGGGCCGCGCCGCCCATGCCTGAAACGCCGCCGCCCGGCGCCGCGTCCGCGCCGTCGGCGCCGTTGCGCGTGCTGCCCCACGTCTGGAAGTGGGCCGAGATCGAGCCCTATTTGCACCGCATCGCCAAGATCGCGCCGCTGGAGTTCACCGAGCGCCAGCAGTTCCTGCTGACCAATCCCGGACTTTCGGGCGCGCTGAAGGTCACCAACACCATCCGCATCGCAGTCTCGATCTATAAGGCGGGCGACGTCGCGCCGCAGCACCTGCATTCGCCCAACGCCAGCCGCACCATACTGTCCGAGGCCGGCGGCTATACCCTGATCGAAGGCGAAAAATGCATCGCCGGACGCGGCGATCTGATCCTCACCCCGTCGGGCACCTGGCACGGCCACGGCAACGACGCGGGCGAGCCGGTGATCTGGATGGATGTGCTCGACTGGCCGCTGCTGGAAATGCTCGACGTGATCTGGATCCGACACGACCATGCCGAACGCGGCGCCAACGCGCCGCCGCCGCTCGACGATTATTCCCAGAAGCTCTATGGTGCGGGCGGCATGGTGCCGCGTTTCGTGCCGGAAACCAGGGGAACCGGCCACGGCGGCACGCCGATGTTCCACTTCAAGGGCGGCAATGTGCGCACCACGCTCGCCGGGCTGGCCGACCAGCAGGGCAGCCCGCACGAGGGGATCATCGTCGAGTTCGTCAACCCGGTCGATGGCGCGACCCTGTTCCCAACCCTGACCTACAAGGCGCAAATGCTGCGCCCGGGCGAGAAGACCGAAGCGTTCCGCCACACCTCCAGCACGGTCTATACCGTGCTCGAAGGACGCGGTTATACGGAAGTCAACGGTATGCGGCTCGATTGGGAAAAAAACGATATCCTGGTGGTGCCGGCCAATATGTGGCGGCGTCACGTGAACCTGGAGAAAGGCGCCGGCGCGATCCTTTATTCGCTCGGCGACGAACCGCTGCTGAAGGCGATTGGCCAGTACCGCGCGCAAGGGCGCGACAAGGAAGGCGAACTGGTCGATCTTTCGGGATGACCGTTTACATGCCGTAATCAGCCACGCGCCGCATGACCCGCTCCGGCGCGACATCATATAACCCGGCGATGTCGGCAATGGTGCGCCCGGTCGCCAGCAGCGAACGGAGCATGATTTCATTGGCCGGCCATGTCAGGCCCCGCCACCCGGCGACCGGGTCGGGGTCCTGCGATGGGGCGCCGCGATAGGCGTTCAACACGGCGAATTCCGGTCTTGAAAGCATGATCATGGATGTTCTCCGATACCAAGGGACGAGCATTTCCCAGAGACATTGCAAGAACCGTGCCAAACGGCCGGAAATCGAAAGAATTTTTAACCTGTTGTGATAAATGAGAGTTTTCGGATATCCGTGGACAATCGTTGTGGCCACAGGAACATAAAGAGGCCAATATTTAATCAGCGCTTTCGATGCGCCTAATAAATAGGCATATCAAATTCCGGGTTACGGGCGCGGACGATGCCGTTAGGATGCGCGCCTTCGCACCAACACAACGGGAGAACGGCGGATGAGCAAGGGAGTGCGCCGCATCGTCACCGGCCACGATTCGAATGGCCAGGCGATAACGATCATCGACGAACAGGCGCAGAATATATTTCATCCGCCCGGACGCCCCGGGGTGCAGATCAACAATGTCTGGCGCGTCTTCGAAGCGCCCGCCGACCTCGCCGGCAACGACGACAACGCGAAGGCGGGCGAGAAGATCAGCCTGGAGCCCGGCCCCCACGGATCGGTGTTCCGGGTGATCGAATTCCCGCCCGAGGCCGACTGGATCGGCGATGTCGACCGGGAATCCGCGATGGAAAGCTTCCGCGAATTCGGCGCCGAGCATGCCGCCGATGCCTCCGATGCGCCGCCTCATCCGCTGATGCACCGCACCAAGACCATCGATTACGCGGTGATCATGACCGGCGAGATACATATGGTGCTGGACGATTCCGAAGTGCTGTGCCGTGAAGGAGACGTGATCGTCCAGCGCGGCACCAACCACGCCTGGGCCAACCGCTCCGACGCGCCGTGCCGCATCGCCTTCATATTGATCGACGGCAAATTCGAATAGTCTCTCAACTGGGAATCCATCAATGTTCTATGAACCCGACAACAACGACCACGGCCTGCCCTTCAACCCGGTAAAGGCCTGCGTGGTGCCGCGCCCGATCGGCTGGATCACCTCGATGTCGGCGGACGGGAACATCAATCTCGCGCCGTTCAGCTTCTTCAACGGGCTGA
Organism: uncultured Rhodospirillaceae bacterium; assembly: GCA_964587515.1. Taxonomy (GTDB): domain Bacteria; phylum Pseudomonadota; class Alphaproteobacteria; order MPNO01; family MPNO01; genus CAZPMO01. Next base: position 14,530 of record CAZPMO010000053.1, on the reverse strand, counting down.
GCTATGATCCGCCTTATGTCTGCTTCTCGATCGGCGGGCATACCGAAGACGGTGGACTCAAGGACACGGCGGCAAACATCGAGGCCACCGGCGAGTTCGTCTACAACATGGCGACCTGGTCCCAACGCGACGAGATGAACATCACCGGGCTGATCGTCGAACACGGCGTCAACGAGATGGAGGCGGCGGGGCTGGAGCCGCTACCGTCCAAACTGGTCGCGCCGCCGCGCGTCAAGGGCGCGCCGGTCCATTTCGAATGCAAGCATTTCCAGACCGTGATCCTGCCGGGTCACACGCCGGTCTCGACCCATCACCTCATTATCGGCCGCGTGATCGGGGTCCATATCGAGGACGACATGATCACCGCCGACGGGCTGGTGGACACGCTGAAGATGCGTCCCATCGCGCGGCTTGGCTACAAGGATTACTGCGCCGTGGACGAGACGTTCTCCATGGAAAAAGCCACGCCGGAAGATAATGTCGGCAAGTCGCAAGCCGCGGAATAATCGCGCGATGAGTGGGGATTGAGATGGAACCCGGCGCGCTCGACGGGGTACGGATTCTTGACCTGTCGCGCATCCTGGCGGGTCCGGTCTGCACCCAGTTGTTCGGTGATTACGGCGCCGACGTGATCAAGATCGAGCGTCCCGGCGTCGGCGACGACACGCGGCGCTGGGGACCGCCCTTCCTGCCCGGCGCCGAAGAGGGGGACGGCGCCGCCATAACCGAGAGCGGCTTTTATCTCTCCGCCAATCGCAACAAGCGTTCCGTTTCCATCGACATCGCGAAGCCCGAGGGGCAGGCGCTGGTCCGCCGCCTGCTGGGCCACTGCGACGTGCTGATCGAAAACTTCCGCACCGGCACGCTGGCCCGCTACGGGCTGGGGTACGACGATCTCAAGGCGGAATTCCCGGGGCTCGTTTATTGCTCGATCACCGGGTTCGGCCAGACCGGCCCCTATGCCGAGCGCGCCGGATACGATTTCCTGGCCCAGGGCATGGGCGGCGTGATGTCGATTACCGGCGAACCCGACGGCGCGCCGATGAAAGTCGGCGTCGGCATCGCCGACATCATGACCGGCATGCATGCCGCGGTCGCGATCCTCGCCGCGCTGCGTCATCGCGACGCTGTTGGGGCCGGGGCGGGCGCCGGCCAGCATATCGACCTCGCGCTGCTCGACACCCAGATTTCGTGGCTGACCTACCATGCCGTGGAATATCTCAACACCGGCGGCAATCCGGCGCGGTACGGCAACGAACACGCGGCGGTTTCGCCCTATGGCGTCTTCGCGACGTCCGACGGGCACGTGATTCTGGCGGCGGGCAATGACGGCCAGTTCAACGCCTTCTGCCAGGCGGCGGCCGCGGACGATCTCGCCGCCGACCCGCGATTTGCGACCAACCCGCTCCGGACCACGAACCGCGCCGCGCTCACCCCGCTTCTCAACGAAATTTTTGGCCGACGCACCACCGACGAGTGGATCGAAATGCTGGAAGCGGCCGGCGTACCGTGCGGTCCGATCAACACGCTGGAACGCGTTTTCGCGGATGCGCAGGTCGCGGCGCGCGACATGGCTATCGAAATGGACTATCCGCCGATTCGGGGCGGCACGGTGGGGCTCGCCGCGAACCCGGCGAAAATGTCGGAAACGCCGCTCAGCTATCGGCGGGCGCCGCCGACGCTGGGCCAGCACTCAGACGAGGTGCTGAGTGAAATACTGGGCCTCGACGAGGAAGAGATCGCGGCGCTACGGACCCGCGAAATCATCTGATTATCCACCGCAAATCTGATTATCCGCCGTAAAACTCGATCATTTGATGATCGACGAAAAAAAGAATCGGTTTCCTTGCCGTTGCGGCGAGCGGGGCGTATAACGCCGCTTTAATGACAATTGCCCCCGCCGAGCAGAATTTCCCCCACCGCCATATCCTCGGCATTGAGGGGATGTCGCGTGACGAGATCACGTTTCTCCTCGAGCTTTCCGAATCCTACGTCGCCCAAAACCGAAGCAAGGACAAGAAAAGCGCGCTGCTGCGCGGGCGCACGCTGATCAACGTCTTCTTCGAAACATCGACGCGTACGCGCACCTCGTTCGAGCTCGCCGGCAAGCGGCTCGGCGCGGACGTCATCAATATGTCGGTCTCGACCAGCGCCATCAAAAAAGGCGAGACCATGATCGACACCGCGATGACGCTGAACGCCATGGGTCCCGACGTGCTGGTGGTGCGCCATCCCCATTCGGGCGCGGTGAAGCTGTTGTCGGAGAAGGTCACGTGCTCGGTGATAAACGCCGGCGACGGCAGCCATGAACATCCGACCCAGGCGCTGCTGGATGCGCTGACCATCCATCGTCGACGCGGCGCGCTCCAAGGCCTCAAGGTCGCGATTTGCGGCGATATTCTGCACAGCCGGGTCGCGCGCTCGAACATCCAGCTCCTCAACATCATGGGCGCGCAAGTACGCCTGGTCGCGCCCGTTACGCTGCTGCCGCGCCAGTTCGAATGCTATGGCGTCGAGGTTCACCACGACATGCGCGAGGGGCTCGAGGATTGCGATATCATCATGATGTTGCGTCTCCAGACCGAACGCATGCAGGGCAGCTTCGTGCCGTCGATCCGGGAATATTTTCATTTCTTCGGTCTCGATCGGGACAAACTTTCCTATGCCAAGCCCGATGCGCTGATCATGCATCCGGGGCCGATGAACCGCGGTGTCGAAATCGACAGCGAGCTCGCCGATGATATCGACCGCAGCGTGATCCGCGAACAGGTCGAAATGGGCGTCGCGGTGCGCATGGCCTGCCTCGACACGCTGACCCGCGATCTCATGTCCGACACAGACAAGGCGGCCGACACGCAACGCGAGGGTGTCCATTGATGGCGGCCGATTCCGGACATTTCGACGGCGGCAACGGCGAACAGAGGACCGCCTATGTCAATGCGCGGCTGATCGACCCCGCGTCGCGGCTGGACGAGCCGGGCGCCCTGCTTTCGGTCAACGGCAAGATCGCGGACAAAGGCCCCAACCTGTTCGCCGGCGGGGTGCCGGACGGCGTCCGGATCGTCGATTGCGGCGGGCTCTGCCTGGTGCCCGGACTGATCGACATGCGGGTTCTGCTGGCGGAACCGGGCGAGGAACACAAGGACACCATCGCCAGCGCGACCGCGGCGGCGGCCTCGGGCGGGGTGACCACCATGGTCTGTTTGCCCAACACCGAGCCGGTGATCGACGATGTATCGCTGATCGAGTTCATCGCCCGACGCGCGCGCGAGACCGGCATGGTCAAGATCTATCCCTACGCCGCCATCACGCGCGGCTGCGAGGGCAAGGAACTCACCGAAATGGGTATCCTGGCCGAAGCCGGCGCGGTCGCCTTTACCGACGGCAATCGCGCGATTTCCAACGCGCTGGTGATGCGCCGCGCGCTCAGCTACGCCAGCACCTTCGATCTGCTGATCATCCAGCATCCGGAGGAGCCCAGGCTGGTCGAAGACGGCGCCATGAACGAGGGTGAGATCGCGACCCGGCTGGGTCTGACCGGCATTCCGGTCGCCGCCGAGGTCATCATGGTGGAGCGCGACCTGCGCCTCGTCGAGAGCACCGGCGCGCGCTATCACGTCGCCCACGTGTCCACGGCGGCGACGGTCGACGTGATCCGCCGCGCCAAGGCGCGCGGTCTGCCCGTGACCTGCGATACCGCGCCGCAATATTTCACTCTCAACGAATCCGCGGTCGGCGATTATCGCACGTTCGCGAAGATGTCGCCGCCGCTGCGGTCGGAGGACGACCGGCTGGCGATCGTGGCCGGTCTCAAGGACGGCACGATCGACGCCATCGCCAGTGATCACACGCCGCAGGATCAGGATTCCAAGCGCCTGCCCTTCACCCAGGCGGAAAACGGCATTGTCGGGCTCGAAACCCTGCTGGCGTTGTCGCTCGCGCTCTATCACGCCGGCGAAATGGAACTGCTCGACGTGCTCGACCGGCTTACCGCCCGCCCGGCGTCCATATTGCGGCTTGACGAAGGGTGTTTCGCCGACGGCGCGCCGGCCGATCTGGTGCTGATCGATCCCGACCGGCCGTGGCGCATCGATCCCGATTCCTTTATCTCGAAATCCAAGAACTCGCCCTTCGAGAACCACCCGGCGCAGGGCATCGCCGCGACCACCGTGCTCGGCCGCCGTACCGTGTTCGAGCGGCACGCCTGAATCCGATGGTCTATCCCATAAGCTGGGAATTCAGCTGGCCGTATCTGGCGGGAGCCATTCTGGGTGGCTATTTGCTGGGTTCCATCCCCTTCGGCCTGGTGTTGTCGCGGATCGCCGGGCTCGGCGATATCCGCCGCATCGGCTCGGGCAATATCGGCGCCACCAATGTGCTCAGGACCGGCAACAAGGGGTTGGCCGCGCTGACGCTGCTCCTCGACGGTGGTAAGGGCGCGGCGGCGGTCCTGATCGGCTGGCAGGTCGGCGGCCAGGATATCGCCATTGTCGCGGCCGCCGGCGCGGTGCTGGGCCATCTGTTTCCGGTGTGGCTGCGGTTCCGCGGCGGCAAGGGCGTCGCGACCGGGCTCGGCGTGCTGCTGGCGCTTTCATGGCCGGTCGGCGTTGCGGCCTGCGCCACCTGGCTCGCGACAGCCGCGCTGTTCCGTTATTCCTCGCTGGCGGCGCTGGCGGCGCTGGCGGCCGCGCCGTTCTATGCGTGGTGGCTCGCCGATCCGCAACGCGCCGAATTCGCCGCCGCGCTGGCCGTCCTGGTCTGGCTGAAACACGCGGGCAACATTCGGCGGTTGCTGAGCGGCGACGAATCCAAAATCGGCCGCAAGGAAAGCTAAACCTCGTAGCCCTTGGCGCTGGCCGCGAAGCCGCCGAACAGTTCCATCATGCGGGCGCGCCAGGCATGGATCGGGTCGTCGTCGTCGAGCAGCTTCTCGGTCGAGATGGTGCGCGCCGTCATGAACGCGCCGAACACGATGTAATCACCATAGGCCGGCGCATCGCCGCACACGAAATCCTGGGCCGAGAGCGTCGCGCGCAACGGCGCCAGTGTGTTGTACATGGTCTCGCGGATGCGATCGGGATCGGCGGACACTTCCTCCAGCTTGCGGCCGAAACGCGCCTCGCGGCTTTCACGAAAATAGACTCTGTCGTCCGGGTGGACATGCTCGAAGATGCCCATCAGATAGAGCCCCATCATGCTGGGCCCCATGGTCAAATCCGCCCAGTTGTTGAGAAAACGCGCCTCGCCGCGCCCGACATCGCCGGCGAACAAAGGCGGCCGGTCGGGATAATTATCTTCCAGGTAGCACGCGATATCGAAGGACTCGGTCACCGCCGTCTCGCCGTCGACCAGCACCGGCACGCGGTTGAATCCCGTCGGCGCCAGGATTTCCATGGTGCCGAAACGCACCGCCTCGGTCTCGAAATCCAGCCCCTTGTGGCGCAGCGCCATCTTGGTGCGCCAGCAATAGGGGCTGAACCGCCGGTCTTCCTCGGCGCTGCAAAGATCGTACAGCAAAATCGACATCCCAAACGCCCTCCCTCTCATATCGCAATGACCATGAACCACCATCATAACGCGTTTTCGGCCACGGCAAAAATTCACTGGTATGTAGTAATAAATTTAAAATATATTACATCTATATGTCAGGAGATTGAGATGTCCAAGACGGTGAAGCTACGACGCATCGGGAGTTCCCATGGATTCACCCTTCCGAAGGAGTTTGTCCAGGATCTCGGGGTTCGCGAGGGTGACGAATTTTACGTCCTGAGGACGCCCGACGGGCTCCAGCTCACGCCATTCGATCCGGATTTCGCCGACGTCATCGATGACGCCCGCGATTATATGCGACGCCACCGCAACGCCATGCGGAAGCTCGCCCAAGGATAATGGAGCCCACTTGGCTGACGCTTCGCATGGTGCGCGCTCTCCACGCCGAATCCGTGGCGATGTTTGGCGGGCGCGGCGGCATCCGCGATGCGGGGCTGCTGGAGAGCGCCGTCGCGCGGCCGCGCAATTTATACGCATACGGTGAAGAGCCTTCGCTATACGATCTGGCGGCGGTCTATTGCGCGGGCATTGTACGCGGCCACCCATTCATCGACGGCAACAAAAGATGCGGCCTGCTGGCTGCGCGCGCATTTCTGTTCCTCAACGGCTACGCCTTTGAACCCGAAGAAACCGATGAAGTAACGATGATCGTCGCCCTCGCCGCCGGCGACATCGACGAGGCGACGATCGCCGAGTGGCTATCCGATTACACCACCCGGCGACGCAGCGGTTGACCGGGCTTGGCGTTGACCGCACGCTGCGTGCATGGAGGCGGGAAAACGCACGCTTGACGATTCCGAGCGGTTTGACTGGTTGCGGCTGTCGCGCAGCGAGAATGTCGGGTCGCTCACCTTCGCGCGCCTGATCGACCATTTCGGATCGGCGGCGGCGGCGCTCGACGGCGCGCCGGAGATGTCGCGGCGCGGCGGGCGCAAACGCGCCATCCGTATCGCCGACTCGGGCGGGATCGATGCCGAGATCGCAACGTTGTCGAACCTGGGCGCGCGTCTTATCGCGCTTTGTGAACCCGACTATCCCGCGGCGCTGGCCGAGATCGCCGATCCGCCGCCCCTGATCAGCATGATCGGCGATCCGACGCTGCCGACGAAGCGGGCGATCGCCATGGTGGGGGCGCGCAACGCCTCCGCCGCCGGGTGCGGCCTGGCGCGCGAATTCGCCGCCGCGCTGGGCGAGGCCGGGCTGGTGGTGGTCTCGGGCCTGGCGCGCGGCATCGATACCGCCGCCCACGAAGGGGCGCTGGCGTCGGGGACCGTCGCGGTCCTGGCCGGCGGGGTCGATGTCATCTATCCGCCGGAAAACGACGAATTATATGGGCGTATCGCCGCCGGGGGGGCCGTGGTCTCTGAAATCGCGCCCGGCACCACGCCCACCGCGCGACACTTCCCACCACGCAACCGGTTGATCTCCGGGCTGTCGCTCGGCGTTCTCGTGGTCGAGGCGGCGCCGCGCTCGGGCTCCCTGATCACCGCCCGGATGGCGCTTGAACAGGGGCGCGAGGTCTTCGCCGTGCCGGGCTCGCCGCGCGATCCACGGGCGCGCGGCGGCAACGAGCTGATCCGCCAGGGCGCGGTGCTGACCGAGACTCCGGCCGATATTCTGGAGGTCCTCGACGGGCCGTTCCAACACCGGCCGGGCTCTCCGTCCGGCTGGGAATTCGGGGTCGAAATGGAGGCTCCTCCAGCCGAAGGCGAGATCGAGGCGGCCCATCATACGATCACCGAAAAACTCGGCGCCGCGCCGGTAACGGTTGACGAACTGGTTCGCGAGTGCCAATTGTCTGCCAGACTCGTCCAGACGGTTCTGCTGGAGCTTGAACTCGCCGGTCGGGTCGAAAGGCATCCGGGAAACAAGATTTCCCGCGCCTTGTAAAGGATGTGCAAACCATTACGTCCAAGGATACCGGCCGAAGACAGCCGGAACCCTTGCAAGAGTAAGCCGAAATATGGACGTCGTTGTCGTAGAATCGCCCGCCAAGGCTAAGACCATCAACAAATATCTCGGCTCGGACTATACGGTCCTGGCCTCGTACGGCCATGTCCGCGACCTTCCGCCGAAAGACGGATCGGTGCGCCCCGACGAAAATTTCGACATGAGTTGGCAGGTCGCCCCTGATTCCGAGAAACATATTTCGGCGATCACCAAGGCCCTGAAAGGCGCCGACCATCTCTATCTCGCCACCGATCCGGATCGCGAGGGCGAGGCAATTTCCTGGCATGTCCGCGAGGTCCTGAACGAACGCAAGGCGCTCAACGGGATCGACGTGAAGCGCGTCGTCTTCCACGAGGTCACCAAGGGCGCCATCATCGAGGCGCTGAAGAACCCGCGCGAACTCGACAAAGAGCTGGTGGACGCCTATCTCGCCCGCCGCGCGCTCGATTATCTGGTCGGGTTCACATTGTCGCCGGTGTTGTGGCACAAATTGCCGGGCTCGCGTTCGGCCGGCCGTGTTCAGTCGGTCGCGCTGCGGTTGATCTGCGAGCGCGAATCCGAGATTGAAATATTCAAGCCCCAGGAATACTGGTCGGTGGAGACCGGTTTCACGACCGGGGCAGGGGCCGGGCTGACGGCCCGCCTTACCCATCTGAACGGCGTCAAACTCGACAAGTTCGCGCTGGGCGACGAGGCGTCGGCCATGGCGGCGGTGGCCGCCATCGATCGACCCGATTACCAGGTCGCCTCGGTCGAGCGCAAGACCGTGAAGCGCCACCCGGCCGCCCCCTTCACCACCTCGACGCTGCAACAGGAGGCCTCGCGCAAACTCGGCTTTGGCGCCGCGCGCACCATGCGCGCCGCGCAACGGCTGTACGAGGGCGTGGCGCTGGACGGCGAGACTGTGGGTCTGATCACCTATATGCGGACCGACAGCGTCAATATGGCGGCCGAGGCGGTGTCCGGAATCCGCGACCTGATTGCCGCCGATTACGGCCAGCAATATGTGCCGGAGAAGCCGCACACCTACCGCAGCAAGGCCAAGAACGCCCAGGAAGCGCACGAAGCGGTTCGCCCGACAGACGTACGCCGCAAGCCCGCCGATATCTCGTCCCATCTGAAAGAGGACGAGCGCCGGCTTTATGAACTGATCTGGAAGCGCGCCATGGCGAGCGGCATGGAAAGCGCGACGCTGGAACAGGTCGCGATCGATGTCGCGCCCGCCGACCGCGCGGTGGTGCTGCGCGCCACCGGATCCATCATCCGCTTCGACGGTTTCCTGAAGCTTTATCAGGAAGACCGCGACGATAGCGGCGACGAGCTCGAGAACGGCGATCGCATCCTGCCGCCGGTGTCGGAGGGCGATACGCTGAATCGCGGCGAAATCAAGCCAGAGCAGCATTTCACCAAGCCGCCGCCGCGCTTCACCGAAGCCAGCCTGGTCAAGCGGCTGGAGGAGTTGGGGATCGGGCGACCGTCCACCTACGCCTCGATCATTTCCGTGCTCCAGGACCGCAATTATGTCCGGCTCGACGCCCGCCGCTTCATCCCCGAGGATCGCGGGCGGGTCGTGACGGCGTTCCTGTCCGGGTTCTTCGAACGCTACGTGCAGTATAATTTTACGGCCGATCTGGAAAATCAGCTCGACGATGTTTCCAACGGCGATATCGAATGGCGCAAGGTGCTGCGCGATTTCTGGACCGGGTTTTTCAAGGCCATAGAAGGCACCAGCGAGTTGACGATCACAAATGTGATCGATGCGCTGGACGAGGATCTGGGACCGCATTTCTTCGAGCCCACCGAGGAAAATCCCAACCCGCGCGCGTGTCCGGTATGCGGCGAGGGCCGCTTGGGCCTGAAGCTCGGCCGCCACGGCGCCTTTATCGGCTGCTCCGGCTATCCCGACTGCGCCTATACGCGCTCGCTGTCGGTCAATGGCGACGACCCCCATGCCGCCTGTGGCCCGCGCGAACTTGGCGTCCACCCGGAAACATCGGAGATCGTGTCGCTCAAGAAGGGTCCCTATGGGTTCTATATCCAGCTCGGCGAGGCCAAGACCACGCCCAAGGGCAAGACCAAGGAGAAGCCGAAGCGCGCCGGATTGCTGAAAGCCATGGATCCCGGCGCGATCACCCTTGACGATGCGTTGGCGCTGCTGTCGCTGCCACGCGAGGTCGGCATCCATCCGGGTTCGGGCGAGATGATTCTCGCCGGGGTCGGACGTTTCGGGCCTTATCTCAAATATGGCAGCGCATACGCGAAGCTCGGTCCCGACGAGGACGTGCTTACCATCGGCCTCAACCGCGCGGTGACGGTGATCGAAGAAGCGCCGAAGCGCAAAACCACGGCGGCGCTAAGAGTCCTCGGCAATCATCCCGAGGACGGCAAGCCGGTCGATATCCGCAGCGGCCGCTACGGCCCTTACGTCAAGCATGGCCGCGACAACGCGTCGCTGCCCAAGGACATGTCCGAGGACGAGATCACCTTGGAACAAGCCATGGAACTGCTGGCCGCGCGCGCCGCCAAGGGAAAGACCAAAGCCAAGCCCAAGGCGAAGGCAAAGGCCAAACCCAAGGCCAAGGCTAAATCCAAGGCCAAACCCAAGGCCAAGGCCAAGAAAGCCGCCGGCACACCGAAGAAGGTCCCGGAAACGGCCGAGACCTGAGTCCGGAGAAACGTTGCCCCACTCCAGCAAGCGCCCGCGGCTCCCCACAAGAGAAGAAATTCTCGAGTTTATCCAGGAAAGTCCGACGCCGGTGAGCCGTCACGAGATCGCGCGCGCATTTCATGTGCGTGGCGCCGACCGCGGCGCGCTGACGGCCGTTCTGCGCGAACTCGAGGAAGAAGGGCTCTACGGCAAAAGACGCCAGCGGCGGCCAGCGAAATCGGGATTGCCGCCGGTCACGGTGATCGAAATCATCGGTCTCGACGACGATGGCGACGTGCTGGCCAAACCGCAGGCCTGGTCCTCGGAGAACCCGCCGCCGGCGATTTTCCTGGTTCCCACCGACCGGAGCGGCGTCGCGCCCGCGGCCGGCGACCGCGTGCTGGCGCGACTTCGCCGGCTCGACGATGGAACCTATGAAGCGCGCGCTATTCGCCGCCTGGAGGCCTCGCCCCGCGACGTCATCGGGGTCTACTCGACGGTCGGCGCGATGGGCCGAATTACCCCGGCCGACCGACGCCGCAAAACCGAATTTGCTGTGTCCGAGGCCGATTCCGCCGGCGCGGTCGCGGGCGATCTGGTACGCGCCGAGACCCGCCCCGGCAAGCATTTCGGGCTGCCGCATGCCCAAATCATCGAACGGCTCGGTCGCGAAGACGAGCCCAGCGCGGCGAGCCTGCTGGCGATCGCGCTGAACGACATTCCCGTGGCGTTCCCCAAGGCCGCCGTCACGCTCGCCGCGAACGCCATCGCCGCGCCGGATGCGGGACGCGCCGATCTGCGCGACGTCCCACTGGTCACCATCGACGACGCCGAGGCGCGGGATTTCGACGACGCGGTATGGGCGGAGCCGGACCCTTCGGCGCGCAACAAGGGCGGCTGGCATATGGTGGTCGCGATCGCCGATGTGGCCTGGTATGTGCGGCCGGGCGACGCGTTGGACATGGCTGCGCGCGAACGCGGCAATTCGGTTTATTTCCCGGATCGGGTGGTGCCGATGTTGCCCGAGGATCTGTCGGCGGGCTGGTGCTCGCTGAAACCCGACGAGGATCGGCCGTGCCTGGCCGTCCATATATGGATCGACCGCGACGGCGGTAAACGCCGTCACGAATTCGTGCGCGGCGTGATGCGCTCGCGCGCGCGCCTGACCTACAACCAGGTTCAGGCCGCCATGGACGGTGCGCCGGACGAGGCGACCAAACCCCTGCTGACCGATCTTATCGAGCCGTTTTACGGCGCCTTCCGGGCATTGCGCGCGGCGCGCGACGAACGCGGCGCGCTCGATCTCGACCTGCCCGAACGGCGCGCTATCCTGGACGGTGACCGCCGCATCGTCGGGATCGAACCGCGCCCGGTGCTCGACAGCCATCGTCTGATCGAGGAATTCATGATCACCGCCAACGTCGCGGCGGCGGAAACGCTGGAAACCAGGAAGCTTCCCTGCATGTACCGCGTGCATGACGCGCCGCCACGCGACAAAATCGAGGCGCTACGGGCGCTGCTGGCGGAATCCGGGATCAAATTGGCGCGCGGCCAAGTGATGCGGGCGCATCATTTCAATCGCATTCTCGAACAGGCGCGCGGCACCGACGCCGAGTCGATGGTCAACGAGGCCGTCCTGCGCAGTCAGTCAAGAGCCTGTTACATTCCTGAAAACATTGGTCATTTCGGATTGGGCCTGAGGCGCTACGCGCATTTCACGTCGCCCATCCGGCGCTACGCGGATCTTCTGGCGCACCGCGCGCTGATCGCCGCGCTCGATCTCGGCGAGGGCAAACTTGAAAAGGGCGCCGAACGCGGCTTCGAGGCCGTGGCGGAACATATTTCCATGACCGAACGACGGGCCGCGGTCGCCGAACGGGGCGCCATGGATCGCATCGTCGCGGCCTTTCTCGCCGACCGCGTCGGTGCGGTGTTCGCGGGTCGTGTCAACGGCATTACGCGCTTCGGCGCATTCGTGACTCTTCTCGATAGTGGGGCGTCCGGGCTGTTGCCGTTGTCCGCGCTCGGCGAGGAGCGGTTCCGCGTGGATGAACGCATTCAGGTCATTTTCGGTCGGGGCTCGCGCCCGGTTCTCGCTCTGGGCGAGCGGCTCGACGTGAAACTGGCCGAAGCGGACGCGACCAGCGGCTCTCTGGTGCTCGAACCGGCTGCGCGAAAAAACACCCGAAAGGACACGAGGCGCCCGAGGCGTCGAAAACGTTAATCCGTACGTCCCGCCGCCGCCGCCACGACGTTCCGGGGCGCGGCTGGAAGTAAGGAAAAGTTAATAGGCTCGAAATATTCACGGGTTTAGATTGAATTCTCGAAATTTGACCGTGGCGGTCTTCCGTCCCGGAGACGACGGATAATGTTTACCGAGAAGACCAAAATCGTTGCGTATACCAAACGCGTGGGGCTCACGCTTCCGCTCGCCGGGTTGCTGGTGGGCGCATGCGTCCCGATTCTGTCCAACGGAAAACCGGATCATTCGCCCGAGCGTCTTTTCTCCGTCGGGTATGAGAATCTTTCCCGGCGTTATATCGATTCGGTTGACCTTGGCGCGCTGAGCGTGACCGGGCTCCAGAAACTTTCCGATATCGACGATTCGATGTCGGTCACGGAGACGGGCGGAACCGTCGTGCTGGCCGCCAACGAGGTCCCCGCCGGGGTATGGCCGGCGCCCGGACCCGGCGATATTCGTGGCTGGGCCGAGCTGATCGCGGTGACGCTGGCCAAGGCGCGATCGGCGTCGCCGACGCTCCGCCAGCAAGCGACCGGCACGCTGTCCAATGTCGTATTCGGCGGCGTCATGTCGAAGCTCGACCGCTATTCGCGTTATTCCAACCCCGAGGTCGCGCGCCGCAACCGGGCGTTGCGCGAGGGCTTCGGCGGGCTCGAAATATCGATCAAGATCGACAACGGCATGACCCGGGTCCAGAAAGTCCATCCTGGAACCCCGGCCGCGCACAGCGGTCTGAAAGCCGGCGACGTCATTACCCATGTGGATGGCCAACCCATTCATGGCATTCCGCAGCTTGAAGTAATCGGCGCCCTGCGCGGTCCCACGGACAGCGCGGTCAGATTGCTGGTCGAACGCGACGGCGCCGAGGAACTCCTGGAAATCACCGTCGTCCGCGCGCTTATCATCCTGCCGACGGTCACGGCTTCTCGGGCGAACGGGGTCCTGACCCTGAAAATCACGGGCTTCAATCAAGGCACCACATCGGCGGCGCGCCAGGCCGTTTCCAAGGCTGAGCGTGAATTGGACATTAGTTTCAAAGGTATAGTTCTTGATCTTCGAGGCAATCCGGGCGGCCTCCTTGATCAGGCGGTGTCGATTTCCGATCTGTTCCTGGTCGATGGCCGGATCATCTCGACCCGTGGCAGGCATCCGAGAAGCCGCCAGACATTCGACGCCAGCTGGGGTGAACTGGCCCCCAAAGTGCCCATGGCGATCCTGGTCAACGGCAAATCCGCCTCGGCGGCCGAGATCGTCGCGGTGGCGCTGCGCGATCGGGGCCGGGCGGTGGTGATCGGGTCGTCTTCCTACGGCAAGGGGACCGTCCAGACGATCATGGGGTTGCCCAACGGCGGCGAATTGACGGTCACCTGGGCGCGCATGCACGCGCCGTCCGGCTTCGCTCTTCAGGACCACGGCATTATCCCGGCCATCTGCACCAGCGGCAATCCCACCACCGTCTCGACCCTGACCAAGGCGCTGCACACCGGCGGTGAGCGGCGCGCCGACGCGCTGGCCGATCAGCTCCAGGCGAGGCTTAACCGTCGCCGCGACCCGGCCAGCGCGCGCGCCGCCTGCCCGCCGAACTCGGAGAGCCCCGACGCCGACATGGAAATCGCGCGCGCCCTGCTCGGCGATCGCAAACTCTATGCAAAAGCGCTGACGGACGGACGCCCGGCGATCGCCTCCGACCACAGCGCCTCGATTGCGAACTAACCCGCGACCCTTGACAGCGCGGCCCCGAGCCGTATGTTTCGGAAACACCGCCTGACGGCAAAGCGAACGGAAGAACGGATATGGCTAAACCAAACTCGATCCTGGTCAAGCTCGTCAGCACTGCTGACACGGGCTTTTTTTACGTTGCGAAGAAGAACGCCCGGACCCAGACCGACAAGCTGGAATTCCGCAAATATGATCCGGTCGCGCGCAAGCACGTGATGTTCAAGGAATCGAAGATCAAATAGAGGTATTTTTCGCGTCGCGAGACGCGTATGCGGATGGCGCCGGCAGCCTGAATTGGCCCGGCGCTTTTCGTTGTCCGGAATCTAGAGCACTATCCAACCAAATAGGACCATTTGACCGAGATTATTCCGCCCCGTGGATAGGCGCGCTTCGCATGGCGATGCCCAGCATCGGCAAAGACG
>CAZPMO010000052.1:0-26584 GCA_964587515.1 uncultured Rhodospirillaceae bacterium | reverse complement strand
CGCCGCTGATCAATTCACAAGACGGTCATAGATTGCCCGGGATGCTGTTTGAACGGCTCATAAGGCGTCGTTGGGTGCCAGCTTGGTCGATGATGGCGGTGCTGGCGACTGCCTGCGGCCAGGTCGGCACGCCAGCGCCGGTGGTCTATGGCGGCAACGCCAGGTCGGCGCCGCCGGTCCAGCAGGCGTCCCGCACGCCCGGAATGGACCGCACCGCCGACGGTGTGCCCGTCCTGAAGGGCGACACCCTTTACAGTGTCGCCCGCCGGCACAAGGTCGCGCTGCGCGATCTTATCGACGCCAATCGATTGCGCTCGCCCTATATCATCCGGCCCGGTCAGCGGCTGCGTCTGCCGTCGGCGCGCCTGCATGACGTGCAAGACGGTGAAACGCTGTATGGCGTGGCGCGGCGCTATCGCGTCGACATCCGGTCACTGGTGCGGTTGAACAGCCTCCGGCCACCCTATCGTCTGACCGCCGGTCAGCGCTTGCGGCTTCCCGGCAAGCGGCGCGAAGCGGCGGTGGCGTCGCGGGGCGCCCGGGCCCCGGCGTCCAAGCCGCGCCGGGTTTTTCCGCGGCCGGCGGTTACGCGGCGAACGCCTGTCTCGTTGCCTGTCGCGCTGGCCCATCCGCCGCCGCGCGCCGGACGCAAGTTCCTATGGCCGGTGCGCGGACGGGTCTCGGTTGGTTTCGGTCCACGCGGCAAGGGCCTGCACAATGACGGGATCAATATCCTTGCGCCGCGCGGGACCGTGGTGCGGGCGGCCGAAAACGGCGTCGTGGCCTATAGCGGAAATCAGCTTCGCGGGTTCGGTAATTTGCTGTTGATCAAACATGCCGGAGGCTGGACGTCGGCTTACGCCCATAACCAGACCGTGTTGGTGAAGGCGGGGCAGCGGGTCCGCAAGGGGCAGTCGATTTCGCGCGTTGGCAGGAGCGGCAGCGTGCTGCATCCGCAGCTTCATTTCGAGCTGCGGCGCGGACGGCGCGCCGTCGATCCGCTGCGCTATCTGTCGCGGCGCTCGACCGGCGCGCTCAGTCCAGCCGTTTTCCCAGCCGCCCGGCCAGGTCCTGGATAAACTGCCAGGCGACGCGGCCCGAGCGCGCGCCGCGCGTGACCGACCATTCGTTGGCGTCGGCCCGTAATTCGGCGCGCGCGACGTCGAGGCCATAACGCGCGGCGTAGCGCTCGACGATCTCGAAATAAGTATCCTGATCGCAATTGTGGAATCCCAGCCACAGTCCGAATCGATCGGACAGCGATACTTTCTCATCGACCACTTCGGCCGGGTTGATGGCGGTCGAACGCTCATTCTCGATCATGTCGCGCGACATCAGGTGACGCCGGTTCGAGGTGGCGTAGAAAATCAGGTTCTCGGGCCGTCCCTCGATCCCGCCTTCGAGCAGCGCCTTGAGCGACTTGTAGGTGGTGTCCTCGGCGTCGAACGACAGATCGTCGCAGAACAGAAGAAAGCGCCGGGCCGAATCGCGCAGGACCGGCAACAGCCGCGGCAGGGACGAGATATCCTCGCGGTGAATCTCGACCAGCACCAGGTTCTCGCCATTCTCGGCGTTGACCGCGCCGTGCACGGCCTTCACCAGCGAGCTTTTGCCCATGCCGCGGGCGCCCCATAGCAGCGCGTTGTTCGCGGGCAGCCCCGCCGCGAACCGTCTCGTATTGGCGAGCAGCGTATCGCGCGAGCGCTCGATGCCGATCAGCGCGTCGAGATCGAGCCGGTTGACCTTAGGCACCGGCTCCAGCCACTCGCCGTCGGCGTGCCAGACGAAGGCATCCGCCGCCGACAGATCGGTGTTCGGACGGACATCGGGCACCAATCGTTCGAGGGCGTCGGCGATGCGCGTGAGGAGAGGTTGAAGATCCTTTTCGGTCATTTTTTCCGCGCGATTTCCTAGGGCGGGCAGAACCTAACACACCGCTCCGCGCGGTCCATCCCGCTTTCCAATTCGGTTGCAACTGGCGGATGGGACGGTATAGTCCGCCCGACCGCGAATAATGGAAAATCGGAACAGGAGATAAGATGCTGATTTCCCCAGCCTATGCGCAAGCCGCGGGTGGCGGCATGGGTGGCCTGGAGCCACTGCTTCCCCTGATTCTGATCTTCGTGGTTTTCTATTTTCTGCTCATCCGGCCACAACAGAAAAAGCAGAAAGCTCACCGTGAAATGCTGGGAAATTTGCGTCGCGGCGACCGGGTGGTCACCAATGGCGGGCTGGTCGGGACAATTACCCGGGTGCCCAACGACGCCGAATTGATGGTCGAGGTCGCGGACGGCGTAAAGGTTCGAGTGATGCGGAACATGATCGCGGAGGCGACATCCAAGTCCCAGCCGGCGCGGGCGCGCAAAGATGATCGGGACGATCGGGACGATCAGGACGACGAAGACGAATATGACGACGACGAGGACGATTCCGATTCGGAGGAGACGGAAAGCGAGAAGGGGGCCTAGTTCCCGTTTCAGGACCGTTTCTCTTCCCCTCCGAGCCAAGGTTTATTTCGCCCCATGATCTATTTCGCAAAATGGAAGATCATCCTCATCGCGGTGGTGTGTCTCGCGGGATTTGCCTATGCGACGCCCAACTTCCTGGCGCGTTCGGTAACCGAGGGTCTGCCGGGCATTATTCCCCACAAGCAGATCAGCCTTGGACTGGATCTCCAGGGCGGTTCGCACATCCTTCTTGAAGTCGAGGTCGAGGCGGTCATTCGCGAGCGCTTGATCGCGATGGTCGATGGCACTCGGTCGCAACTGCGCAGGGCGCGGATCGGCTATCGCGGGCTTGGCGTGCAGGGGCGCGGCGTCGCCTTTACCGTACGCGATCCGGAAAAGCTTTCCGCGGCGCGCCAGCTCATGCGGCGGGGCGAGGCCGATGTCGAGGTGACAAGCGATGGCAATCGCGTCATCGTCCAGCTTACGGAGAGGGCGCTGCGTGAGCGGAAATCGGCGGCGGTCCAGCAATCGATCGAGATCGTGCGCCGGCGCATCGACGAAACCGGCGTGCGCGAGCCGACCATCCAACGCCAGGGCGAGGACCGGATTCTGGTCCAACTCCCCGGCGTGAAGGATCCCGAACGCATCAAGCGGCTTCTCGGCAAGACCGCGAAAATGACTTTCCAGCTCGTCGATACCTCGATGTCCGCGGTGCAGGCGAAGCTCGGCCGCCCGCCGGCCGGTTCCGTGGTGTTGCCGGCCGACAGCGAGGTCGACGCCGAGGACAAGCCCGTCCTCTACCTGGTGCGTAAAAGGGTGATGGTTTCCGGCGAAATGCTGGTCGATTCCCAGCCGACCTTTCAGGACAACCAGCCGGTGGTGAATTTCCGCTTCGACGCGGTCGGCGGGCGCCGTTTCGGCAATGTGACCCGGCGCAATGTGGACCGGCCATTCGCGATCGTGCTCGACGGCAAGGTGATCAGCGCGCCGGTGATCCGAGAGCCCATCCTGGGCGGCAGCGGCATCATCTCCGGTAACTTCACCGTGCAGTCCGCCAAGGATCTGGCGCTTCTGCTGCGCGCCGGCGCATTGCCCGCGCCGCTGACGGTGCTGGAGGAACGCACCGTCGGTCCCGGTATGGGCGCGGACTCCATCCGCGCCGGCAAGATCGCCAGCATGCTCGCCGTGATTCTGGTGATCGTCTTCATGGGCGCGGCCTATGGCACGTTCGGGCTGATGGCCGACACCGCGCTGATTATCAATATGCTTCTGATCACCGGTGCGCTGTCTGTTTTGCAGGCGACTCTCACGCTGCCGGGAATCGCCGGCATCGTGCTCACCATCGGTATGGCGGTCGATGCGAACGTGCTGATATTCGAGCGCATCCGCGAGGAACAGCGCAATGGTCGCACGCCCATGTCGGCGGTGGATGCGGGGTATCAGCGCGCGCTCACGACCATCATCGACGCCAATCTGACGACGTTTATCGCCGCCATCCTGTTGTTCCAGTTCGGCTCGGGACCCATCAAGGGTTTCGCGGTCACGCTCGCGATCGGCCTCGCGACGTCGATGTTCACAGCGATCATGGTCACGCGGCTGATGGTGGTGACGTGGCTGGTTCGCCGGCGCCCGCAGCGCTTGCCGATATAGGGACCGGGGACAAAAAACGATGCGTCTTGTCAATCTGATCCCGACCGGCACGAAGATCGATTTCATTCGTTTCCGCAAGACCGCGGCGATCCTTTCGGTGGTGCTGTCGGTCCTGTCGTTATTGGTTTTCGCGGTCAACGGGCTGAACTACGGCATCGATTTCCGGGGCGGTATTCTGGTCGAGGTCCGTACGCCGGAACCCGCCGATATCGGCGCATTGCGCAGCCGCCTTTCCGGGCTCGGGCTGGGTGAGATCGAGCTTCAGGAATTCGGCAATGATACCGATGTCCTGATCCGCGTCGAACGCCAGCAGGGCGATGAGAAGGCTCAACTCAAGGCCGTCGAGACCGTGAAGGAAGCGATGGGTCCGGGGGTCAATTACCGCCGAGTGGAATTCGTCGGGCCCAAGGTCGGGGCCGAGTTGATTCAGGCGGGCATCATGGCCGTGCTTTTCGCTCTGGGCGCCATGCTGATCTATATCTGGTTCCGGTTCGAATGGCAGTTCGGGGTCGGCGCGGTGACGGCGCTCGGCCATGACGTGTTGCTGACCATCGGTATTTTTTCCATTTTGGGGCTGGAATTCAATCTTTCGACGGTTGCCGCGATTCTCACCATTGCCGGCTATTCCATCAATGATACGGTGGTCGTCTATGACCGCGTGCGCGAAAATCTGCGCAAATTCAAGACGATGAACCTCGGCGATCTGCTGAACCTCTCGATCAACGAAACGCTGTCGCGGACGATCCTGACCAGCGTGACCACGCTGCTGGCGCTGCTGGCTCTGTTCTTCTTCGGCGGCCAGGTCATCAAGGGGTTCAGTTTCGCCATGATCTGGGGCGTGCTGGTGGGCACCTATTCCTCGATCTGGATCGCGGTGCCGCTGCTGGTTTACATGAAACTCAAGCGCAGCGGCCTGATCGTCGGCGATACCGACGACGATTAAATATTTAGCTCATAACCCGAAAAAAAAGAGGGGGCCCGGAGGCCCCCTCTGTCGTTACCGGATGCGTTCCGGCTTAGAACAGGTTCTGCGCCGATGTCATCGACCACAGCATCGGAACCGACAACATGGTGTTGGTTCGCGAGAACAGCAGGGCCGTGCGGCCGGCCTTGGCCTTGTCGCCTTCCTTGCCGTTGAGGCCGAGCACGATCTGCTGGTTTGGCCAGATCACGAACCAGACGTTGAACCACATGATTGTGCCGAGCCACATGCCGATGCCGATCATGGACGCCTTGGCACCGCCGCCGGCGAGACCGATGATGATCGCATCGCCGAGATAGCCGTTGAGCCAGGCGAGGATCAGGCCGGTGACGATCGTCCACATGGCGCCCCAGCGGAACCAGAACAGGACCGCGGGCGCGATCACGCCGGTGATCGCCGGGCGCTTGTCCTCGTCGATCTTCGGCATGGACGGCACCTGAACGAAATTCAGATAGTACAGGAGGCCGATCCACATGATGCCGCCGAGAACATGTAGCCACCGGAAAGCCCATGACCACCAAGCCTGGTCGAAATCGACGCCCGCTTGATGCCATATGGCAATAATGATGGCCAGCACGATCGCGAGCACGAAACCGGCGATGACGGTGCTGTTAAGGTTGGTGAGAATTTTACCCATTTCGATTGACCCCCATTGAACGAAGAATTATTCCGCGACCATATTGTGTGCCGAATTCGGTCGAACGCACCGAATGCTGTGGATTCTGTCGCCCCCCTTGAGTCGTGTCAAGCCATCGACGGCCCGAGCGATGCGACGATAGGAGGCTCTCCGGCGGTGGTCAAGCGGTCTGCGATGGCGCGGTCGCCTGAAGCGCGAGCCGGGCGGCTTGAAAGCCGGACCGGATGCTGCCTTCGATGGTCGCCGGCAAGCCGGTATCGGTCCAGTCCCCGGCCAGGAACAAATTGTCGAGACCGGTCGCCGTGGACGCTCGTCGCGCCACTTCGGCGGGGGTTTGGGCAAACGTCGCGCGCCGTTCCTTGATCACCCGCCATGGCGGGACGCGCCCCAAATTTCGTCCCAACGTCCGGGCGATCTCACCCCATAGCATGTTGGCCAGTTCCCACGACGGTTGCTCCACCAGCCGGTCGGCGGCGCTGATGGTCACGGACAGCACGTTGTCGCGCACGAACAGCCATTGCATCTCCGCGCCGATCACGCCAAGGAAGGGTGATCCCCAGGGCAGTTCTATCGCCTCGTCGAGGCGAAAATGCGCATTCACGATGGCGCGCGATTCCCGGGGCGTCCTGGCGTCGGGCCAAAGCTCGGCGCAGGCCTCCGGGGGCACCGCCAGAACCACCGCGTCGTCGGCCGCCACCCGAAGGCGTCCTTCCGGAAACAAAAGCAGGTTGGCCTTGTTTTCATGCCAGCCGACGCCACGCAGCCGCGCTTTCATCCGGATTTCCGCGCCGAACCCGCCAAGGGTTTTGACGGCCGGGTCGATAAGGGCGCCCGACAGGCCTTTGTGAAAATAGAGCGGCCGGCTGGCGGCTTCGCCTTTCATGAAGGTCTCTCGGACGATGCGCCACAGCAGCCGGGCGGATCCCTCGGCGGCGTCGGTATTCAATACCGCCCGCGACAAGGGCTGCCACAGGCGTTCGTACAATACGCCATCGGTCCCGACGCAATCGGCGATCGTATCCTCCGGCAGGGCGCGCGACAGGCGAAGGGCGGCGAGATAATCCGACGGGCGCGTTCCCGGCACCCGGCGATTGGCCGAGAACAACCAGGTGGGAATAAAGCGGGATGAAGGGCGTATGCGCCAGCGCTCGCCGGAGGAAAGATCGATGAAGGGATAGCTGGCCGGCGATACATCGGCGATCATGTTACGGGCGTCGATGTCGGCCATGTAGGCAAGTGTCGATTCGCAGGCGCCCATCAACAGATGGTTGCCGTTGTCGATCAGGCAGCCGAGGCTTTCGTCGACGAAGGAACGGCAGCGCCCACCGGCATGACCGGCCGCTTCATAGAGCACCACGTGACGGCCCGCCATCGCGGCCCGCACCGCGCAGGAAAGGCCGGAAAGGCCGGCGCCGACGACGTGGATGGTGCTCATGTCGGTTTCATCTTGGGGCGGCTCCCTTCATCGCGCGAATTTTCCCCGAAGACGGGCGCGCCACAAATCGAGCCGGCTCGGCGTGACGGGGCCGGTCAGCGGATCGTGGCGGCGCAAACGCTTCGACCAGCGTTCCGCCGCCATCGACGTGGTGACCACGGCGCGGCGCAGCCCGCGATCGCCGATCGCGACCGGGCCGGTGCGTGCCACCGACAACAACCGGTCCGTTCCATCCAGCATCTGTTCGAACACGGGCCTTAACGGCGCCGGCGCCGATCCCTCTCCGAGCGCCATCACATCCATG
Source organism: uncultured Rhodospirillaceae bacterium (assembly GCA_964587515.1). Classification (GTDB taxonomy): domain Bacteria; phylum Pseudomonadota; class Alphaproteobacteria; order MPNO01; family MPNO01; genus CAZPMO01. The sequence continues at coordinate 19,129 of CAZPMO010000052.1, read as the reverse complement.
CCGGCCCGGCGCAACCAGTCGCCCGGGATATAAACCCGGTCCCGTTCCACGAAATCCGCCTTGCAGTTGGCGACGCAGTGAAGAAGGCGCAGGGCGCTGAACAGCGCCTCGACGGGCGGTCGGGCATTGTCGGGTTCGTCGTGGAGGTCAATCGCGTATCGTCCCATCGGGGCCGCCGCGAAGCCGCACCAGGAAATCAGCTCGCTCCAGCTGCGAAACCGGCGGGTGGTGATTTCCTTGCGAACGCCTTGTAAAAGGTGGCTTGCGTGTTCGCCTTCGACCGGGCACTCCTGTTCGAGCCTGTGCAGTTTGGCGAGGCGCTGGTCGTCATTGAGACCGGAATCGTCGGCGACCGCGCGGGCGCGCGCGGCGAAGTTCCCGAACTCGGCGAGGCGCCGACGCTTCGGTTCGGCGATATTTCGGCTTTCGAGCATGGTCCAAGGATTCACGCGCGTACTATATGACAGGTTCGGCCCCATATGAGCGTAACCGATTCTCAAAATTACTGCGCCGGGGAGGTGCGCCGCCATGATACCGACCGCTATCTGGCGTCGATGTTCGCGCCGGCCGACCGACGCGCCGATCTGATCGCGGTTTACGCCTTCAATCTGGAGATCGCCAAGCTGCGCGAGACCGTTTCCGAGCCCATGCTGGGTCAGATGCGGCTGCAATGGTGGCGCGAGACGATCGCCGCGCTTTATGAGGGCGAGCGCCGCGATAACGCCGTGTCGATCGCGCTCGCCGAGACGGTGCGGCGCCATCATCCGCCGCGCGCCATATTCGATGAGCTTATGGATGGACGTGAGCTGGATTTTTCGAACGCGCCGCCCGACGATCTCGCCGCGTTGGAAAGTTATGTGGAAGCGACGTCGTCGACCGTCATGCGGCTTGCGCTTGCGGTGCTGGGCGCGAACGATGACGCGGCGGCCCGGCTTTCGCGTCATGGTGGTCTGGCGTGGGGTTTGACCGGGTTGCTCCGCGCCGTCTCCTTCCACGCCGCCCGGGGGCGATCTTATCTGCCGCGCGAGATGCTGCGCATGGAAGGCGTTTCGGATGCCGATGTGATCGCGCGGCGACCCCATCCCGGGTTGGCCGCTGTCGCTAAACGCATGGCGGAAGCCGCGCGCACCCATTTGGATCTTGCGCGAGGCATCGGCTCACCCCGGTCCGCGCTCGCCGCCGCGCTACCGCTGACCCTGGTCGATGGCTATCTGCGTCGCCTGGAAAGGCATGGATATGATGTCTTCGACACTGAAATTCGGACAAATAGAACCGCGCGCCAAATTCACCTTGCTTTCAGCGCATGCCGGGGACGTTTCTAGGTCGGACCTATTGGGGGATCAGCGCAAGACGTCGGTAATTATTCGACGACCTTGAGATCTCCCGCCGACATCCTGCCCCGCTGGTCTTCAACGAGTTCGTACTCGACTTTCTGTCCCTCGTTGAGCGTGGAGAGCCCAGCGGCCTCTACGGCCGAGATGTGGACGAATGCGTCTTTCGATCCGTCCTCAGGTTCGATAAATCCGAACCCTTTCGTTCCGTTGAACCACTTAACGGTTCCTATTGTCACCGGTTCTTCCTTCCGATCGTTGAGCCCGACCCGCCATAGTTCCCATTCGCCTTCGCCTATTGTTACGCGTAACAGGGCTCAAATGTCGTGCGGCGGGTCCGTTAAGTGCGAATATCACGAAAGCAGGATTTATTGTGCTGTGTGATTGCGTGCAAATCAAGCGGCGCGAACAAGTCGAAAAATTCGGGCCATCGCCCCAATGTTCGCGATGCGGCTTCCGTCAGGCGCTTGTTTCCATCGGAATTGCGCCGCCGGCAAGCCAGTCCTCGAGGTCGGCCAGCGCGCGCACACCATAAAGCCGCCGGCGTTCGCGGCGGCGCGCGCGTTGTTCAAGCGGCGGAAAAAGTCCGAAATTTACGTTCATGGGCTGGAAGGTTTCCGCCTCGGCGCCACCGGTGATGTGTTCCAGCAACGCACCCAGCGCCGTGGTCGGTGGCGTCGGGGCGGAGGTTTCCCCCCGCCATTCGGCGCCGGCAAAGCGCCCGGCGAGCAAGCCGATCGCCGCGCTCTCAACATATCCCTCGACGCCGGTGATCTGGCCCGCGAACCGCAGTCTGGAGTCGGCTTTCAGGCGAAGCGACCGGTCCAACAGGCGCGGCGCGTTCAGGAAGGTGTTGCGGTGCAGCCCACCGAGTCGCGCGAAGCGGGCGTTTTCGAGGCCCGGAATTTTCCGGAATATATCGGTCTGGTCGCCGTGCCGCAGCTTGGTCTGGAAGCCGACCATGTTGTAAAGCGTACCCAGCGCATTGTCTTGGCGTAGCTGGATCACCGCATGGGCGCCCTTGCCGGTGCGTGGATCGGTCAGCCCGACCGGTTTCATCGGACCGAAACGCAGCGTATCGGGGCCGCGCGCCGCCATGATCTCGATCGGCAGACAGCCCTCGAAATAGGGCGTCTCGCGTTCCCATTCCTTGAATTCCGTGGCTTCGCTCGTCAGAAGGGCATTGATAAAGGCGTCGTACTGCTGCTGATCCAAGGGGCAGTTGATATAATCCGATCCGTCGCCGCCGGGCCCGGGCTTGTCATAGCGCGACTGCATCCAGGCGATATCGAAATCGATCGAGTCCTTGTAGACGATAGGGGCGATGGCATCGAAGAAGGCCAACGATTCCTCGCCCGTCAATTCGGCGATCGCGGCCGCCAGCGACGCCGAGGTCAGAGGGCCGGTGGCGATCACCACACTGGTCCAGTCCGCCGGCGGAAGCCCGCTGATTTCCTCGCGGACGATGTCGACCAGGGGGTCGGCTTCCAAGGCGGTTTCGACCGCATCCGCGAAACCTTCGCGATCGACGGCGAGCGCGCCGCCCGCCGGCACCCGATGGGCGTCGGCCGAGCGCATGATCAACGAGCCGGCGCGGCGCAACTCCTCATGGAGAACGCCGACCGCGCTGCGTTCCAAATCGTCGGACCGCAAGGAGTTGGAGCAGACCAGCTCGGCCAGACGGTCGGTGACATGGGCTTCGGTGCCGCGAACGGGCCGCATCTCGTGAAGAACGCAGGGAACCCCCGCACGGGCGAGCTGCCAGGCCGCTTCGCTGCCCGCGAGACCGCCGCCGATGACGTGAACCGGATCCATCCGCCCTCGATTACAGACAGCTTCGAACGAATTCGGCGCGCCGCCGCGCCGCGGTCAGCATGAAATTGGTGTCGATCCCGGCCAGCACCATGCGCACCCCTATCCCAATATACCGGCTGATCGCCTCTTCCGGGCCGATGCCGCCGAGACCCACATGCTTGCCGTGATTTCGGCAGGCGGCGATGACGGTCTCGAAGGCCGCGACGACGCGTTCGTGCTCCATCTGGCGGTGAATACCCATTTCGGCCGTGAGATCGCTGCTGCCGATCAACAATGCGTCGACCCCGTCGACCGCGGCGATGGCGTCCGCGTTCTCGACCGCCTGCGGCGTCTCGATCATTACGGTGATCATGGTCGCGGCATTGAGCGTGGCCTCGGCGGAGCCGTCGGCCGGCGGCGCGAAGTCGAAATGGGGCAGGGCGCCCGTGGTCGAGCGATGACCGATCGGTGGATATTTCAGCCGGTCGACGATGGCCCGCGCCTCGTCGGCGGTATCCACATGCGGCATCACGATGCCGAGCCCGCCGCCGTCGAGGAACCGGGTGGCGAGGTTGAGGTCCATGGTCGGGACCCGGGCCAGCGGCGCGATGCCGGTATCGAGCGCCGCCACCGCGATCTGAACCGCGATGTCGACCGACATGGAGTTGTGTTCGAGATCGATGAACAGCCAGTCGAACCCGGCGGTTTTCATGATCTTCGCGATGTCGACGGTGCGCGCCTGACGCAGTCCGACCCCGATGGACACTTCGTTCCGGGATAATCGTTCGAGGGCGGAATTCAACAACATGGCCACTGTCTTTCCGGACGCCGGTCAGGCGATGGTGACCGACTGGTCGGAATAGTTCACGGTCACGGTGTAACTGCCTTCGTTCATCACCCAGCGCTCGATGGTGTAGGTGCGCAGACCCGCCTTGTGGAAGGGATCGACGGCGGCGATTTCGTCCGCTTCCTCGTAGGAGCCGGCACGAATGATCACCATGCCGCGGCCCGGCGCCTTGGCGTCTTTTTCGAACATGGGGCCGGCGCCGAACATGATGCCTCTTTTTTCGAGCGAGATCTGATGGGCCAGGTGATCGGGCAGCATGGGTTCGAGTTCCTCGCGCGGTCGGACCGGCGTGGTCAGGATCACGTAAAGTTCCTTGCCCAGCATGCCCTGCATCATCTGTTGAGCGGTTTCGCGCGCGTCATCCATCGTCGCCTCCCTTGAATTTAAATGATTGCCGACAATCATGCAGTGTCGCGCCGGCGGCGGTCAACGGGACTCTTCGTTCGCCACCAGACCCATCAGCGTTTCCAGGCAACTGTCGTGGATACCGATCTCCCGCAGGTGGTTGGTGGTGCGAATCAAATAATCGCTGCACGGGCCCAGCCATCCCTCCGCGCCGGCAATATGCCGGGCGACGGTCTCCAGCGGCAGCCGGCCCGCGTAATTCCTGTGCGCCGGGTCGGCGATGAGCCCGATCGCCGGCACGGGTCCTTCCTCGGTGCGCAGCCGGACCCAGCGCGCGTGATAGGCGCCCGTCATCAGTTCCCGCATGAACACCGAATTCAGTTCAGGGACTTCTTCGTCGCGGCGGATTCGGAACGCGACCCCGACACACGACCCGCCGGGTGCGAGGGCCAGCATCATGCCGGGGGAGTCCGGCGTTCCGCGCCCCGAGGTCGACCAGAACACGAAACGCCGGTGATAGCCGTGCAGCCGCGCAATTCGGCGCTCGGCATAGTGAAATGCCGGGTTCCACATCAGCGAGCCGTATCCGAATACCCAGACGTCCTCGTCGGGCGCGATCTTCTCGAGCAGCGAATTTTTGATCGCCAGCCGTTCGGCGACGGGAATGATGCGCTGCGCAAAGTCCCGGCTGTGTTCGCGCACCCGGGCTTCCAGCGCCCCGGAGAGGATTTCTTCACGACCCGGGCTGCCGCCCAGTGACTCGTTTTTTGTCACGCGTACCACGCTCCAACGAAAACAATGTTGCCCGGGCAAGATGCCCGAATGGCCATCATGCGTCGAGCCCGTTAACAACCTGGTTCTTTTGTATATGCTCGGCTCCGAGATGGAAGAGGCAGCAGAGACCATACCGGTCTCCGTCATCACCGGATTTCTGGGCAGCGGCAAGACGACGCTGCTCAATCACATTCTCAAGCATCCGGACATGGCGGAGACGGCGGTGATCGTCAACGAATTCGGTGAGATCGGCATCGACCATCTGCTGGTCGAAACCGCGCTCGAGGACGCCGTGCTGCTGCGCTCCGGCTGCGTGTGCTGCACGATCCGCGGCGACCTGATCGATACGCTGGATCTGTTGCGTATTCGGCGGGGCAGGGGTGAAATTCCGGCGTTCCGGCGCGTCGCGATCGAGACCACCGGCCTCGCCGATCCCGCGCCGGTTCTACAGACCCTGATGAGTGCGCCCACCATCACCGCTCACTACCGGTTAGCCGGCATGGTCGCGACGGTCGACGCGGTCAACGGGCTGAACCAGATCGAGGCCCATGTGGAAGCGAAAAAACAGGCCGTCCTCGCCGGGCGGTTGCTGGTGACCAAGGGCGATATTGCGTCGACCGGGGCGCTGGCGGCGCTGGATAAGCGCCTCGCGCAACTCAACCCGACGGCGGCGCGCCTGCGCGTCGATCACGGGCGCATCGCGCCGGACGCGATTTTCGAGGATGGGCGGTACGATCCGGCCTCGATCCCCGAAGACGTTTCGGCCTGGCCGGCGCACGAAGGCGATCACGAGCACGGGCACCGGCATGGCGCCGGGATCCAGACATTCTGCCTGACGCGGGACGGACCGATTGCATGGCGGGCGCTTCACGCCTGGCTCGATTCGATCACGTCGCTGCGCGGGGCCGACGTGTTGCGCATCAAGGGCATCGTCGATCTCGGCGATGGCGGCGGGCCGCTGGTTTTGCATGGCGTTCAGCATGTATTCCACGCGCCGAGGCGCCTGGACCGATGGCCGGACGAAGACCGTCGAAGCCGCATCGTCTGTATCACCAACAACATCGCCGAGGACGATCTCGCCAAGGCGCTCGACGCGGCGGTCGAATTCTTCGATGCTAGGCAAAATTAATTCACCACAGGACAGGACAACGATGAGCAATCACGAATCTCTCAACATGACGCTGATAGGTCAGAACACCCTGGACGGTTTCGGCGGTCTCGGCGAAGGCATGGCGATCCAGGAGGCCAAGGGTGGCCGGCGCATCATGTGGCTCGCCCATGAAGGCGCGCCGAAGAATTTCACCGGCGTCGACGTGACCGACCCCCGCAACATGAAGGTCGTGGTCCAGACCGATCTGCCGCACAATAATATGCGCTCGAACTCGCTCGACCTGGTGGGGGATATCCTCGCCGTCGCCTATCAGACCTTGGGACCCAAGGGGCTCGGCGATCCCGGCCTCGACATGGACCCCGCCGGCATCGAACTGTTCGATGTCAGCGATCCCGAGAACCCGAAATCGATCACTTTGTTTTCGTGCAAGGGACCCGGATCGTTCGGGGTTCATCAGCTCTGGTTCGCCGATGGCGAATACATCCATTTCGCCGGCGGGTCGGACGATTTCATCGCCCGCAACGTCAACGATTCCCAGTTCTATCGCTGCATCGACGTGCGCAACCCGTCGAAACCGACCGAGGTCGGGCGCTGGTGGCTTCCGGGCACCCGGGAAGGTGACGACGCGCCGCCGCCGAAACGCCATCCGGTCTTCGATTCCGGTTTCCGGGCCCACAACACCAATGTCTATCCCGAACGCCCGGACCGCTGCTATCTCTGCTATCTCGACGGCGGGACGTTCATTCTCGATATCTCGGATAAAGCCAATCCGCAGGTGATGGGCAGTTGGAACCCGCATCCGCCCTATCCGGGTTTCGCCCATACCGCCCTGCCGCTGTTCGACCGTGACCTGATCATCGTTTCGGACGAATGCGTACGTAACGGCGGCGAAGACTGGCCCAAGCTGACCTGGGTGCTTGACGCGCGCAACGAGGACAATCTGGTGCCGATCTCGACCCTGCCGCTGCCGCCGGTGGAGGAGTTCGGCCGGCGTCCGGGACGATACGGATCGCATAATCTGCACGAAAACCAGCCCGGCGCCTTCAAGTCGGAGTCTCTGATTTTCGGGACCTATTTCAACGGCGGGCTTCGCGTCCACGACATATCGGATCCGTACCAGCCCAAGGAAGTGGCCTGGTTCGTTCCCGAGCCGCCGGAGGGTTCACGGGTCGGCGCGGTGCAGGTCAATGATGTTTACGTGGACGAAAGCGGTCTCGTCTATGCCGTCGACCGTTTCGCCGGTGGGCTGTACGCGATCGAAATGGAAATATAAAAGCTTCGACTATTCCTCGGCGGGAGGCTGATCCGGCTGAGCGTCCGGATTGGTCTCGGCGTCCGAATTGGCGGCGCCTTCCTTTTCGGCCTTTCGCCGTTCCGCTTTTTCCGCCTTTTTGGCGGCCTTCTTGCGTTCGCGTTCGAACCGCTCGAACCTGTAATTGGGTTTGCGTGCCATCTCTTTCCTTTCAGCTCCGCGCCGCAGATATCGTCGCGAATACCTTATAAATCGTCGGAGGTATAAAGAGCGAGCGGAACCCTGAGGTTCCACTCCCAAACGAGAATTACCCTATTCCGCTCCGCCTGATCAACAGGCCACGAATTGTTTCGCGATGCAACGGGAAAGGGTTTTCCGGCCAAATGTTCCGGCCTTAATCTTGGACGACGAGATTTTCCGCCGAAGATTTTCCGTTGCGGCCCGGGACGAGTTCATACTCGATTTTCTGTCCTTCGTTGAGGCCGTTCAGCCCCGCTCGTTCTACTGCCGAAATATGGACGAAGGCGTCTTTCGAGCCGTCGTCAGGCTGGATGAATCCAAAGCCCTTCGTGCTGTTGAACCATTTTACAGTTCCGGTCGTCATAGCTGCTCCTTAGAGTGTGCGCTCATTATCGTTTCGTTGGTTTCCACATTTCTTCGGGCAGCCTGAACGGGCGCAGGTACCGAGCAATCGCGCCAGAGTAATGTGTAACCTTCTAAACCGACATTTGGCGCATCGCGAGCGTTTGTGCAAGAGCTAAAGAGCATACGGCTTAACTTTTTTGGCAGTTTTAATGGCCTATTGTCGTATGCTATTTGTCCCATTGTGTCGGAACCGAGACGGATGCCCGAAACAGATAGTGAGTTGTAAATAAGCGAAGAATTGTATGGTGATTGAATATATTCCGAAGAATTCGAGAAAATATCAGCCGTGAATTCCATCCACAGGGAGCGCCGATTTAAACGGCCCCGAGGGTAAGGCCTGTCCGAGCCAGAAATCGTGGAATGTCTCAGGTAGCGTTTTGCGGAAATCATCTTGGCGCGGTGGCGCCAGCAGAGAGGCTGGGATTTCAATATGTTGGATATTCGCGCGCCGCAAGCGATCGGCGCGCCTTTCTCTCTCCGGTCCCCGCGTTTCGCCGCCCATGATGTCTATGGCGATGGCCCGGTCCCCCGCCCAGAAGGCAAAATCGACGGCAACCAGGCTCGATATTTTGTATGTTGGCGCCGTAGCCTCAAGCGGCGCGGAAAGATGCGCGCGGGGCAGCGGTTTTAGCGCCGAAAACGCCCAGTCTCCTGGGCTGTACAGTCCGTTGAACGGCGAAACCACCGCCTTCAAATTCTCGTGATTTTCTTCGATCGACGCACCGACGAACGCAAAATAGCAATCCAGAAATTGCCGCGGCAATTTATCGAGGACGCCGCAATACCGTTTGAAATGACCGCACAGGAAGGCGAGTTGATCGGTCATAAGGGGCATCTCGGACAAAAATGGCGGTTCGGCGAACTCGTCACCGCCCGAATTAAGACGCAGCGGCGCCGGCGGGGTACGCGAGACCACGGCATGGGGCAGCCGGCAGACCAGTTCGCCGTCGGCAGCCGATAATTGTTCCGGGGCGATCCGCGCCGCGCCGAACGGGATGATAAGATGATTGTCGTCGACTGTCGGCACGGCTGCGCCGGGCTTCACGCCCGCTTGCGCTGTTTTTGCGGCAGGCGGCTGTTGAGATAAGGGCGCAAGTACGTCGCGGTGTGGCTTCCGGCGGCCTCGCTGACGTCTTCCGGCGTGCCGGTGGCGACCACCCGTCCGCCCTTATCGCCGCCGTCGGGGCCGAGATCGATAATCCAGTCGGCGGTCTTGATGATCTCGAGATTGTGCTCGATGACGATCACCGTGTTCCCTTGTTCGACCAGCGCGTGGAGCACTTCGAGAAGCTTTTTCACGTCTTCGAAGTGAAGCCCGGTGGTGGGTTCGTCGAGAATATAGACGGTTTTGCCGGTCGAGCGGCGCGACAACTCCTTGGAGAGCTTTACGCGCTGCGCCTCGCCGCCCGAGAGCGTCGTCGCCTGCTGGCCGATCTGGATGTAGCCGAGCCCGACGCGCTGCAGCATCACCAGCTTGTCGCGGATCGAGGGAACCGCTGAAAAGAACTCGGTTCCTTCATCAACTGTTATCTGAAGAACTTCGGCTATCGACTTATTTTTAAAGAGAACTTCAAGCGTTTCTCGGTTGTAGCGCGCGCCCTTGCAATTATCGCATTGGACATAGACGTCGGGCAGAAAATGCATTTCGATCTTGATCACGCCGTCGCCCTGGCAGGCCTCGCAACGCCCGCCCTTGACGTTGAAGGAGAACCGTCCCGGCTTGTATCCCCGCGCCTTTGATTCCGGCAACCCGGCAAACCAGTCCCGGATCGGCGTGAAGGCGCCGGTATAGGTGGCGGGGTTGGAACGCGGCGTGCGGCCGATGGGCGACTGGTCGATATCGACGATCTTGTCGACGTACTCGAGCCCCTCGATCGCATCATGATCGCCGGGATGCGCGCGCGCGCCATGCAGACGCCGGGCCATCGCCTTGTATAGCGTTTCGATGATCAAGGTCGATTTGCCCGATCCCGAGACGCCGGTGACGCAGGTGAAGGTGCCGAGCGGGATGTCCGCGTCGACATCGTGGAGGTTGTTGGCGCGCGCGCCCTTCACCCGGATTGTCTGTTTGCGTTTGCCGGGGCGGCGCTCTTCGGGAAGGTCTATGAATTTGCGGCCGGTAAGATACTGCGCGGTGAGACTGGTCTTGGAGCGCATTACCTTGTCCGGGGTGCCGGCCGCGACGATTTCGCCGCCGTGGATGCCGGCGCCGAGACCCATGTCAATCAGAAAGTCGGCGGCGCGAATGGCTTCTTCGTCATGTTCGACCACGATCACCGTGTTGCCCAGGTCGCGCAGCCGTTTCAGGGTTTCCAGCAGCCGCGCGTTGTCGCGCTGGTGCAGCCCGATCGAGGGCTCGTCGAGCACGTAAAGAACGCCGGTCAGACCCGATCCGATCTGCGAGGCGAGCCGGATGCGCTGGCTTTCGCCGCCCGACAGCGTTCCCGAGCCGCGCGAGAGCGTCAGATATTCGAGGCCCACATCGACCAGGAACCCCAGACGCTCGTTGATCTCCTTCAGGATCAGCCGCGCGATTTCCTGGGCCTTGGGCGTGAGTTCCGCATCGAGGGCGGCGAACCAGTCGCGCGCCTGCAGGATCGACATATCGGCGACCCGGGTGACGTGGTTGCCGGCGATCTTTACCGCCAGCGCCTCTGGCTTCAGCCTGTCGCCGTCGCAGGTCTCGCAGGCGCTGACGCTTTGATAACGCGCCAGTTCCTCGCGCACCCAGCTTGAATCCGTCTCGTGATAGCGGCGCTCCATGTTGGGCACCACGCCTTCGAACGGGCGGTCCACGGAATAGCTGCGTTTCCCGTCGTCATAGATCATCTCGACGGAATTTTTGCCGGAGCCGAACAGGACCGCGTTTTGCGCCTTTGCCGGCAGTTCCTCGAACGGCGTGTGGATGGAGAATTTGTAATGGCGCGCCAGCGAATCAAGCGTTTGCTCGTAGTAGCTCGACGACGAATCCGCCCAGGGCGCGATCACCCCTTCACGCAGGCTTTTACTCGGGTTCGGCACCACCAGCTCGGGATCGAAATAAAGCTTGGTGCCGAGCCCGTCGCAGGCGGGGCAGGCGCCGAAAGGATTGTTGAACGAGAACAGCCTCGGCTCGATTTCATCGATGGTGAAGCCCGAGACCGGGCAGGCGAACTTCGCGGAAAAGATCGTGCGTTCGCCGGAATCCGCGTCCTCGGCGATGGCGATGCCGTCGGTCAGCCCCAGCGCGGTTTCGATGGAATCCGCCACCCGGTTGCCGAGATTGTCGCGCACCACCAACCGGTCGACCACCACCTCGATATCGTGCTTGATGTTCTTGTCGAGCGCCGGGATCGCGTCGATCTCGTGCATCTCGCCATCGACGCGAATTCTGGTGAAGCCGCGCTTTTGAAGGTCCGCGAATTCCTTGCGGTATTCGCCCTTGCGGCCGCGTGCGATGGGGGCCAGCAGATAGAGCCGCGTTCCCTCGTCCATGTCGGCCACCCGGTCGACCATTTGGGAAACGGTCTGGCTTTCGATCGGCAGGCCGGTCGCCGGCGAGTAGGGGATACCGACACGCGCATAGAGCAGCCGCATATAGTCGTATATCTCGGTCACCGTGCCCACGGTTGAGCGCGGGTTGCGCGACGTGGTTTTCTGCTCGATGGAGATCGCCGGGGACAGCCCTTCGATGGCGTCCACGTCGGGCTTCGCCATCAGTTCCAGGAACTGCCGCGCATAGGCCGACAGGCTTTCCACATAGCGCCGCTGTCCCTCGGCATAGATGGTGTCGAAGGCCAGTGTCGACTTGCCCGAGCCCGAGATGCCGGTCAGCACGACCAGGGAATCCCGAGGCATCTCGATGTCGACGTTCTTCAGATTATGTTCGCGGGCGCCGCGAACGACGATCTTGTGTTTCATGGGTTCCGGCTGTCATTGGGGCGGTGCGCCCTCTTACGAATAATATCCGTTTTGGGTGGGCGAAGGCGACTCGTTTGAGGCATTGCGCGGGAATTCGCCGTCATTACAATCGGGCCAGGAGGAAGTGCCATGGTTCAGACCGCGCAACGGCCTCGCGCCGAAACCGAAAGCGATCTCATCGACGTGGTTCGCCGTGGCGCGACCCTCGGCGCGGAAATCCACGGCGTCGACTTGTCCCGGCCGTTGGATGACGCGACGATCGAGGCGATTCGCGCCGCGCTGGTGGCCCACAGGATGATCTTCTTCCGCGACCAGGATATTACCCCGGCCCAGCAGCTCGACTTCGGACGCAGGTTCGGCGAGGTCACCACCCATCCCGTGGTGCCTCATCTGGAGGAATTGCCGGAAATCATCCTGCTCGACAATCATGCCGACAATCCGGTTTTTTCCACCGATTGCTGGCATTCCGACGAGACATTCCGGGCCGAGCCGCCGATGGGCTCGATCCTGCGCTGCGTCGAGATTCCGCCGGCCGGCGGCGATACGCTGTGGGCCGATATGTGCGCGGTGTATGAGGGGCTGAGCGACCACATGCGGAGTTTTCTTTCGGGGTTGGAGGCGGTCCATGATTTCGCGAATTTTCGCCACAAATTCGATGATTTGCCGCCGCGCCAGCGTCACGAAAAGCTGGCCGATATGGAGGAGCGCTATCCCAATCCGACCCATCCGGTGGTGCGCACCCATCCGGTCAGCGGCGAGAAGGCGCTGTTCGTCAATCCCCAGTTCACCATCGCCATCAAGGGGATGCGCGACGATGAAAGCCGCGCGCTGCTCGATTTCCTGTCGGGGCTGGCGAATATCGCCGAATATCAGTTCCGCCTGCGCTGGGAAAAGCACACCATCGCCTTCTGGGACAACGCCTCGACCCAGCATTACGCCGCCAACGACTACTACCCCCAGCGCCGCACCATGCACCGGGTCACCATCAAGGGCGGCAGGCCGGTCTGAATATCAATTCGTCAATTCGTCCAGCTTGAACAGGCGCACCGCGTTGCGCCACAGGATGTTCTCGCGTTCCTCGCCGGTGACGCCGGCGTCGTCCAGCACCTTAAGGCGCAGCGTGTAGAGGTCGTGCGGGTCGCGCACATAGCGCCACGTCGCCGACCAGTCGGTGCCGAACAGGATGCGCTCCGAGCCGATGGCGCCAATGGCCTGCCGCAGATGCTCGGGCGAGGTGCCGACCACGTCGAAATAGATGTTGGTGTTGCGCATGGCGACCGCGAGGCAGGGCTCGAAATAGGTCACCAGACTGCGCCCCATCTTTGTCAGGATGATGGGCACCTCGGGATAGCGGCACGCGACTTCGTCGGCCCAGATCGGATTGCCGTAGAACAGGCCGCCGGGAAACTGCGACCACGCGGTGGGAAACTGGACCGGCACGTCGTATTCACGCACCGCGTCCATCATCGGCGAAAGATCGCGGGCGATGGCTTCGGGATCGACCTCGGCGGTCATGGCGCGGACGAATATTTCGCCCAGGCCCTTCATGCCGAGATCGCCGATGCAGTGCGCGACCTCCGCCGCGGCGCCGTCGCGCACCGGGCTGGGGTCTTCGAGATACTCATAGGCGGCTTCCTGATCGTGGCCGATACGCATCAGCCCATAGAGCCGGTCGGGGTGGCGGCGCACCGATTCGGCGACCTGGTCGTTTGTCACCGCGCCGGGCCGAGCCTGGATCAGGGCCCGGTCGATGCCGGCTTCGTCCATATGGGCGACCAGCATGTCGGAATTGTCCACCGGGTCCTCGGTCAGGGTCCGGTCGTAGAGATCAGGATACCGCGCCCGGAAGCTGACCAGATCCTCGGTGGTCCTGATCTTGTCGTCAAGATCGGCCAAGACCGGATAACTCCAGATATGCACATGGCTGTCGATGATCATGGGCCGCCTCCCGCGTTTCGTGGCCGGTCATGCTACGCGGCGAGGCGGGCGTTCGCAAATGGGTGAAGTCGCGCCAATTCCGTTGTCTCGTCCGCGCAAAGCCAGCATCATGGCGCGGTCAGGCAGGGGAGGAAAACATGAAACGCTGCGCGATTATCGACGACTATCAGGAATGCGCGCTCCAAATGGCGGATTGGGGTTCGCTGGAGGGGGACGTGGAGGTCACGGTCTTCAAGGACCATGTGGCCAGCGAGGATGAACTCGCTCGGCGGCTCGAAGGGTTCGAGATCATCTGCATCATGCGCGAGCGCACGCCTTTTCCGCGCACATTGTTCGAAAAGCTGCCCCGGCTCGAATTGCTGCTGACCAGCGGCATGCGCAATTTCTCCATCGATGTGGCCGCCGCCGCCGACAACAATGTGACGGTATGCGGCTCGCCGTCGCTGGGGACGCCCACGTCGGAACTGACCTGGGGCCTGATCCTGGGCCTCGCGCGCTTCATCCCGCTGGAGGATCGCTCGACGCGGCTGGGGTCATGGCAGCGCACCATCGGCTACGGGATGCACGGCAAGACGCTCGCCATATTGGGGTTGGGCCGGCTGGGCGGCCAGGTCGCGACGGTCGGCAAGGCGTTCGGGATGGACGTGATCGCCTGGAGCCAGAACCTCACCGCCGAACGCTGCGCCGAGATCGGCGCCGAGCTGGTCAACAAACAGGAGCTGTTCGAACGCGCCGACGTGTTGTCCGTTCATCTGATTTTGGGCGATCGCACGCGCGGCCTCGTCCAGGCCGAAGATCTGGCGCGCATGAAGTCGAGCGCCTATTTCGTGAATACCTCTCGCGGGCCGATCGTCAACGAGGCGGCGCTGATCGATGTGCTTGAACGCGAGGCCATCGCCGGCGCCGCGCTGGATGTCTACGACGTGGAGCCGCTGCCGCTCGATCATCCCTTCCGGCGGCTCGAAAATACCGTCATCACCCCTCATTTGGGATATGTCAGCGTTGAAAACTACCAGGGGTTTTATGGCGGCATGGTGGACAATATCCAGGCCTGGCTCGATGGCGCGCCGACCGGGGTCATAGACCCCTGAACCCCAAAAAACAGGGAAAAAACAAGGTTAAAATCGAATTCACCATTAATCGCAACCGGGCCTTAATCCAATTAGGGCAGATTGATTTCTGGCCGGTGGCGGTACGGGGTTATCCGGTTGCTTACTCCATTGTGTGTGCCGCGCGTCACCGGCCACCAACTTGCTTGTTTGTATCGGTCTCGCAGGATCTGGATTGGCGACGGCTCTATTTTGAGCCGTCGCTTTTCTTTTGATCGGGATTCTGTCCACATCATAGGCGCTGGCGAGCCGCGTTAAATCGGGTATGATCGTCCCTCGTTTCAGAATATTCGTGGGGACAGGGCATGGCAGGCAGCGTCAACAAGGTGATCCTGATCGGCAATCTCGGGCGAGATCCCGAAGTGCGCCACACTCAGGACGGCAATCCCATCGTCAACATGTCGCTGGCGACATCCGAACAATGGCGCGATCGTTCTTCGGGCGAACGCCGCGAGCGCACGGAATGGCACCGCGTCGTGATCTTCGATGAAAAGCTTGGCGAGGTCGCGCAGAAATATCTACGAAAGGGCTCGAAGGTTTATCTCGAAGGCCAGCTCCAGACCCGCAAATGGACCGACCAGTCGGGTGTCGAGAAGTACACCACCGAAGTCGTGTTGCAGCGTTTTCGCTCGGCGCTGACGATGCTGGATTCCCGGGCCGATTCGGGTGCCGGGGCCGAGGGCGGTTATGGCGGGGGCAGCGCCCAGCCCGCGCCGGCGATGAGTTCGGCCGGTGGCGACGATCTCGACGACGAGATTCCATTCTAGCATTTTCGGCCGATCATGCCGTTTCTTCGCCGAATATTGATGGAGGCCACGCGGCGCGCGGCGGGCGATCCGCGTGTTCAGGAAAAAGCGGCGGATATCCTTGAGCGCGAGGTCAAGCCGCGAGCCCGCGCGGTTGCCGACAAGGCGAGGCCCACGGTCACGGCGGCCCGCGCCGATTTTCGCGATGCGGCGCGCGAGGCGAACCCGCGTGAAAACCCGTTGGGTTTCGCGCGGGCGCTGAAGAAACGCTTTATCGATCTGGAAGGCTGATACGCCTTCACCCCGCGAAAGACCCCGTCAGGAGGTTTTCTTTTGGGGTTCTATGACTATTCCGTCGGGATCCTTGGCGCCGAAAAGCTGGGCATCCTTGAACTCAGCGACGGACATATCGCAGCCTGTAAGATTGGCGCGTATGAGATTGGCACCGGTAAAGTCGGCATTGTGAAGCTGCGCTTTGTCAAGACGCGCCTGCGTCAGCG
Source organism: uncultured Rhodospirillaceae bacterium (assembly GCA_964587515.1). Classification (GTDB taxonomy): domain Bacteria; phylum Pseudomonadota; class Alphaproteobacteria; order MPNO01; family MPNO01; genus CAZPMO01. The sequence goes on along the minus strand of CAZPMO010000052.1, from coordinate 2,837 downwards.
TGGCTTGCGTAAAATCGGCCGCTGTCAGATCGGATGAGAAGGCGTTTCCCGCGGGTTTGCCGTCCTTATCATGTATGACCAGTTGACCGAGATTGGCCTTTCGAAAATTCGCTTTTCGCAACTTGGCGCTCGTTAAGTTGACGGCCCGGAGATCGGCGCCCGCAAGGTCGGCGCCCGACAGGTCAATTTCAGTAAGATCGCACTTCGCCATCGTGCAACCGCGCAACCTGGCCCCCGACAAGCGCGCGCCAACGAGCTCGGCGGCGCTGAAATCGGTATTGGAGAGGTTTAAATTTCGCAAATCGAGTCCTGATAAAATCGCGCGCGAGCCTTTCGCGCCGCCGGTCTCCAGCCAAAGCTGGTGCTGCTTCAGGACGAGTGAGATGCGGTTGTCCGGCTCGCTTACCTCCGCGTCGACCGTCGCATGATTGGTATTCGTCTGGCTGAGATCGATATCGCCGAGATCGACGCCCCTGAGATCCGCTTCGGTCAGCGAGGCGCCGCGAAGGTCGGCGCCGTTGAGATTTGCGCCCGCGAGAACGGCGCCCTTGAGATTAGTGTTCGTCAGGTCGACGCCGGAGAGATCGGCATCGGAGAGATCGACCTGAGTCATCGCCGCTCCTGCGAATCTCGACCCGGCGAAATTACTGCCCGACATATTGGCCCGATCAAGTTTCGCTTTTCCGAAATCGGAAGATTCCATGTCGGCGTCCGAAAGGTCTGTTTGCTGCTCACCCCAGCCTGCCCCGGCGTATCTGCCCGGCCGCAGGTCGGCGCCTTTGAAATTGACGCCGCTGAGTTTCGCGCCGTGGAATGAAGCGCCCCTGAGGTCGGCCCTGGAAAAATTGGTCCGACGGCAATCCGAGCGTTCAAATTTCGCGCAGAACAGGTCGGAGCCCGTGAAGTCGGTCGCTAGCAGAATACAGCGGCTGAAATCGCTCCCCGGAGCAATTATATCCTTCAGGCAGATCCGGCTCAGGTCTGATCCAGTGACATCTCGGGATGAGAGATTTGCCCGTGCGCCACCGCGACCATGGACATGCAATATATGCCCCTTGATGATCGTGACGACGTCTTCCTGTTTTTTTTGCTTCGAACGCATGGCGTTTCAATCAGGTGGAATGATAAATCATTTAGATAATTGTCGAGCACACCATTCGTATAGATCAACCCTCGCGTGCTTTATTAAAGCAATATCACTTTAAAAATCAATGAATTAACTCTGATTTTCCAAACCAGATCAGGGTTGGGAACGGCCGCGTCGAGGAGTTAATTTTAGGACGCCAATTCCGTGTCGGAAGCCCGGTTGGTTCCCAGATTCGCGCCTTGAAGCAGCGCGCCCTTGAATATGGCCGTAGACATGTCGCAGCCATCAAGGTTGGCGCGGATCATTTTGGCGTAGGAGAAATTGGCATCGGAAATACAGGCGCATTTCAGACGCGCGTCATTGAGTTCGAGTCCGAAAAGTCGGCATTTGACAGATTGGAAGCGTGCGACTCTCCGGTGGGAATGCCATCGCGATCGTGAATGACCAAAGGGCTCAGATTGGCTTTTCTGAGGTTTGCCCGGTTCAGGAAGGAAGCCGATAGATTTACACCCCTCAGATCCGCGGATGAGAGGTCGGCGCCGGAAAGGTCGGTGTCGGACAGATCGCATTTTGCGAGGGTGCAGTGTCTCAGGCGCGCCCCTTCGAGAAGCGCGCCCGACAGTTCCGCGGCGCTGAAATCGACCCCGGTGAGGTCCATGCGACGCAAATCGACTCGCGACAGCGAGGCCCGTTCACCTCTGTGGCCCCCGGTGTCGAGCCATAGCTTGTGCAGGCGAAGAATCTCCGCGACCTCGCCGCTCGGCTGGGCGACCGGGGGGTCGACGCTTACATCGCTGGTGTCGACCTGGCTGAGGTCAATGCCGTCAAGGTCCACCCCCCGAAGATCGGCGCCCGACAATGATGCACCCCGCAGCTTCGCTCCGATCAGGTTCGCGCCGGCGAGGACGGCGCCCCTGAGCTTGGCATTTGAAAAATTCGCCTGGCCGAGATCGGCATCGGAAAAATCCACCTCCGACAGAGAGGCGTTCGAAAAATTGGACCCGCTGAAATTGCTGCCCGACATGTACGCTCCGTCCATGCGTGCATTGCCGAAATTGGCGTTTCGAATCGAGGCGCCGGAAAGATCAGTCGTCTGCCGGCCGGAAATATTACTGGTGTATGTACCGGGCCGCAAATCCGCCTCGTGGAAATCGGCCCCGTTCAGGCGGACGCCATGAAACCCACAGCCGCGCAGGTCGGTACGAAAGAAAACCGCCTTTTGGTAATCCGATCCTTGGAAATCCACACCGAACAGATCGGCGAAGCTGAAATCCGTTCCGGTCAGGACGCACCGTCGGAAACGAGCGCCTGGGGCGATCAGATGGCGGAGCGGGATGCCCGTGAAATCCTTTCGCGAAAGATTCTGCGATGTCAGGTTCGCGCGCTTTCCCCCGCGCCCATGGATGAAAAGCAAATGATTCTTGAGCGCGCTGGCGAGGTGCTTGTCGTTCATCGCGTCGTCCCGGTCTTAGGGTTTAAGATAATTGTCCGAACGGTTCTTATATGTCTTGGGTGATATGTATTAATACAAGTAATTGATATCGGATTTGCAATCAAAACCTGTTTTATTAAAGGCTCGAACCATTAAAAAACTGCGAAATCTTCCCGATATTCACGAACATCAAGTCGGATTTGAACGAATATCCTTGGAGTCTCGTGGTGGCGCGCCAGGGGTGCAATGGGACGCCAGCCGCCGTGACGCGTTGGCTATGGAGCCATCGAATTCAGGGACCATCGGCGAGCCGCGTTT
>CAZPMO010000051.1:0-27229 GCA_964587515.1 uncultured Rhodospirillaceae bacterium | reverse complement strand
TGAACGTGGGCTCGAACTGACGCGCAATGTTTCCAAGGCCGAGGCGGCGAGCCGTGCGAAGTCGGAGTTCATGGCAAATATGAGCCATGAGCTCCGCACCCCGCTTAACGCCGTGATCGGGTTTTCGAGCATTTTGCAAAGTGAGCCCCAAGGTCCGCTTGGCGCTCCGGAATATGGGAAATTCGTGGCCGCGATCCACGATGGCGGCCTTCATCTGCTTGATGTCATCGACGATGTGCTTCAGCTCGCCGAAACGGAATCCGGCAAAATAGAATTCAACGCCGAATCCGTCGATCCGACGGCGCTGGTCGGCTCGGTTTGCCAATTTCTGAGCGACCGGGCCAACAAAAAAGACATTTCCCTGGTCACGGATTTTCCCGCCGATATGCCGGAAATTCGGAGCGATCCTTTAAAACTACGCCAGATCGTACTCAATCTTTTGTCGAACGCGGTGAAATTCACGCCGCCGGGCGGCAAGGTGACGCTCCGACTCGCGGCCGCGGACGATTCCATCGTGATCACCGTCAGCGACAGCGGCATCGGCATTCGGGCGGAGGATATACCGCTTGCTTTTGCGCCATTCGGACAAGTCGATGGATCGCTGTCGCGGGAACACGAAGGCACGGGTCTCGGGCTGCCATTATCGCTGAAGCTCGCCGAAGCTTTCGGCGGCTCGCTCAAAATGGAGAGCGCGCCGGGTGAGGGAACCTCGGTCCGGGTTGTTCTGCCCGTCGCGGGCCCGACGGACACGGCGGATCAGTCGACCCACGCCGATGCGGCGGTTGCGACGGCGGCCTGACACGCGCCGAGATCAGATATTATAGATGTCGAGCGGGCCGACGATGGCGTCGTCGAACACCATGATTTTCTTTTGCACGATGCGAAGACCGTCCGCGCCGCGCCGGAGCGTATAGTCGTAGAGACCGCCGCGTTGAACCTTGCCGTGGACGCGGCCGAAGGAATGGACCAGCCACGACGCCGAGGCTTCGACCGTTTCGTCCCGCGCTTGGGTCACCACCACGTTGGTCACCAGATGCGCGGTCCAGGACAACGGCACGGTGGCGTATGAATCACCGCTCTCGATGCGGAAGATGCGCGCCTCCAGCCCCGCCTTGTCCATATACATCAGGCTGATTTCGGTTTCCGGATCGCCGGTCATCTCGTCATCGGACGCGAAGGCGGGAACCCAATAGACGGCGTCGTCCGCATAGAGCGCGAGCCAGTCGGCCCATTGGCGGCGGTCGAGGCAATGCGCTTCGCGGGCGATCAGATCGGCAACCTCGGCGGTCATCGCGGGGTCAAAGGCGTTCATGCGCCCGCCATTCTGCGGCGCCATTCGCGGTAAAATGCGAAGAACGGCGTCTCGCTTTCGCGGCCGGGATTGCTGGTGATCACCGTCGCATCGATCTCGCGCGCCGCCGCGTCCGGCCCCTCGACCATGGTCTGGCGCGACAAAGCGAGATCGTTCCACGCCGCGCCGGCCGGGGCGCCCTGATGCGCGCCTTCCATTACGCCGACATCGTCGGGAACGGCGAGCGAGGACGGGAAGAAGAAATCCTCATACTTGCGAATGCGCGCGCGCCGCGCCGCCGCGCTCTCGCCGATGGGCGCGAGGCACCAGGTATCGATCTCCGTGAGGTCGGGCGCGACCGGGTGCCACAACCGGATGCAGGTCGACGCCACATCGTTCAGCAGCAGATTGGGAAACACGGTAATGGTCTCGCCACGCTCGACCATCCAGCGCACCTTGCCCTCGGAATGGCGGCTCAGCAGATCGTCGCGCGCCTCCCACAATGGCCCGGCTTCCGGGTTGCCGCGATCCGACCAGTTGATCATGTGCCCGCCGGCGAGGTCGTAGCCGCCCGAGCCGACATTCGAGAGATCGAGAATGCGGCTGGCCTCGGTCTTTGCCATGCCCGCGTTGCCCGACAGTGTCTCTCGGAAACCCAGCGTGGTCGCGAAATTGCGATGCACGGTGGCGACGTGATAGCCGTCGGTGGAGTTCTCGGTCTGGAGCTTCCAGTTGGCCCGCATCACATAGGTGCTGTCGCCCCTCAGCACCTCCATCCCGTCGGGCGACTGGTCCGACATCAGATCGATGAAAGGTCGCACGTCGCCGAGAAATTCATCGAGGCCTGGCGCATCGGCGTCGAGACACCCGAACACGAAGCCCTTGTAATTGCCGAGCCCGGCGATCGGGCGCAGGTCGGCGCCGATGCGATCCAGCGCATCCGCCGTGTAGCCTTCCGACCCGCCGCGCACCAGGGTGCAGCGCCCCTCGTCGTTGAAGCACCAGCCGTGATAGCGGCATGTCAATGTGGTCGCGTTGCCGGTACGGCGCGGCGTCAGCCGCGTGCCGCGATGGGAGCAGGCGTTGTAGAAACACCGCAATTCGCCGTCATCGCCCCGGATCACGAAGACCGGATGGCGGCCAATGGCGGTCGAGAAGTAGTCCCCGGCGTCCCGGAGTTGGCTTTCGTGACAGAGATAAATCCACGCGCTGTGGAAGATAGTCTCCATCTCGCGCTCGAAAATGTCCGGGTCGTGATAGATCTCGCGCCGCAGCCGGAAGACGCCTTCGTCCGGGCGGTCATCCATATAGTGTTCCGGGTCGAATGCCGCCAAGGTCTTCTCCGTCGCCTGTTGGGCCCGGCCGAATCGTCGGCGAGCCGCCCCTTCCTGTCAACCGCGCGGTGATGAGTATTTCACCTGCTTGAGCATCTCGCGCGGCGCGGGTAGCGTGGCCGCCGGAAAACGGAGGGCAAGACCATGGACTGGACCGAAAGACGAGAGCGCTACCGAGCCGTTCTCGCCGGTGATCAATGCGTGCATCCGGGGTCGGTGTTCGATCCCATATCGGCGCGCATCGCCGAGGATGTCGGCTTCGAGATCGGCATGTTCGCGGGCTCGGTCGCCTCGATGACGGTGCTGGGCGCGCCGGACCTGATCGTGCTTACGCTCAGCGAGTTCGCGGGCCAGGCCTATCGGATCTGCCGCGCCGGCAACCTCGCGCTGATGGTCGACGCCGATCACGGCTACGGCAATGCGCTGAACGTGCGGCGCACGGTCGAGGAGCTGGAGAGCGCCGGCATCAGCGGCCTGACCATAGAAGACACCGATCTGCCGCAGCCGTTCGGCACGGTGGGCCAGACACGCCTGCTGTCGGTCGAGGAAGGGACGGGCAAGATGCGCGCCGCGCTGTCGGCGCGCCAGGATTTCCGGCTGGCCGTGATCGGGCGCACCAGCGCGCTCTCGATCACCGGTCTCGACGACGCGATCGCCCGCGCCCGCGCTTACCAGGCCGCCGGCGTCGACGCGATGTTCTTTACCGGCGTGGGATCGCTCGAACAGCTCGATGCGATCACCGATGCGTTGAGCGTGCCGATCGTCCTCGGTGGCTCCGGCGATGGGTTCGCGAACCGCGATGAGCTGGCCGCGCGCGGCGTACGCGTCTCGCTGCAGGGGCACCAGCCCTTTATGGCCGCCGTCAACGCCGTCCACGATACGCTGAAGGCGCTGCGCGAGGGCACGCCACCCTCGGCGCTCGAAGGCGTCGCGCCCGGCGCGATGATGAAGCAGTTTACCCGCGACGAGAAATATCGGGGCTGGATGGCGGATTTTCTGGGGGGCGCCCCCTGATGCGAAAATGCGCCTGTCTGCTGATCGCCTTGCTGGCGTTTCCCGGCGCGTCCCAGGCCAAAATCAACGACATCGGCATGGTGCTGATGCACGGCAAGGGCGGCGGCACCAATCGCGTCGATGATCTGGCGCGGGGTTTGCGGGACGCGGGCGTGCGCGTGACGACGCCACTGATGCCATGGGGCAGGGGGCGCATCTACGACCGCACCTACGACCAGGCCATGGGTGAAATCGACGCCGCCTTCGCCAAGCTGAAAGCGGATGGCGCGCGGCGGCTGGTGGTCGCCGGTCACAGTCTCGGCGCCAATGCGGCGCTCGGTTATGCGGCCCGGCGCGACGGGTTGAGCGGCGCGATCCTGTTGGCGGCCGGTCACTCGCTGGCGGGCCGGTTGCGCGATCTGGTGGCCGATGACGTCACCAAGGCGAAAGCCATGATCGCCGCCGGCAACGCCGATCAAGAGGCGGAGTTTCAGGATTTTAACCAGGGCCGCCGCCCGCTGCGCCGTATCACCGCGCGCATCTATCTGAGCTGGTTCGATCCCGACGGCCCGGCCGCCATGGCGATAAACGCGCGCAACTTCAAGCCCGGCGCGCCACTACTCTGGATCAGCGGCGAGCGCGAACGGATCAGCAAGGTCGGCCGTGGCCTGGTATTCGACAAGCTGCCGCCGCATCCGTTGAATCGTTACCTGATGATTCCCGGCTCCCATGTCGAGATCCCGGCCAATGCCGTCGCCCTCGTCCTCGCCTGGCTGCGATCGCTCCAATGATCGACGCCGCCGGGACCGCGTCCTATGATGGGCGGAAAGGGGAGGCATAACCAAAAAATGCAATATGACGTGATCATCGCCGGCGGCGGGTCGGCGGGGTGTGTGCTGGCGAGCCGGTTGTCGGCCGATTCAGGGCGCGGCGTGCTGCTGATCGAGGCCGGGCCCGACCATCCACCGGGCCAGGAGCCCGACGATATTCTCGATGGCTTCGCGGGCGTGGCCTATGGCAATCCCAACTATACCTGGGGCCGGCTGCGCGTGCGCATGCCGGCCTCCGGCAACCGGCCCGACGCCGCGCCCGCGATCCGCTATGAACAGGCGCGCGTGATGGGCGGCGGCTCGTCGATCAACGGCATGATGGCAAACCGCGGCATGCCCGAGGATTACGACGAGTGGGAATCGCTGGGTGCGACCGGCTGGGGCTGGAACGACGTGCTGCCTTTTTTCAAGAAGCTCGAACGCGATACGGATTTCGACGGCGAGTTTCACGGCGGGGACGGGCCGATCTCGGTGCGCCGGCTGTTCCCCGAAATATGGCCCGGCTTTACCAGCGCATCCTGCGAGGCGATCGGCGCGGCGGGCTATGAATATCTGCCCGACCAGAACGCGAGTTTCGGCGAGGGCTATTTCCCGGTGCCGATCTCCAACCTCGACGACAAGCGCGTCTCGGCCGCGATCGCCTATCTGACGCCCGACGTGCGCCGGCGCCCCAATCTGCGCATCATGGCCGAGACCGAGGTCGAGCGGCTTATGACCGACGGCGCGCGGGTGACCGGCGTCGCCGTGCACGGTCCGGGCGGGCGCGAGACCATCGAGGGCGGCGAGGTCGTCGTCTGCGCCGGCGCGTTGCATTCGCCGGCGGTGCTGATGCGCTCGGGAATCGGACCCGGCGCGCATCTGCGCGACCACGGCATCGACGTGGTCAGCGACCGGCCTGGCGTCGGCGGCCATCTGATGGAGCATCCCAACATCGCCGTGGCCGCCTATATGCGGCCCGAGGCGCGGCTGCCAAAGGGTTATCGCCGCCAGCTCATCGCCGCGCTGCGCTATTCGTCGGGCATCGAGGATTGCCCCGCCAACGACATGTTCATGGTGCCCAACAACAAGACCGCCTGGCATCCGCTGGGTGACCGCATCGGCGCGATCATGAGCTGGGTCAACAAATCCTATTCCACGGGCCGCGTGAGCCTGCAATCGGCCGATCACCGCACGCCGCCGCGCATAGATTTCAACATGCTGTCGGACCGCCGCGATCTGGTGCGGCTGACCGACGCGATCCGGCGCATGTCGGGCCTGTTCGACGCCGAACCGCTGCGGCGCGTTACGACCGACCGGTTCGCGGCGAGCTTTTCGGAACGCGTGCGCAAGATCGGCAAGCCCAACCGGCGCAACTACCTGCTGACCGGGCTCGCCGGGATCATGCTGGATTCGTCGTCCGTGCTGCGCCGCCGCATGGTGCGCGACATGATCTCCGATTCCCAACCGCTCGATGAATTGCTGGCCGACGACAACGCGCTGGAAGAATGGGTAGGCAAAAGTGTCGGCGGCACCTGGCACCCGTCCTGCACTTGCCGCATGGGGCCGGAAGACGATCCGGAAGCGGTCACGGACCCTGCGGCGCGGGTCTATGGCGTCGGCGGGTTGCGGGTATGCGACGCCTCGATCATGCCGGTGGTGCCGCGCGCCAACACCAATATTCCGGTGATCATGTCAGCCGAAAAAATCGCCGATACCATTCGCGCCGGCGATTAGTCTCCGGCCAGCCATTTCTCGCAGGCTTGTTTCAGCACCGCTTCTTCCGGGCTGTAGACGGTGATCATGTCGGGCATCGAAGGCACGCCGGTCTTGCTCTGGCGATAGCACAGATGGCGCACCTCGGGCTTGTAGGCGGACAGATCCATGTCGGCGAAATAGGATAGCGGCACCGCGCTGGGGTCGACCGCATCCATGCGATCCTTTTCGTAAACGCCGGTGCGCTCGACGATGCGCCAGACGCCGTCGCGCTTTTCCAGCCGATCGAAAAACCGGAACCAGGACTGGAAATCGAATTCATGGCCGTCGATGGTCGCGCGGGCGAACAGGTTCACGTTGCAGCGACAGAAGGCGCGATCGCCATTGACCCGCGCCCAGGGCCCCGCGAAGACATGTTTGACGTGGGCGCCCGGTTTGCGTCTGCCGGCGGAGGCTTGCGATCCCGCGAGAAAGTCGCTGACGGCCCCGGACATCCACGAAATATGAATGGTGGCGTCGTCGTGGAAGCAGGCGGCCAGGGTTTCCCAGTCATCGGAATCGCGCGCCTGTCCCCAGCGCATCACCAGATCCGCGATCGCCTGTTCGTCGGTCATTTACCCGGCCGCGCTCTTGCGTTGTTCGACCACGTCCATCACCGCGCGCACCATGCCCACATAGCCGGTGCAGCGGCAGATATGGCCGGACAGCATGTCGCGAAGCTCTTCCTCGGTGGGCTCGGGCGTGTGTTCGAGATAGGCGGTCAGCGACATCAATATGCCCGGCGTGCAGTAGCCGCATTGCAGCGCGTGATGCTTGCGGAACGCCAGTTGCAGATCGTTGAGGTCGCCGTCGCGCCCGGCGATGCCCTCGACCGTCATCACGTCGCGCCCGTCGGCCTGGACCGCGAAGGTCAGGCAGGCGCGTCCCGGCACGCCGTCGACCAGGATGGTGCAGGCGCCGCACACGCCGTGCTCGCAGCCCACATGGGTGCCGGTCAGGCCGAGCTCGTAATTCAGGAAATCGGTCAGCAGCAGACGCGGCTCCGCGTGGCCCGAGACCGGCTCGCCGTTCAGGGTGAATGAAATCGCGTGCTTGCCGTCGCGGCTCAGCTCGGTCATGGGCGGGCCTCCTCGATCACCCGGCGGCCGAGGCGCCGGACCAGTTCGCGGCGATAGCGCGCCGTCGCGTGTACATCGTCATAACCGCCCAGGTCCCAGGCGAAGGCGTTCAGCGCATCGTCGAGGTCTTGTTCGGCAAGCGCGCTCCAGTCGCGCACCGTCGGCTTGTCGGCGACGCCGCCGACGCCGAGGCGGATATTGGTATTGGTGACCACCGCCGCGACCGCGACGATGGCGAAGTCGCCGCGCCGCTGGGCCATCTCGGCGAAGGCGTAACCGGTGCCCGGTTTGGCCAGGGGGTAGCGGGCGCGGGCGACGAATTCATCGGCGCGGCGCGCCGTCGACAGCATGCCGGTCTGAAATTCCGCCGCGCCGAGGGTGCGTTCGCCGCCGGACGATTTCAGCACCACCTCGCCACCCAGCGTCGCCAGGCAGAGCGGCAATTCCGACGAGGGATCGGCGTGGGCCAGCGAGCCGCAGACGGTGCCCCGGCTGCGCGTCTGAAAATGCCCCACATGTGGCAGGGCCTTGGCCAGCAGCGGCGCGCGCTCGGCGAGCTCCGGCCACGCCATCAGCTTGGCCTGTGTCGTGGCCGCGCCGATCTCCAGCATGTCGCCGGCGACGTTGATGGTGTCGAGGTCCTGGATGCGCGAGATGTCGATCAGCAATCTGGGTTCCGCGAGACGGAAGTTCAGGATCGGCACCAGCGACTGCCCGCCGGCCAGGATACGCACGTCCTCGCCGCCGCGGGCGAGCGCGGAGACCGCCTCCTCGGCGCTTCCGGCGCGCAGATAATCGAATGCTTTCGGCTTCATTGTCCCATCCCCAATGCGCGCAGGAGTCGTCGCCACAGTGAATCACCGCCCGCCTGTCCAGCGGTCCCGCCGCCGATCTGAGCGACGAGGCGCTCGAAGAACTGTCCGATCACGATGCGCGCCGCGCCTTCCAGCATGCGTCCGCCGACGGCGGCGACCTTGCCGGAAATCTCGACGGTGTAATCATAGGTCACGCGGGTGCCGCCCGCGGCCGCTTCGAGGCGCACATTGCCGCCGCCCCGCGAGGCGCCCAGCGGCCCTTCGAGCCCGCCCGCGAGACGCGCCGATTTCGGCGGATCGAGATCGGTCAGTTCCACATTGGCGCGGAAACGGCCGCGCACCGGTCCGACGCCCAGCGAAACCTCGGCGCGGTAGCTGTTCTCGCCAACCCGGTCGAGGCTGTGACAGCCCGGGATCACGGCGGCGAGCTTGTCGGGATCCAGCAGCGTACGCCAGACCTCTTCCGGCGCGGCCGGAACCTGGGTCTCGCCGGTCCCCTTGAGGACACGACCACCTTCGGTAGGAGCATCGGCGGCCGGGCGACCGGTGGGCGGCGCCGCTTCCTCGCCGTGGATCAGCGCGCTCATCTTCGCCGGCGTCAGCGGCAGGGTGACATTCTTCACGTCCAGCGCGTCGCACACCGCGTTGGCGAGGCAGACCGGCGTCGACATCACATTGCCCTCGCCGATGCCCTTCGCCCCCAAGGGGGTCAGCATGGAGGGCGTCTCCATGTGCAGGATTTCCGGTTCCGGCACTTCCGCCGCCGTCGGGCAGAGATAATCGGCGAAGGTGCCCGACAGGAAGCTGCCGTCGTCGCCATAGGCGAATTCCTCGTATAGCGCGCAACCCACGGCCCAGGAGAACGCGCCGTAGACCTGGCCGTCCGCCAGCAACGGATTCAGCAACTTTCCGGAATCGTGCATGGTGACGTACTTGTCGATGCTGACCTGGCCGGTGTCGCGGTCAATTTCTACGCCGCAATAGTCGAATACGAAGCCGTATGTCAGCGAGGTGTTGATCTGGTCCTGGTCGTTGGGCGGCTCCATTTCCGGCGGCGACCATGTGCCGGTCTCGCGCACGCCGGGGTCCATGTCGGCGGGCAGTTCGCCCGGCGTCCAGTGGGCGGTGCCGGCGACGCGGTAGAGGTTGAGCGCATTGTCCGGATTGTCGGCGGCGAATACCTTGCCGCCCGCGAATTCGAGCTGGTCGGGCGGCACGTTGAGGCTCTGGCTGGCGATGCGGGCGAGCTTGTCGCGCACCTTCACCGCCGCCTTCTTCGCCGCCACCGTGGTCGAGGACGAGAACCGGGCGGAATAATTGCCGGTGGCGATCGACCAGGCGTCTTTCTGGGTGTCGAGTTCCATGTTGACGCGGATATCGGAAGGCTTCAGGCCCAGCTCGTCGGCGACGATCTGCGACAGCACCGTCGCGTGCCCCTGGCCCTGTGGCAGGGAATCGGCGGTCACCGAAACGGTGCCCAGCGGATCGACATTGACGGTGGCGTTGGATACCGCGCCGCCCTTGGGGTTCCGCTGGCGTTCGGCGACCGGCAGGATGTTCGACAGATAGCCCATGTTGGATTGGGCCGGCTCGACGATGGCGGCGTAGCCGATGCCGTAGAGACGGCCTTCGGCGCGGGCGGCGTCGCAGCGGCGCTTGAGTTCCTCCAGCCCGCCTTCCTCGACGCCGCGCGTCACCGCCGTCGGGTAGTCGCCCGAATCCAGCAGTGCGCCCGCCGTGGCGCGATAGGGGAAGACGCCCGCCGGGATCAGATTGCGGCGTATCACGTCGAGCGGGTCAAGACCGAGCTCGACCGCGACCCGGTGGGTCAGCCGCTCGATGGCGTAGAACATCTGCGGCCCGCCGAAGCCCCGGATCATGCCGGACGGGCATTTGTTGGTCATCACGACGCGGTTGACGACCGCGAGGTTCTTGATGTCGTAGGCGCCGGTCAGGACGCCGTGCATGCGATAGAGCGGCCCCGGCATGGGCGCGCGCAAGTAAGCGCCGTAATCGTCGAGCTGGTCGAAGCGCAAGGCGGTGATCTCGCCGTCGCTCTTGGTCGCCGCCTCGATCCGGATCACCCGGTTGGGCGCCGCCGCCGCGGCGCTGAGATGCTCGAGCCGGTCCTCGACCCATTTCACCGGCCGCCCGGTGACCTTCGACGCGATGCACATCAGCACCACATAGGGGAAGATCTGCACCTTCACTCCGAAGCCGCCGCCCGAATAGGCGGGCGTGCGCATGCGCAGCCGCGAGGACGGAATGCCAAGCGCCAGCGCCATCACGGGATGCGAGGTGAACGGCCCCTGATAGTTGGATGCGACATCGTAAGAATCCTCGTCGCGGCTATAATCGGCGGTAACGACGAAGCCTTCCATGGGGGTCTGCGAATTGCGCGGGTAGGCGACCTTCAGCGACACCACCTTGTCGGCGGCTGCGAAGGCGCCGTCGGGGTCGCCATAGCTGAATTCACGTGTCGAGACGACGTTGGCGCCGACTTCTTCGTACAGCACCGGCGCGTCCGTCTTGGCGGCTTCCTCGGGGTCGACGACGACATCAAGCGTCTCGTACTCGATCTCGATCAGATCGAGCGCGTCCTCGGCGCGGTAGCGGTCGGCCGCGACCACCATCGCCACCGGCTCGCCCACATAGCGCACCTTGTCGACCGCGACCGCGTAATGCTGCATCGGCTGCTTGATGACGATCAGGAAGGCCGACGATATCTCGGCGATCTCCGCGCCGGTCATCACGGCGGCGACGCCGGGCAGGGCCTCGGCTTTCGATTTGTCGATGGATTTGATGCGCGCATGGGCGTGCGGCGAGCGCAGGATGGCGGCGTGCAGCGTGTTCACGTGGGTCGGCAGGTGATCCGAAAACCGCGCCCGACCGGTCAGCAGGATCGCGTCCTCGACGCGCTCCATGGGCTGGCCCACGAAGGCGCCGCTGTCAACCTGATCCGCCATTTACTCCGCCTCCCGCCGCTTCGGGCGATCTTATACCGCCTCTCAGCGAGGCGGCCCTAACATGCCCATTTTTCCAGTGCCGTCAACACCGCGCCACCGGCCCCATCCGCCGGTTGCCGATGACAACAAAACCAACGAAAAAGGGGGGGGACAAATCATGTATGCGAAAACATTTTTGACAGTGTTGACGGCGAGCGCGCTGGTCGCCTCGATGACCTCGGGCCCTTCCGCCTGCACCGTGGGCGTCGCGGCGTCGGCGCAGGGCTCCTTGATCTATGGGGTGGCGTTGGTGCGCTTTCTCATTACCTTTCTCGCGGTCGTCCCGATCGGAGTGTCCTTCGACTATTCGCTCGATCTGTATCGTCCCGTCGGTCTGTTGATACCGCTCGATGGGATATCCGGGGCGTCGATCGCCAATCTGATCGGGCTGGCGCTGGCCATCGGCATTCTCGGTAACGAATTTTTGTTGCGGCCCCGTCGCGCCCAGACCACCTGAGAAAATGGCGCGTCCGACGCACTTCCACGAATTCCAAATCGCCGAGGGTGATTTTTATGGGTGGACGCGACTCACTTCGCCGCGCACTGTCCAAAAATAATCGTCAAGCTTGCATTGGCTCGCCACTAAAAACCTCGGGACCGCGTTGGCCCGATGATCGGTTACCTAGGACATGAGTAACAATCCCCTGAATTGCGTAGCACGGCCAGGACGAAAGCGGTCGCAAACGGCCCCGGCGCTTGCGCGCGCATTCATTCTGTTCGCCGCCGTCGCGGTGCTCGCCGGTTGCGGCGAGAATTACCCGGAACTGGTGAAGGGGCAGTATTCGCGGGTGACGACGCTGGTCCGAAATCTCGGGACGAGCGTCGCTTCGAGTCAGATCTACAACGCCAACCTCGTCTTCCAATATGCGAAATTCGTAAAGCGGGAACGCCCTGAACTGGCCGAGTTGACTACCGAGTTGGCGAAGGAAGGAACCACCAGCGGGCTCGCCTACACCTCCCTGTCGAAACGATTGAAGACGATCAATCTCGAGCCCGGCGACGAGAAAGCGGCCAACGCCAGCCTCGAGGAGCTGGTGCGGATCGAGGCGGCGGCCGATCCCACGGTCTTCAACGACAGCCTGATCGACGTGGTCAATGTGCTCGCGGATCTGTCGAACGGCAAGCTGGCGCGACTGCACGTGCCGGCCGGCGAACAGAAATCGGCGCAGGGCGCCGGGAGTCACCTGGTCGGCAATTCGCGCTACGGCGAGTGGCGGCGCGGCGGCTCGGGCAACAGCTTCTGGGTGTTCTATGGTCAGTATTCGCTGATGCGCAACCTGTTCTTCTCGCCGCGGCCCTACTATTACGGTGACTGGTATCGCGGTCGCGGCTGGAGCTATTACGGCGACGTCGGACGGCACTATTACGGGACGCGCGCGGACTCCCAGCGCTGGAACCGCGCCGCGAAATCTTACCCCAACGCCAAGCCGCGCAAGTCGTACGGCCCGGTGCGCAGCCAGCGGCGGCTCAGCACATATGGACGCAGCGCGTCGCGCGGTCCGGGCGGCGCCGTGCGGCGCGCGTCGTCCTACGCCAGTTCGAGTCGGGGCACGGCGCGTTCGCGCGGGTTCGGCGGCAAGTAAAAGACATCAGACGAGGAAGGCATCTGGAGATGGACCCCAATATCCTGTCAGGACAGACCCTGGGAATGATGGCGATGGATTTCGTCATCGTATTCGCCATCCTGCTGCTGGTGCGCTTTATCTATGGCGTCGCGAGCGGCGTCGATACGATGCACGAACTGGCGGTGAAGGACAATTTCGCGGTTGGAATCTCGCTCGCGGGCGCCACCGCCGGCATCGCCATCATGCTCACCGGCGTCGTTTCCGGCGGGTTCGCCGGCAATTTCGGGTCCGAGGCCACCGAGATGGTGGCGTACGGGGCGCTCGGGCTGGTGCTGATGTGGCTGACCCGGTTGATCTTCGACCGGGTCGCGTTGCCCGCCCTTTCGGTGAAGCAGGAGATATCGAACGGCAACACGGCGGTCGCCGTGGTCGATGCCGGCAACGTCCTGGCGACGGCGATCATGGTGCGCGCGGTCCTGGTGTGGTCCGACGATGCTCTCGCGCCGGGGCTGATCGCGGTGATCGTGGGTTACGTGGTCTCGCAGATCATTCTCACTTTGTCGGCCTATTATCGCATCTGGGTGTTCGGGAAACGCAACAAGGATACCCGGCTTCACGAAGCCGTCGGGTCGGGAAATCTGGCATTGGCTCTCAGGTTCGTGGGGTTTCAGGTCGGCGTGGCGTTGGCCGTGTCGGCGGCGTCGGACCTCGCGCCCTACGTTACCGGCGGCGATCCGATTTCCCAGGCGCTCGTCTGGGGCGTGTTCTCCATCGGCGCCACGGTGGCGCTGGTGCTGCTCAGCCTGCTTGCCGAGCGCTGCGTGCTGACCGGGATTGATCTGGCGGAAGAGGTCGACCGTCAAGGCAATATAGGCGTCGCCCTGACCGAGGTGTCGGTCTATCTGGCGATCGGGTTGCTGCTGATGAGCCAAGTCGGCTGATGCCCACCGAGGCGGCGACCGAGTCGACGCCGAATTCCGGCGGCATCGGGGCTTCAGCCGCCTCAGTGAGAGCCAACGACGTCGCCATCATGACCATCACCGGCGTACTCGCCGGCTGCGGGCTGGTCTACGAATATCTGTTGGCGCATGCCGCGGGACGGGTCCTGGGCGCGGTCGAGACGGTTATTTTCACCATGATCGGCGTGATGATCGTATCGATGGGCGTGGGCTCTTTCCTGGCGCGCGCGGTGCGCCATCCGTTCTCGGGCTTCGCGTGGCTGGAGGCGTCGCTCGCGGCGCTCGGCGGTCTGTCGGTGCTGATCCTCGGCGGCGTCACGGCGCTTGCCGTCGTTCTTCCACGGGTCATCGCCGATACCTACGCCATGCCGCCGGACCTGGTGCCCGAGGGCGGACTTTTTGCCTCGCTCGGCTGGTTCGCCGGCGTCGCGCCCTACCTCCTCGGCGCCGCCGTCGGTGTGATGGTGGGGATGGAGATTCCGCTGCTGGCACGGGTGCGCCAGGAGTTCCATCGTCGCCACCTGGTGCACAACACGGGCACCATTTACGGTGCCGATTATATCGGCGCCGGCATCGGCGCCGCGCTGTGGGTAGCGTTCATGCTGTCGATGGAGCCGGCTCGCGCGGCGGTGCTGACCGCGGCAGTCAATCTGGCGATGGGGCTCCTGTTTCTCGCCCTTTACGGGCGTTCGGTGCGGCGAGTCTGGTGGATCTTGGCGCTTCACGGCGCGGTCGCCGCACTGCTCGCCGTGGCCGCACTCCACGGCGCCAACTGGTCCCGGGCGATGGAGGATTTGTTGTATCGCGACCGTGTCGTCCACAGCGTCAATACGGAGTATCAGCGCCTCACAGTTACCGAACGGCTCGGCGATCCGCGCAACGAGCCCCTCTATACGTTCTTCATCAACGGTCGCATGCAGTTCGCCAGCAACGACGAACATGTCTACCACGCGATGCTGACCTATCCCGCGCTGGCCGCCTCGGCGCGGCGCGAACGGGTTCTGATCATCGGCGGCGGCGACGGGTTGGCGCTGCGCGATATCCTGCGGTGGAACCCGAAGGAGGTCATGCTGCTGGATCTCGATTCCCAGTTGGTGGATCTCTTCTCCAAGCCGCTGGTGCGCGACGGTCGCGTGATCAACCGGCCGCTGCTGGAGTTGAACGAATTCGCCTTCCGCGACCCGCGCGTGCGCACCCGGTTCGGCGACGCGTTCCTGACCGTCGACGAACTGTTGCGGCAGCGCCGCGCCTTCGACGTCATCGTGGTCGACCTGCCCGATGCCAGCCATCCCGATCTGAACCGGCTGTATGCGGCGGAATTCTACCGCAAGCTCAAGTTGCTGCTGGCCGGCGACGGCGCGATGGCGGTCCAGTCGACATCGCCCTACCATTCCCGCCAGGCCTTCCTCAGCATCGGCAAGACCGTTGCCTCGGTCGGATTCGCCAATGTGGAGCAGTACCACCAGAACGTGCCCAGCTTCGGCGAATGGGGATGGACCATCGCCACCCGGCTGGGGGCGTCGGCGAGCAAACGGATCGCCGCGCTCGACCGACTGCCGGTCGATGACCGTTGGACCACGAAGGACGTCCTGCTGGCGGCGTTCGCATTTCCCGGCGGGGTCTTCGAGGGCCTGGAAGACATCGAGGTCAACCGCGTCGGCAACGCCGCCGTCTACAGATATTACCAGCGCGGCTGGGAGACCGAGCAAGGGCTCTACCGGAGCGCCGACGAGTGAACGCCGATCGCCCTTGACATTTTCGCCACACTCCCCCATATTGTGACTGTCACGCGTGACAAGTCACGTAATGGAAAGGATCGGATTGTGGGATTTGCGGCCGATTGCAATCAAGAGTAATGGAAGGGGCGGACACCACCGGACGCGCCCAGCCGCTTTCCGTCGCGGAGCGCAAGCGGCGACAGAGGACGCGGCTGCAGCGGGCCGGGCTGGCGCCGGTGGAAGTGTGGATTCCGGCCGAGCACCGGAAGTTTCTCCGCCGCGTCGAGCAGTTATTGCGCCGGGGCATCGTGCCGGCGCTTAGTGAACCGGATTTAATGGGTAATAGCGGGAAGGAAATCATGGATATCAAGCTGATGCGCGAGACCCTCGACAACTTCACCTCGGAAAACGGCTTTACATTTTCGGCGATGGAGTCCGAGGACGACGGCGCGATCGAAATCGTGGTCGAGGATCGCCAGGAGTTTCCCATTCTGGTGTCGGCCGACGACGAGCAGATCCTCTGCCTCACCTATCTGTGGAGCGAGGATCAGGTAAAGCCGGAAGGGCGCACGGAGATGCTGGCGACGCTGCTGGAGATGAACGTCCCCTTGCCGCTGTCGTCGTTCGGAAAAATCGGCAACCGTTATGTCGTATTCGGGGCGCTGGCGGCGAACGCCTCCACCGAGGACGTGATTACCGAACTCGAGGTGCTGAGCGACAACACGCTCGAGGCCGTCGAAGTC
The DNA here is from genome assembly GCA_964587515.1 of uncultured Rhodospirillaceae bacterium. Lineage (GTDB taxonomy): Bacteria > Pseudomonadota > Alphaproteobacteria > MPNO01 > MPNO01 > CAZPMO01. Next base: position 11,166 of record CAZPMO010000051.1, on the reverse strand, counting down.
GTGTCCCCGTTTCTCAACTAATTTATCAGTGAGGAGGTCATCATGGCCGTTTTAGCAAAGCTTTTTACCGCCATCCGCGGCGGTGCCACCGAGGCCGGCGAGGCCGTTATCGACCATCAGGCGCTGCGGATACTCGATCAGGAAATCCGCGACGCGGACAAGGAGTTGAGCCAGGCGAAGTCCCAGCTCACCCAGGTGATGGCCGAGCGCAAGGGTGTCGAGCGCGAGGTCGAGCGGTTGAAATCCGCCATTGCCGAGCACGAGGACTATGCCGCAAAGGCGCTCGACAAGAACGATGAGACGCTGGCCACCGAGGTTTGCGAACGCATCGCCCAATACGAGTCCGAGCTTAGTCTGCAACAGCAGGCCTTCACCCAGTACGATACCGGCGTCAACCAGCTCAAACGCAGCATCAAGTCGACGGAACGGAACGTCGCCGCGATGAAGCGCCAGGTGTCCATGGTCAAGGCCACCGAAAAGGTGCAGAAGGCGTCGGCCGCGGCGAGCGCGCGGTTCTCCGGCTCCAACACCGCCATGACGTCGGCCACCGGTTCCCTCGAGCGCATCAAGAAGCGCCAGCAGGAGCGGACCGACCGCATGGAGGCCGCGTCGCATCTGGCGCAGGAGGAAGAGGGCGGCGATCTCGACCGGCGCCTCAAGGAAGCCGGCATCGTCGGCTCCGACGCTTCGGGCGGCGATGTGCTGGCGCGAATCCGCGCCAAGCGGGCCGAATGATGCTTCGCCGTTTATTCGGCGGCGGCTCGAAGGACAAGGACAAGGCGCGAAAGGTCGAGCATGCCTGGGACCTGAGTGCCGGCGATTTCCTGAAGTTCGGCTTCGTCGCGCCCCACGGGTTGTCGACCGTCGAGGCGCGGGTGGCGTCGGTGCGGGCCATCGATCTCGGCGGGCCGCACAAGGTGCGCCGGGTGCTCACCCTCGACGACGGCGGCGGCTACGATATGTGGCGGGACGACGACGGCGCGCTGGCGCTGGCCCGGACGATCGGGCGTCCGGACGTCGAGCGGCTGTTCGACCTGGATGAGTTCGCGCGACTGTTCGATCCCGACGAGCCGGCCAATCTGGTATTGCATCGGCGTGCGGAGCTACCTGAATTCGAAGGCTGGACGACGGAGATTTACCGTCAGGAAGCGGCGCTACAAGCCTATCATCACGAACAGGATCCGGCGGTGACAAAAATCGACTCGACGCTCGCCGACGACGCCGAAGCGTTCGATCATTATCGTCTGGTCGGCGATCGACGCCGTTTCGCCGTCGAGGTCGCGGTGTTCGACGGCGGGCGCACCGATGTCACGTTGGTGGCGCTGATGGCGGAGTCCGTCGTCGAGGAGTTCTGGGTGGCCTGAGGGTCGCGGGGGGACCGGAGATGCTATTTGCTTTCTGGCGCCGTCTGCGGCGTTCCGCGACGTCGCGCGTCGGCTTCCAGCGCCCCAGCGCAGGGCGCGCTATCCCTTTGATCGCCGCCTATCTCGCCGCCATAGGCGCGCTGCATATTGCGGCGATGATGGCCTTCGAAGGCTTTTCCCTCGGCGACGCCGCCTGGCTCACCGTGACCACGGTGACCACGGTGGGTTACGGCGATGTGTCGGCATCCAGCGCGGCGGGCAGAATTTCCACGGTGGTGCTGCTTTATTTCGGGGGCATCTTCGCGCTTGCCAAAGGGGCGGGCGATTATTTCGACTACCGAGCCTCGCGCCGGTTGCGCATGATCAGAGGCGAATGGAGGTGGAACTTGCAAGACCATATCCTGCTGATAAACGCGCCGCAAATCGCCGCGCAGACCTATTTCAACACCCTCGTGCGGCAATTTCGCTTGACGGGCTGGGGCCGGGAACGACCGGTCATGATCCTTTCCGAGGCCTGGCCGGAGGGCTTGCCCGCCGCGCTGCAAAACCTCGATATCGTGCATGTACATGGGCGTGGCGATACCGCGGACGGGCTTGAATCGGCGGACGCCGCCCGGGCCGCGGCGATCGTGGTGTTGGCCGAGACGGATGATCCCAAGTCGGACGGCGCCGCCTTCGACGTTATCCATCGGGTGCGCGAACTGAACGGCGATTGCCTGGTCCTCGCCGAATGCGTCGATGACGGCAACCGCGAGAGGTTGCGCAAGGTCGGCGCGTCGTCGGTCATGCGGCCGATGCGCGGCTATCCGGAGATGATGGTCCGCGCCGTCGTGGCGCCGGGATCCGAATACATCATCGAGAACCTGTTCACGTCGCTGGGCGACGAGTGCCTGCGCTATGATGTCGCCGTCGAGGGCGTGGTCTGGGGCAAGCTCGCCTCGGAATTGATCGTCAAGGGCATGGGGACGCCGGTCGCCTATGCCGACGCGGAAACCGAGTCCATCGAATGCAACCCGTTGGCGTCGGAGCCGGTCAACGCCAAGGCCCTTTACATACTCGTCAAGGAAGGCCGGGAAATCCCGGAAACCGAGGTCGTTTCTCTGGTTCGCGCTCTCTAGCGGGGTGGGCTAGCGGGGCGGGGTGCGCATGGCTTTTTTGAGCTCGCGGACCTCCCACCAGATCCAGATACCGCCGACGACCACGGCGAAAATGACGAGCACCACGATCGCCTGGAAGAACAAAATCCAGATCAGGAAAAACAGGACCGCCGCGGCGGCAATCCAAAGACGAAACATCCGTCGTCCCTCCCATGCGTCCTAAAGGTCGTTATCACCGATCGCCGGTTTCAACATCCCCCCCGGCAACGCGCCGGTATGTTCGCCCTCGGCGATCACCGACGCGCCGTTGATCAGCACGTGCTCGATCCCGACCGCGTATTGGTGCGGGTCCTGGAAGGTCGCCTTCTCGGCGATGGTGGCGGGGTCGAACACCGTGATGTCGGCCGCCATGCCGTCGCGCAAAATTCCGCGGTCGGTCAGCCCCAGCGCGCGGGCCGGCGCCCCGGTCATCTTCCAGATCGCGCGCTCGACCGGCAGCAGCCCCTCGTCGCGCACATACTGGCCGAGGATGCGAGCGAAGGTGCCGTAAAAGCGCGGGTGCGGCTTGCCCTGGCCGGTGGCGCCGTATGGCGCGACGGAATTCCCGTCCGATCCCACCATCACGTCTGCGTCGCGTACGAAGGCGCGCACATCGTCTTCCGAGATCGAGCTGACGAGGACGCGTGACTGGCCGCGATCCTCGACGATGTAATCGAGCGCGGTCTCGAAATGATCGGCGCCGCGTTCGTCGGCGATCTCCGCCATGGTGCGACCGGCATATTCCACGGGCTGGTTGGGCGAGATCGAGATGCGGATCGCGTCCCAGCCCGGAATACGGCCGAAATTGTTCAGACCGTCCGCATCGATCTCGGCGCGCAAGCGGGCGCGGATTTCTGTCTGTCCCAGCCGTTCGAGCATCGCGTCGACGCCGCCTTCCTGAAGCCAACTCGGCATCAGGTTCTTCAATGGATTCGAGGCGGCCACATAGGGGTACTCGTCGCAGTCGATGCGCACGCCGCGCGCGCGCGCCTCCGCAAGCTGGCCGATCAGCTTCTCCGCGCCGCCCCAATTGTCCATGCCCGACAATTTGATATGGACGATCTGGACATGGACGCCGGTGCGTTCGCCGAACTCGGTGGCCTCGTCGACGGCGTCGTAGACCCGGTTGGATTCATCGCGCAGATGGGTGAAGTAGAGCGCGTTACGGTTCTTCAGGATCGCGCCGAGTTCGACCAGCTCCTCGCCCGCGGCATAGGAGCCCGGCGCCGTGAACAGTCCCGACGACATGCCGAAGGCTCCCGCCGCCAGCGCTTCTTCGAGCAGTAATTTCATGCGGGCAAGTTCGTCGGGCGCGGGCGGGCGGTCCTCCATGCCCATGGTCATCAGGCGCAACGTGTTGTGGCCGACAAGCATCACCCGGTTGACGGCGGTGGCCGGGAAGTCCCGCGCATAACCCGCATAATCGGTTTCCACGAAATCGAGCCACGGTGCGCTGGGGCCGAGATACTCGGCCAGCGCCTCGGCCATTCCCGGCAGCACCGGCGCCGATGAGAACCCGCAATGGCCGATCACCTCGGTTGTCACGCCCTGACGCACCTTGGATTCGCATTGCGGCATCAGCGGCAGCGTCCAGTCGGAATGGGTCTTGATGTCGATGAACCCGGGCGCGACGATGCGCGCGGCCGCCTCGATCACGCGCGCGCCGGAGGCCGCGATGTCCGGGCCGATCGCGGCGATCCTGCCGTCGCGCACGGCGACGTCGGCCGGGAAGGGCGGCGCGCCGGTACCATCGACCACGCGGCCGCCGCGTATCAGAATGTTATCGGCCATTATTTCCTCAGCGTGGGATCGTAGAGGGTCGTGTCCTGCCCCGGCGGGGCGCTGTCGATGGCGTCTTCGATGGAGTGCTCCTCGATCCATTCCTCGGGTGGGCGGGTGCGCCCGTCGCTGCCGATCTGATCGATGCACCAGTAAATTTCCAGCATGTGATTGTCGGGGTCGCGGAATTCCACGGCGATCTGCTGGCCGGCGCGGCGGCGTCCGTCGAACTCGATCTTTACCTGATGCTCGCGCAGGTGATCGCGGGCGCGCAGCACCTCGTCGAGGGTCGCCACTTCGAACGCGAGGTGGTGCACCTCGACATTCTCGGAGTCCTTCTCCGCGCCGCCAATCAGGGCAATCCCGTGATGGTCGTTGTTGAAGCGCATGAACACCATGCGACCCGGAATCATATTGTCCGGGTAGGCGTCCGAGACCTTGAGCCCGAGCACTTGCGTATAGAAACTCACCGAGTGTTCGAGATCCTGGACCTTCAGGACCATATGGCCGAGCTTGGTGATGTTGAAAGGCAGGCCTTCCGGCGTCGGCGTGTTCTTTAGCGCCTGGATCTCATCGCTTTGCAGCGCTTCCAGGTCGATCACTCCTCTTGGCATGGCCGTGTCTCCTTATTGTCTGTCGCATATGTTTCGATGATGCGGCCAACGCGGCCAAACGGCAACCGGGAAGGGGCGCGGCTCAACGTCGCGCCGCGCGAATTACCGGCGGCTCGCCCGCGATCTCGAGAATCAGCTTCTTCAGGATCGCCTTGGCGAAAGTGGCGCGGCTTTCCGCCTTGATGACGAACGATCCCGGCCCGCCGGTCACCGCGTTCCGGAAATAGTCGTCGAGGTCCGGCATCATCGGGCGTTCGATGACCAGCCCGTTGACGGTGATGCGTTTCGCGACCGCCGCGTTGCGCGCCAGCTCGACCGGCAGGCCCAGCGTATTGGGGCCGTCGCCGGAAACATCGATCACCCGGCGCGTGCCCTCGAATTTGTTGCTCTCGATCGAGTCGGTGGCGAAGGCGATGGCTTCGCCGATGGCGTTGCCGCCGGGGCAGAACATGCGCGGCCGGGCCAGAATTCGCGCGCCGAACGATTTTGCGTCCGCCGCATTGGCGACACGCGTCCAGCCGACGCCGAGGCTCGCGCAGCCATCGGCCGCGAACTCGATATAGGACACCGCGACGGCGCGCAGGAAACCGCCGGTGATGGCCCGCTGCACGCGGGGGTTGGCCAGCGCGTCCACATAGCCCTGACGCTGAAGCCGGGTTTCGTCCTCGTCGATGCTGCCAGACGCGTCGACCACGAAGGCGAGCTCCAGATCGACAGGCGTGCGCTGGGCGAGGGCGGGGTGGATCCCAATAGCCACCGCGAGTCCCATTGCCAAGGAAATTCGAATCCCAATTCCAAACATGGTGGCCGATCCTATCGATATTTCTAGACGGACGCCAACGCGGCGCGGGGGCAATCCGGCGAACGTCGATGCGGTAAGGTCCCTGCCATACCCCTCCCGTCACCCCGGCCCCCGAGCCGGGGCCCAGCGGTTTCAAAAGGACAGACGGGTTCCTCGTTCAAGACCGAGCGCCTCATACAATACCATCGCTACACGCCGCCACCGCTGGACCCCGGCTCGGGGGCCGGGGTGACAATTTTTTCTTGGGGCCACGTGGATGCTATTCACCCGATCGCCCTGAACGCGACGCTTTTTTTGGTTGCCCCGCCGGGCAAAGGATGGCCCTTTGCCGGTCATGTCAAAACAGCGCCGGCCCGGCGGCATCGCGGCCGCGTTTCGCAATCGGGCCTTTCGCGTCTACACGCTGGGATCGATACCGTCCGTCATTGGAATCTGGATCCAGCGCGCCGGCGTCGCGTGGCTGACCTGGGAGCTGACCGAATCGGCGGCCTGGCTGGGCGCGATGGGGTTCGCCGATTTGTTTCCGGTGGTGCTGATCGGGCCGTTCGCGGGCGCTTTCGCCGACCGGCTCGACCGGCTGGTTGTCGGCCGGGTGATTCAGATCATCAGCGCCGCCCAGGCCCTCGCCTTGGCCGTGCTGACCGCGACCGGGTTGATCACGGTGGAAATCCTGTTCGGCCTGACCCTGTTGCTGGGCGCGCTGAACGCATCCTTCCAGCCGTTTCGCCAGTCGATCATCGCAAATATGGTCGGGCGTGACGAACTGCCCGCCGTCATCGCGGTGAACTCCTCGGTCTGGCATGGCTCGCGGTTCATCGGTCCGGCCGTGGCCGGAGTGATCATCGCGACCTGGGGCGTGATCCCGGCCTTTGCGCTCAACGCGCTAACCTATTTCTCCTTCATCATCGCGCTGTTCCTGGTGAAACTGCCGCCACGCACCGTGGTGCGCCGGTCACTGTCCGAGGTGCCGGGCGAAATCGCCGCCGGTTTTCGCTACGCTTTCACGCACAAGGCGATCGCGCCCATATTGATCATCCTGATCGCGACGTCCTTTCTCGGCCGCCCGGTGATGGAACTGCTGCCCGGCTTCGCCGTCGATATATTCCAGCGCGGCGCCGACGGCTTCGCTTGGTTGCTGTCGTCGGCGGGGTTCGGCGCGACCGTGGCCGGTCTGTGGTTCGCCCAGTGGGGACGCCAGGCCTGGCTGACCCGCGTCGTCGTCGCCAGCGTCGTGGTGCTGGGCCTTTCGTTGACGGCCTTCGCGATGACCGGCGAATTCTGGCTCGCGGTGGCGGCGCTCGCGGTGGTCGGCGCGGCGTCGGTGACCGGCGGCATCTCCAGCCAGACGGTGGTGCAGAGCGTGGTCGTCGATCACATGCGCGGCCGCGCGATGTCGATCTACGGCATCATCTGGCTCGGCTGTCCCGCCATGGGCGCGCTGGTCTCGGGTGTGTTGGCGGAGTTCGTCGGGCTTCGCCCGCCCGTCATCGGCGCCGGGCTGCTGTGCCTCGCCGCGTTCCTGTGGGCGTTCCGCCAGCGTCGCGTGATCGAAAACACGCTGGCCGAGCACGAGGCGGCTTCGGCGCGCTGACTAAAGCGGCTTGCCCTCGCTGGTCTTCCAGCTTTCCCGCATGAACACGTTTGACGGGCGGGTCTCGTCCATCAGCTTCCGCGCCGCTTCCGGTCCGGCGATGGGAAGGTCGGTGGCGTCGATCGCGCCGATCTGCGCCAATGCCGAGCCCTGATCCCAGTAAATATGTTCGTGGCACACCCGGTCGCCGCGAAAGCGCACGCACAGCGTGATCGAAATTTCCACGATCTTGCCGGTCGGTTCGATGTTGGGGAAATAGCGGTCGAGCACCTGATCGTGGCGGAAGCGCGCGATCTGTTCGATCACCACCCGGTCGGGTCCCAGCCTATGGGCGATGGTCACGCTTTCGCGCTCGGCCGAGTTCTGATCGACGAAATGATACTTGTAAAAACGTTTCAGATGGTCGTGCCCGACGCCGCCGGCCAGGGTCGGCGCGTGATTGACATAGGGCTCGTCGACCATGGTCGCCATGGTGGCGGTGGCGTCGCGGGTCACGAACTCATGGCGGACATGTTCGTCGAACAGCGCGATGAAATCGTAATAGGGACCCATCTCGCGCCGGATCATCTCCAGCGTGCGCGAATGGGCGAGCCCGTCGACGCGCTTGTCGAAGGCGTCGTGACCCGGCATCGCGAAACCCGGCCGCGCGTCCGCCCACGCGCATACCGCGGAGCCATCGCGCCGGGTCTTCTCGTCGCGTAGCCGCCCGGCCGCGGACGCGGCCTCCGGATCGTCCAGCGTGCCGAACTGCAGCAGGAGCGGGCAGGGGACTCCGGCCAGCAAGTCGAGGTCGCCGGCAAGTTCCGGCGCATCGAAGGCGACGATTGCGGCGAGCCCGGCCTCGGCCGCCGCCCTGCAGGCCGGCGCCGCGGCCTCGCCATGGATCAGGGCCGCGATTTTGCCGTCGTGCTGCGGCAAGGAGCGCAACGCCTTCGCCGCCGCGACCACATCGCCCGCGAGCGCCGGCGCAAGCGCCACATAGCCTTCCTCGGCGAACAGATTGACCAGCGCGCGCGTGCCCATATCCGACGGCGGCCGGCCGGTCAGCACCAGCAATCCCGGCCCCGATCCCGAATGGTGGACCGCGACGCAGGCCTGGAACTTTCGCCCGTCGAGATCGATGGTGAGGTCTTCCGCTTTCGGGGTGCGGTCAGCGTTGGTCATGGCATCTTATCCGTGGGCTGTTATCCGGGACATTCCGCCGATCTTACGGGAATTGACGGGGGTGGCGAAAGTTGCGAAAAGCGCCCGGCGCGGCGAGATCTTCCGCGAACCCAGAGAGGCCTTTGCGTGCTGGACCGAAACGCTTTGATCGGCTTTTCGCTGGTGGGCGGCGCAGCCGCAATCGGCGGCTTCACCGTGGTATTCACCCGTTATGTGATCCCCGAGACCGATGCTTTCACGCTGGCCCATGTGCGATACGGGCTGGCCGCGCTTTTGCTGATCGCCCTGGTGACGGTTCAGGGTCGGCGGTTGCGCATCGACCGTCGCGACCGGCTCGCAATCCTGATTCTCGCGGTGACGTTTTACGGCGCCTTTCCCTATTGCTTCGCACGCGCGCTGGCCGACACCACGGCGGCGCGTGGTGCGCTGGTCTATGCGACGATGCCGCTGATCACTATGATCCTGGGCGCGCTGTTCCGGATCGAGCGGGTGACGCCCTGGAAGGCGGCCGCCGTGGCATTCGCGATCTCGGGCGTCTGGATTGCGGTCGGCGTTCAGGATCCGGCGAGCGCGCCCAACGCGACGCGCGGCGATATCATCATGTTTATCGGCGCGTCCCTGTCGGCGAGCTACGTCGTGTTCGCGCCGCGATACGTCGCGAAATATGACGGCCTCGCTTTGACCGCATGGTCGATGCTGATCGGCGCGATGGCGCTGGGGCCGGTGGCCGTCGCCTTCGGAGACCCGTTCGGCGGATCGCTCGATATTAGCGCCACCGGCTGGCTGGTGGTCGTAGGGCTCGCGTTCCCCGGCGGCGCGCTGATGATCCTGATGTTCATCAAGGGGCTGGCCTACGCCACACCGACCCAGGCCGCCGTCGCGGTCGGCGTCAATCCGCTGGTGGCGATTTTGCTGGGCACCTTGATGCTGGGCGAGGCGATCACCTGGGAGAATTTCGCGGGGTTCGTGTTGATTACCTTCGCGATCCTCTGCGCGAACCGGCGAACGGCCTTGCCGAAGGCGTCGTCGGGGGATTAGGCTCCGCGCAGGTAATTCATGGAGGATGCGCCGTGTTCGACAAAGAACGTTTCATCGCCGACTGCCTCGCCGCCGTGCGCGAGGATGACAGCCACAAGGCGGTCGCCGAGGTGGTGGCCGCGGCCGCCGAAGACCCGAACGCCATATTGTCGGCGCTCGGCGAGCCGTCCGTCGGCGGCGTCGAGAAACTTTTCAATTCCGATGAACTGACGATCATCAACGTCGTCTGGCCGCCGTGGATGACCATCATGCCGCATAACCATGAGATGTGGGCGGTGATCGGGGTCTATACCGGCTGCGAAGACAATATCTTCTGGCGCCGGGTGCCCGACGCGAAGGACGGCCACGTTGAGGCGGCCGGCGCGCGTTCGCTCAGGGTCACCGATACCGCGCCGCTTGGCCGCGACATCATCCATTCCGTGAACAACCCGATCCCGCGCCTGACCGGCGCGATTCACGTCTATGGCGGCGATTTCTTTACCACCCCCCGCAACGAATGGGACGCGGAAACGCTCACCGAACAAGCCTATGATATCGACAAGAACATGCGCCTGTTCGAGGAGTTCGGCGCGCGGGGGTAGGGCGCGGCGCTTCTTACTTGAACGGCGGCGGTTCGGGTGGGCCCATGGGTTGCGGGGGCTTGCCTCTGGGCGAGATGGTGATGTCGATCTCGGCCCGGCCGAAACGGGCTTCCCGGATTTGCAGGGTCGCGACGCGCCCGGCCTGTTCGTAGCTCAGCACGCTGACTTCCGAGCGCACCGAGGTGATTTCGCGCCAGCCGAACTTCACCATTTCACGGCTGTAGAAATCATAGATCGAGGTCGCGTTGCGATCGATCTTCATCGCCAGCCGCCCGATCCACGCATCGCGCGAACCCAGCACCAGCGAACGGTCGAGATCCATCTTCGCGCCGCTGGGGATTGGCAGGTCCGGGAATTGCGAGAAACCGATGCGGGGCTGCGGCGAATTCGACGCGGCCGGTTTACTACTGGGCAGAATTCTGGGCAATTCCGAGCAGGCGGCGAGTCCGATTGCGGCGATCGCAAGGGAGGAAAAGGCGGCGGCGAGTCGCGTCATTTTGTCTCTATCACCGTTGGCGCAATTCTCAGTCAGACCCGGGCGGCGCCACGGTCTCACGCGCCAACAAGCGGGTCAACCATTGTTCGGTCCGTTCGGGCGTTCTGTGTTTCCCTTATAAGTATCTGATATTAAAGAATTATTTACTTTTAAAATCGGGTTCCATCGGGCCATGAGTCCGACCCCTGATTCGGTAATCAGGAGCGCCGCGCCGCCGCCGCGGAAATCCCGTCCGACGACCGGATTTCTCGAGCAATGTTTCTTTGAGAAACCGTTTGACAGTGGTGATTGGCAACGCCTATAACCCCCATCCGCGACAGGTTACCGCCCGCCGCATGGTTTCTCAGGACGGACGGTCCCGACGGGAACGGCTGGATGAGGAACCGCGCTCTTTGTTATTGTGAATTATGGAAGGGATGCGCAGGCGGCGGCGTGCTGTTTCGAGTACGTCTAGCCAAGCGTGCGCATTCTAGCTATGCGTACGCTTGTGCTAGGCAAACTCCTGGCTGATCCGAGATGTTTCGGCATCTTGGTGAGGTAACATCAAACTTGAGAGTTTGATCCTGGCTCAGAACGAACGCTGGCGGCAGGCTTAACACAT
>CAZPMO010000050.1:0-27453 GCA_964587515.1 uncultured Rhodospirillaceae bacterium | reverse complement strand
GACAACACCGAGACCACACGACGGCTTGCCGAGGCGGCGGCGGGCGCGGGCGTCCGCCGGTTGATATTCCTGAGTTCGGTCAAGGCCAACGGCGAAGAGGCGAGCCGGCCCTACACCGAAGCCGATACGCCCGCGCCGGAAGATCCGTACGGCATCTCGAAATGGCGGGCCGAACAGGCGCTGGCCGACATTGCCGCCGCCACGGAACTGGAGATCGTGAACCTGCGGCCGCCGCTGGTCTATGGTCCGGGCGTGCGCGCAAATTTCGGCGCGCTGGTGCGTATTTCCGATACGGGGCTGCCGCTGCCGCTGGGCGGGCTCGACGGCAATGCGCGCAGCCTGATTTATCTGGGCAATCTGACCGCCGCGATCCGCCTCGCGCTGGAACATCCGAGCGCCGGGGGCCGGACATATCTGGTGCGCGACGGCGAGGATTTATCGACCGCCGAGTTGGTTCGCCGCCTGCGCCGCGCCTTCGGCCGGTCGGCGCGGCTGGTGCGGATGCCGCATGGGATTCTGAAACTTCTGGCGGCCGCCGGTGGCCGGCGCGCAACGTTTCGCCGCGTCGCGGGATCCCTGACCATCGACGACGCCCTTATACGAAGGGACCTGGATTGGCGTCCGCCGTTTACCGTCGATCAGGGACTCGCGGCCACGGCCGCGTGGCATCGCGCATATGACCGCTGAGAGGTTTATGCTATCTTCCGCGCCCCGGATGAGAAATGGGGCGGGAACGCTGAAATCGGGATAATGGACAGGCGACTTTTTACGGTGGCGCGACCAAGGATCGCCTTCGCCCACGATGTCGTGATGGCGGCGATTTCCCTGCCGCTCGCGCTTTATTTGCGCCTCGGCGAGGACATCGCCGCGTACGATCCGGTGATATTGGCCCAGTCGGTTGGCGTGTTCACGGTGGTCGCGGCCGGGGTGTTCTGGTCGATGAAGCTTTATGCCGGGGTGTGGCGGTACGCCTCGCTCAACGATCTCTATGCGATCACGCGCGCGGTCACGCTTGCGATTCTGATTTTTCTGCCGCTGATGTTCCTGATTACGCGGCTGGAGGCGCTGCCGCGTTCGACCCTGATCATCAACTGGTTCGTGCTGATGGGGATGCTCGGCGGGCCGCGCTTTCTCTATCGTCTGTTCAAGGACCGGCGCGCCGAACGCAGCATCGCCCGCGATCCCTCGCGCCGGGTGCCGGTGCTGCTGGTCGGCGCGGGCGACGCGGCGGAGCTGTTCATCCGCGCCACAAACCGCAATCCCAGCGCCGGTTATCAAGCGGTGGGGCTGGTCGACGAGAAGGGCACCCGCGTCGGGCGTAATATTCACGGCGTCCATGTGCTGGGCGATATCGACGGTATCCCGCTGGTGGTCGAGCGACTGGCGCGCGAGGGAAACCGGCCGCAACGCCTGATCGTGACCAAGGACAAGATCGACGGCGCGACGGTGCGCGCGCTGTTGAAGACCGCCGAATCCATGGGACTGACATTATCCCGCCTGCCGCGCATGACCGATTTTCGAAGCGGGGAGGTAGACGGCGTCGAGATCAAGCCGATCGCCATCGAAGACCTTCTCGGTCGGCCGCAGACCGTGCTCGACCGCGCGTCCATGCGCGCGTTGGTCAATGGGCGGCGCGTGCTGGTGACCGGCGCCGGGGGCACCATCGGCAGCGAACTGGTGCGCCAGATCGCGGAATTCGAGCCGGCCCGCATCAGCCTGGTCGATAATTCGGAATATTTACTCTACGAAATCGATCTGGAGTTGCGCGAGCGCCACCCCGCGCTCGAACGGCGCGCGATTCTCGCCGATGTGCGGGATGCGACGCGGATCGGCGCGATCTTCGCCCGCGAAGCGCCGGAACTGGTATTCCACGCCGCGGCGCTGAAGCATGTCCCCATGGTCGAGGCCCATCCCGACGAAGGCGTGCTGACCAACGCCGTCGGCACCCGAATCGTCGTCGATGCGTGCCGCGCCAACGATGTCGCCACCATGGTGTTCATCTCGACCGACAAGGCGGTCAATCCATCGAGCCTGATGGGCGCCACCAAGCGCATTGCCGAGACCTATTGCCAATCGCTGGATGTCGTCCATCGCGGAAAGCCGGCGCGCACGAACTTCGTCACGGTGCGGTTCGGTAATGTGCTGGGCTCGACCGGATCGGTGGTGCCGCTGTTTCAGCGCCAGCTCGCGGCGGGCGGCCCCCTGACCGTGACCCATCCCGATATGAAGCGCTTCTTCATGACGGTGCGCGAGGCGGTGGAGCTGGTCCTCGAGGCCTCGGTCCTGGGATCGCGGGAACATGGCGGCGACGGAAAAATTTATGTCCTGGATATGGGTGAGCCGGTGCGCATCATCGACCTTGCCCGCCAGATGATTCTGCTGGCCGGACTCGAACCCGACCGCGACATCAAGATCGAGGTGACCGGCCCGCGCCCCGGCGAAAAGCTGTTCGAAGAAGTGCTGCACGATTCCGAGCCGCCGGAGGAGACCGAATATGGCGGTATCCTGCTGGCCGCGCCGCGCGTCGCCGATCACGCCCTGCTGGTGCGCGGGCTGGACGAGCTTGAGTCGCTGGCGCGGGCCGGCAATGCCGAGGAAACTACCGCTTTGATTCGCCGGCTGGTGCCGGAATACGCGCCGCCGGGGATGGACGAGACACGCGCCGCCGCGTCGAGCTGATCGCGGCGGCGAATCCAGGAGAAAGATCATGCCAGAGGCGTCCGGCGCCGCTATCGCGCGCGCCCTGATTTCCGTTTCCGACAAGTCGGGTCTGGCCGAATTCGGCCATTTTCTCGCCGAACGCGGCGTCGAAATCCTGTCGACCGGCGGCTCGGCGAAAGCGCTCGCCGACGCCGGCGTGGCCGTGACCGAGGTTGGGGCCCATACCGGCTTTCCGGAGATCATGGACGGCCGCGTGAAGACGCTGCACCCCGCGATTCACGGCGGCATCCTGGGCCGCCGCGCCGACCCCGCCCACATGAACGCCATGAACGAGCACGGCATCGCGCCGATCGATCTGGTGGTGGTCAATCTCTACCCGTTCGAGCGCACGGTGGCGGCGGGCGCGGATTTCGAAACCTGCATCGAGAATATCGACATCGGCGGCCCGGCCCTGATCCGCGCCGCCGCGAAGAACCATGAAGCGGTGACCGTGGTGACCGATGCGGCGGACTACGAATTGGTGATGGCCGAGATGACGGCGCATGGCGGCGCGACCACGCCGGCGCTGCGCCGCCGCCTCGCCGGGATCGCCTATGCGCGCACCGCATCCTACGACGCCGCGATCGGCGCATGGTTCGCGGCGCGGGATGAAGACCCCTTTCCGCGGCGCGCCACTATTTCCGGGGCCCTCGTGCAGTCATTGCGCTATGGCGAGAACCCGCACCAGTCGGCGGCGTTTTACCGCAGCGGCGAGGACCGGCCGGGCGGCGCCACCGCACGCCAGTTACAGGGCAAGGAGCTCAGCTACAACAATCTCAACGACACCGACGCCGCATTCGAACTGGTCGCGGAGTTCACCCGTCCCGCCGTCGCCATCATCAAGCACGCCAACCCGTGCGGCGTAGCCGAGGGCGCCGACCTTGCACAAGCCTACGCGCTGGCCCTGCGCTGCGATCCGGTCAGCGCCTTCGGCGGCATCATCGCGGTGAACCGGGCGCTTGACGCCGACACGGCCGCGGTGATCGCCAAGCTGTTCGCCGAAGTGGTGATCGCGCCGCAAATCGAGCCCGCCGCGCGCGAGGTTCTGGCCGCCAAAAAGAACCTGCGGGTCCTGGAAACCGGCGCGATGCCCGATCCCGCCGCGCCGGGAATGATGTTCAAGCCGTTGGCCGGCGGTTTCCTGATGCAGGACCGCGACGCCGGACATGTACGGCCCGAGGACTTCAGAACCGTCACCAAGCGCGCGCCGGACGCCCGGGAACTCACCGACCTGGCGTTTGCCTTTACCGTCTGCAAACACGTGAAGTCGAACGCCATCGTTTACGTCAAGGACGGTGCGACAGTGGGTATCGGGGCGGGCCAGATGAGCCGTGTCGATTCGGCGCGTATCGCCGCGCGCAAGGCGGCCGACGCGGCGGAGGCGGCGGGGCAGGCGGAACCGCTGACGGTGGGCTCCGTGGTCGCGTCCGATGCATTCTTTCCGTTCGCCGACGGGCTCCTCGCCGCCGCCGATGCCGGCGTCACCGCCGTCATCCAGCCCGGAGGCTCCATGCGCGACGACGAGGTGATCGCCGCCGCCGACGAAAAAGGCCTCGCCATGGTGCTGACCGGCATGCGCCACTTCCGGCACTGATCGGCGGCGCTCAGCTCTCCTTTACCGGCAGCAGCAGCACGAAGCCGACGGCGAGAAAGACGAAGATGGTGGCCATGCCGGCGCGCTGGGACTCGAAGGCGAGCGTGACCCAGGCCAGCACCGCCGGGCCCAGGAACGCCGTCACCTTGCCCGACAACGCGAACAGACCGAACATCTCGGTCCGCATGGCTTCCGGCGCGAGGCGGGCCATCATGGAACGGCTCGCCGCCTGGGCGGGACCCATGAACAGGCCAAGCGGCAGCGCCAACAGCCAGAACGCCGTCTTCGATTCGACGGTCAACAGCGGCACGCCGAACGCCATCAACCCGACCAGCGCGATCAGGATGGTGCGTTTGGGGCCGATCCAGTCGTCGACCCAGGCGAAACAGGCGGCGCCCAGCCCGGCGGTCACGTTGAGCGCGATCCCGAAGCGAATGATTTCCGCGACACCCATGCCGAACGTGCCGGCGGCATAGATTCCGCCGAAGGCGAACATGGTGTTCATACCGTCGACATAAAGCAGCCGCGCCACCAGAAAGCGTACAATATTGCGATAGCGGCGCACCTCGCGGATGGTCGCGCCAAGGGTCGCGAGCCCGTCACGCACCGCGCGCGCCGCCCCGATGCCGGCGGATGGCGCGTCGGGGGTGAACACGAACAGCGGCACCGAGAAGACCGCGAACCACACCGCCACCATGGGCCCGACGATGCGCACATGTTCGGCCGTGTCGCGATCCAGCCCGAAGGGCGGCGTCGCGGGCTCGACGAAGGCGAAAAGCGCCAGCGCCAGACAGACCAACCCACCGAGATAGCCGAGCCCCCAGCCCCAGCCCGACAGCCGGCCGATGCGCTCGGCCCCGGCAATCCGTGGCAGCATCGCGTTATAGAAAACCATGCCGACTTCAAAGGCGGTATTGGCGACCGCGAACACCACCAGTCCCCAAAGCGCGAAGGACGGCGCCGGCTTTACGAACCACAGCAGAGCGGCCGCCACGATGCAAATCGCGCTGAAGCTCGCAAGCCATGGCTTCTGCCGCCCGGCGCGGTCCGCGATGGCGCCGAGGACCGGGCTTAAAATCGCGATGGCGACCCCGGATATCGCCACCGCGTGGCCCCATTGGGCCGTGCCCAGCGTTACCGATTCAGCCACGGCGCGCGTGAAATAGGCCGCGAAAACGAAGGTCACGATGACGGTGGGAAACGCCGAGTTGGCCCAGTCATAGAAACACCAGGCGACGCGGGCGCGGCGCGATACCTCCGCCCCGTCCCCGATTTCAGTTGAGCCGGTCATGACCGAATCATAGCGCTATCTGAACCAAGACGCGACCGGCCACCCCGTTCACCAATAACCGCCCCTACCGGGCGGTTTTTTTGTCAACGCGTCAGCAGGCCGCGAATTTCGCGGTTGGCGACCGCCAGCATGGCGAGATCGACCGAACCGCTCGACCGAAGTTCGCCGACGATGGAACGCGCGCGACCGACGCGATGGCTGTTGGCCGACATCCACGCATCGATGACCGCGTCCGCCGCCGCGCCGCCGCCGGATTCGTCGACCACCTTGGTGGCGATCGCGGTTTGCTGCGCGTACAGATCGTCGACGATGGCGGAAACCGCCATGACCTGCCATTCGGTGTCGGCGGACAGCGATTCGGCGGCGCCGCGCAACCAGTCGAGGCCGAACTTCTCGCCGATCGCGAAATACACCCGCGCCACGTCGTCGACGGGATAGCCGCCGCCAACGGAAATTCGCACGATGTCGCAGCCGGAGAACAGAATGTCGAGGCTTGCGATCTGGCGCGCCAGGTCCTTGGGCGCGCCGCGTGCAATCAATTCGTCCGCCGCGCCCTGGATGGCGGTGCGCAGTTCTGTGGAAAGATGATTGTCGAGTGTGCCGGTAAGCTCACCGATCCCCGGCGCGAAGCGATCGACGGCCCGGCTGAGGTCGAGCGGCTGGGGGCTGTTGCGGAGCATCCAGAGCGTTCCGCGCCGGATCAGTTGAAGAATTTCGAGGTTCATTTCGGTCTGCAGCGCGGCCGGCGCCTTGTTGTCGAGCGCCTCGATGCGCGCCCACAATCCGTACAATCCGAATATTTGGCGGGTTACCAGATAGGCCTTCACGATCTCGGCCGGCGCCGCGCCGGTCCGGTTTTGCATCTCGTTGACGAAGGTCGGTCCGGTGCGGTTGATCAAGCTGTTGGTAATATAGGTCGCGCTGATTTCACGCCGTAGCCGATGCCCGGGAATGAAGTCGCCATAGCGCTCACGGATCGGCTTCGGGAAATAGAGCCCGACGTCCTGGGCCAGAAACGGGTCGTCGGGCACGTCGCTGTCGAGAATCTGGTCGTAGAGCGAGAGCTTGCTGTAGGCCAGCAGCACCGCGAGCTCCGGCCGGGTGAACCCCCTGCCCGCCGCGCGGCGCTCGGCAAGCGTCTCGTCGTCGGGCAGGAATTCCACCTGGCGATCGATCTCGCCGGTGCGTTCGAGATGTTTCAGAAACCGCATCGATTCATCGATCAGCGCGAACGACTGCGCTTCGCAATGGGTCAATGTCATGCTCTGGCGATAATTGTCCATCAACACATGGTTGGCAAGTTCTTCGGTCATCCGGACCAGCAGCCGGTCGCGCTGCTTGCGCGTGATCTGTTCCGCCGCCATCACCTCGCCCAGCAGGATCTTGATGTTGACCTCATGATCCGAACACGAAACGCCGGCCGAATTGTCGATGAAATCGGGATTGATCCGCCCGCCGCCCAACGCGTATTCGATGCGGCCGAGCTGTGTCGCGCCGAGGTTGGCGCCTTCGCCCACGACCTTGCAGCGCAGTTCGCCGGCATCCAGCCGCAGTGAATCGTTCACGCGGTCGCCGACATCGGCATGGGACTCGTCGCGCGATTTGACATAGGTGCCGATGCCGCCGAGCCACATCAGATCGACGGGCGCGGCCAACATGGAACGGATCAGCTCGGTCGGCGTGACGCTTTCCTTGTCGGACATATCGAAGGCGGCGCGCATTTGCGGCGTGACCTTGATCGACTTGGCCTTGCGGTCGAACACACCGCCGCCCTTCGAAATCAGCTTCGCGTCGTAATCGGTCCACGATGAGCGCGGCAGATCGAACAGGCGCTTGCGTTCCTCGAAGCCGGTCGCGGGGTCGGGATCGGGATCGACGAAAATGTGTAAATGGTTGAAAGCGCCGAGCAGCTTGATGTGTTCGGACAGCAGCATGCCGTTGCCGAACACATCGCCCCCCATGTCGCCGACGCCGACACAGGTGAAATCCGTGGTCTGGGTATCGATGTCGATTTCGCGGAAATGGCGTTTCACCGACTCCCAGGCGCCGCGCGCGGTGATGCCGATTTTCTTGTGGTCGTAGCCGGCCGAGCCGCCCGACGCGAAGGCGTCGTCGAGCCAGAAATCGTAATCCTGGGCGATGCCGTTGGCGATATCGGAGAACGTCGCGGTGCCCTTGTCGGCGGCCACCACCAGATAGGCATCGTCTTCGTCACGGCGCACCACATTTTCGGGATGGACCAGCTCGCCCGGCTTCAGATTGTCGGTGATATCGAGCATGCCCGACATCAGCGTCCGGTAGCACGCGATTCCTTCTTCCTGCAGCGCCTCGCGGCCGCCGTCCACCGGCGGGCGCTTGACCACGAAACCGCCCTTGGCGCCAACCGGCACAATTACCGCGTTTTTGGTCATCTGCGCCTTCATCAAGCCCAGAATTTCGGTCCGGAAATCCTCGCGCCGGTCGGACCAGCGGATGCCGCCACGCGCGACCTTGCCGCCGCGCAGATGAATGGCCTCGACCCGCGCCGAATAGACGAAGATTTCGACCAGTGGGCGCGGCAACGGCAATTCCTCGATCGCGCGGCTGTCGATCTTGAAGGATACATAGGGCTTGGGCGCGCCGTCGGCATCGGGCTGGAAGTGGTTGGTGCGCAGCGTGGAATCGATCACGTTGAGATAGCGTCTGAGGATTCTGTCTTCGTCGAGATTCTGCACATCCTCGAACGCGTTTTCGATGTGCCGTCTGAGCCGGTTCGTGCGCGCGGTCGCCTTTTCCTGGTCGGCCGGATCGAACAGCACCTCGAACAGCTCGACCAGGTCGCGCGTGATACCCGGATTACCGGCCAGGGTCTCTTCCATATAGGACTGGCTGAAGGGAATCGCGGCTTGGCGCAGGAACTTGCAATAGGCGCGCAGGACCGTGATTTGCCGCGGCGCGAGGCCGGGGTGAATTACCAGCCGGTTGAACCCGTCATTTTCGATCTCGCCGTGCCACACGCCGGCGAACAGCGCTTCGAAATTCGCTTTTATCTTGTTGAGATCGACCACTTCTCCACCGCGCGTGACCATGCGGAAATCGTGGATCCAGACGGCGATATCCGTCTCCAGGGGCTCAATGGGGTTGGACACCTCGCCGACCACCTTAAGCCCCATGGCTTCAAGCATGGGCAGGACATCGGATAGCGGCAGCTGGGTCGGATGATAGACCTTGAATCGCAGCTCGTTCCGATTGGCCGATCCGGTCGCGTACAGATCCATGGTGATTTCGTGGGTCACCATGACCTTCAGAATTTTTTCGATATCGGCGACCGCCTTATCAACGTCGTAGCGTTCGCGATAGGACACCGGGAACGCGTCCGCGAAGGCGCGGAACAGATCCAGGCCACGCGCCTCGCCGTGCGCCGTGGTCAGCGCATGGCTGAGATCGTCGCGCCAGTCGCGCCCGGCATCGGCGAGATTGGCCTCGATTTCTTCGAGACTTTGGGGCGCCGTCTCACCGGGTGTGGTCTTGACGATGAACTGAAGCCGCGCCAGGACGGAATCCGAAACCTGGACATAAAAAACCGTGACGCGCCCGCCGAACCCTTCTTCGACGACCCGTTGCATCTGTTCGCGAAGTTGGGTGGTATAGCGTTCGCGCGGCATGAAAATGAGGCACGAATGATAGCGACCGAATGGATCGTGCCGCGAAAACAGAGCGACGCGCTGACGTTCCTGAAGCCGCAGGATACCGATGGCGGTCTCGAAGAGTTCATCCTCGGCAAACTGGAACAAGTCGTCACGCGGCAAGGTTTGAAGAATGTGCTGCAGCGCTTTTCCGAAATGGCTGACCGGGGAAAATCCGCCGCGCTCGACCACGTAGTCGACTTTTTGCCGCAGCACCGGAATATCGTGGACACCCTGATTATAGACCGCCGAGGTATAGAGCCCGACGAAGAGGCGCTCACCCACGACCTCGCCATCCGCGTTGAATATTTTGATGCCGATGGTATCGAGATGGACGGCGCGGTGGACGGCGGACCGGCCATTGGATTTGCTGAATGTGATCAGCTCCGGTCGGTGGACGAAGGATGCCGTATCCGGCCCCAACGTCGCCCCGTCATGCATACCTTCGAAGATCATCGTCGATTCGCGGCGCAGTACGCCGAGCCCGGAGTCGGGAACCGTCCTGACCGTCGTATTGTCGGGTCCGCCTTTATATTGATGTTCGCGATAGCCGAGGAAGGTGAAATTGTCGTCTTCGACCCAGCGCATGAACGCCTTTGTCACCTCGATCATCGCGCCGGGCAGCGGCGGCGGCGCGCTGTCGAGTTCGGCGACGATATCGGCGCCGCGCACCCGCATCGCGCGCCAGTCGTCAACAGCATTGCGGACGTCTTGGAGAACGTTGGAGAGACGCTCGCGCAAATGGTCGAGCGTTTCCGGCAGGGTCTGTTCGTTTATTTCGATATGCATCACCGATTCGGCGTTGCCGTCGGCGGCGGCGGGATCGGAAAAATCGGCAAGCTTGCCCGAACTGGTTCGTTCAACGCGTATGACAGGATGGATGATGAGGAAAACGGTCAGGTTGCGGCGGTTCAGTTCGGCGGTCACCGAATCGACCAGAAACGGCATGTCGTCATTGACGATTTCGACGACCGTGTGCGGGCACGACCAGCCGTCGCGGTCGGGATCGGGATTGAAGACATTGATTTTGGCTTCGTCGGGCTTGCGGGTTCGCAGCAACTTCCATGCCGACATCGCGCCGCCCAGCAAATCCTTCTCGGGCGTGGCGTTGAGATCGTCGGCCGAAATGTCCCGGTAATACTGGCGAAGAAAACGATCGGCGCCGGTAGGCGCGCCGGCCTCGCCTTTCGCGCGGGCCTTCCGCGCCAGGCGGTCAATGAGAGCGCTTCTTTTTTGCTCGTCGTGATTGGCCATTAAGGCAACTCCGGTCGCGGGCCACGACCCGCACGAGGGCGAATATATCGGTATTTAACCGTTTCTGATTGAAATCAAAGTAAATACGCCGGATAGGGCGGGATTAATTTGTAAATTCCCGGTTACAGGAGATAGTTCCGATGGCCGATGGATCGATCGCCACTCCGGCGGCGGACGCAGGTGTTTTTGACCGGTTGCCGTCGCATATTCTCGACGGGCTATCCCGTGAACAGCGGACCGCCATCGGCGCGGCCCTTCGCGACGGCGCAAACCCGCCACCGGTCAATATCCGCCTTTCCCTCCCGTTTTTCGGGGGCGGCGTCTATTTCAATGTATTGGCCGGCCGCGAGCGGCGGAACCGCGCGCGGATAGAACTGCAACGCCAGGCCAATCCACTTCGCACAGCGGGGAATATGGTGTTCGCGCTCGCCTCCGGGGTCGCCTTTTATGCGGCGGCGGCAGGCGCGATCCTGTTCTATTCCACCATTGTCGAACTCTGAGCAACAGCGGCGCCGCGCCGCGCGGTTACCCGCCGACAATTCATTGCGGTTCGTTAATGAAATAATGCCGACGACGGGTTCCGGATCAGTCCATTGGGCTGCGCATTCCGGGTAAGCGAAGCCGATGGTGATCGGAACTTCGATTTATGGCGCAAGCGAACGGTCCGGATATTCAGCGGATATGGGCCTAAAGAAGGAAGATCATGGTTAATAAAGGGTAAATTCGCCTTTCCCGGCAATTAACCGCGTTATTTGGAGCCGAAATGGCGTTCGGCACCCATTTCCTGCTTTATTTCTTAGGAATCAAGCTCCACGGTCACGGGAATATGATCCGAAGGCTTTTTCCAGCCGCGCGCATCTCGAAATAACTCGATGCCCCGCAGCGACGATCGCAACGACGGTGTGACCCAGATATGATCAAGCCGGCGGCCGCGATCACTGCCCGGCCATGTATGATTGCGGTAACTCCACCAGCTATATAATTGTTCTGCTGGCGGAATGAATTCACGCACCGCGTCGACCCAGGGCTGAGTTTCCATGAGCGTGGTCAGGTGCTCGACCTCCACCGGCGTATGGCTGACCACCTTTAATAGCTGTTTATGGGACCAAACGTCGGTTTCCAGGGGCGCAATGTTGAGATCTCCCACCAGCACGCGTTTCGCCGGCTTGAGGCCGGCGCTCCATTGGGTCATTTCGGATACGAAATCAAGTTTATGGGCGAACTTATCATTTTGTTCTGGATCCGGAACGTCTCCACCGGCCGGAACATAGAAATTATGCAGTTCAATCCCACCCGGCAGGCGCGCCGCCACGTGACGACTGTCGCTGCGCCCGCACCAGTCGCGGCTATCGCCGTCCTCCAGCGGAATGCGGGACAGAATCGCGACGCCGTTATAGGCCTTCATGCCGCGCACCAACTGGTGCGGGAACCCCATTTCGGCGATCTTTTCGGCCGGGAAGCTGTCGGTCTCGACTTTGATTTCCTGCAGACAGATGACGTCGGAGCGCTGCGCCTCGACCACGCGGGCCAGTGATTCCAGCCGCAACCGGACGGAATTGATGTTCCACGTGGTGATACGCATTGCTTACCGGAGCCTACCGGGGCTCAGCCGGCGTCGGCCGGCATGTGCCGCGCCCGGGCATGTTCCCGCGCGGCGTCGCCGAAGGCCCGGAACAGCGCCAGCGACAGGTCGTGTTCGTCGTAGCGCCATTCCGCATGCCACTGAACGGCGACCGCGAAACGCTTCGCGTCGGCCACGCGCACCGCCTCGATGATCCCATCGGGCGCCAGCGCCTCGACCTCGAGCCCGTCGGCCAGTCGGTCGATTCCCTGGCCGTGCGCCGAATTGACCATGTATTCGGATTTCTCGACCAGTTTTTCGAATTCGCCGCCCGGCGCCAGCGATACCGGATGGCGCAACCCGAATTTGACCTCGACGTCGTCGTGTTTCGGCATGCGGTGGTCCATCTTGTCTTCGACCAGATGGACCCGGTAATGCAGCGAGCCGCCGAGCGCGACGTTCAGCTCCTGGATGCCGCGGCAAACGCCGAACACGGGCACGCCGATCCTGACGCATTCGCGGATCAGCGGCAGCACGGTGGCGTCGCGCGCCGGATCGCGGACTTCGTCGTCGGGGAAGGGCGGCCCGTCATAATGATGCGGTTCGATATTGGCGCGCCCGCCGGGCAGAAACAGCCCGTCGATCCGGGACGCGAGCGACGCGACCTCGCAGGCGTCACCCAGCGCCGGCACCATCACCGGGTCGCCGTCGGCGCCATGGCGCACCGCGCCGATATAGCGCTCGCCCGCCCCGTGCGCCGGGATCGAGTGCTGCGGAAGGTTTATGATGCCGGTTGATATACAGATCAGCGGTCGGACGGCCATACCTTAATGGCTAGCATTTTCACGGCTTGCGGGCAAGCGAACCCAGCCGCCCGCGGGCAAACGCGCCCCTGGGCGGATTATTCGACCTGACGCGGCTCATAGGCCGTTTCGTCGAATTCGAACACTTTTTCGGCGATTTCCGCGTTGAACGCCGGGTCGATCAGCGAAACGCGGGTTTCGACGCCCTGCGCGTCGATCACCGACCAATTGCGCAACCGCAGCGGCCCATCGGACAGCGTGAGCACGATATGCCCCGCGTCCGGCTCCTCGGTCTGAGCGATATAAACGCGCAGCGACTTCGCGCCGCGCTCGAGGCGGGTCACGGTCACGTCGCCCGAAAGCCGGACATGTTCGCGGACCAGGAAACCCGCCGGCGTCGAGTTTAGCGGCAAATGGGTAACCTCTTCCAACTCGGTATCCACATAGATCAGCCAGAAGCCGTCGGCGTAAATTTGCAAGGTGGCGGGCGGGCGGTAATCGAGCCGCAGCTGGCCCGGGCGCTGCAGATAAAGTCGGCCTTCCGCCGACTGACCCGAGGACGAGTATTGCAGGAAGCTCGCCTCCACCGATTGCATGCGGTTGAGGTAGGCCTCGATGCGCGCCACGTCGCGCCGGTCCGCTTTGCTCAACGACGCCGCGCTCGCCGTCGACAGCGCGACGGATGCGAAAACCATAATAATCGCGACCAGGCGCCCCATGGCGCTAGCGTTCGGCCAATGTGTCCGACATCGCAAGGATATGGCCTTTACCGGGCGAAATTTCTAGGTGGTCAGATCGTCTATGTCGCGCGCCAGCACTTCGCGCTTTCCGACATGGTTGGCGCCGCTGACCACGCCTTCCGATTCCATGCGTTCGATGATGCGCGCGGCGCGGTTGTAGCCGATCTGAAGATGGCGCTGGATAAAACTGGTCGACGCCCTGCGTTCGCGGCAAACCAGCGCCACCGCCTGGTCGTACAGTTCATCGACGCTGTCTCCACCGCTGCCGAAGGTGCCGGTGACGAAACCGCCGGGATCCTCGCCCTCGGTGATGTCCTCGACATATTCCGGATCGCCCTGGCGTTTCAGGAACGCCACGACCTGCTCGACCTCCTCGTCCGTCACGAACGGGCCGTGCACGCGCGTGATGCGCCCGCCGCCCGCCATGTGAAGCATGTCGCCGTCGCCGAGCAGTTGTTCGGCGCCGCCTTCGCCAAGGATGGTGCGGCTGTCGATCTTCGAGGTTACCTGGAAGCTGACCCGGGTCGGGAAGTTCGCCTTGATGGTGCCGGTGATGACATCGACCGACGGGCGCTGCGTCGCCATGATCAGATGAATTCCTGCGGCGCGCGCCATCTGAGCAAGACGCTGGACCGAAGCCTCCACGTCCTTACCCGCGATCAGCATCAGATCCGCCATCTCGTCGACGATCACCACGATGAACGGCAACGGTTCGAGATCCAGCGGGTGGTCTTCGTAGACCGGTTCGCCGGTGTCCCGGTCGAAGCCGGTCTGAACCGTGCGCATCAGCGTTTCGCCGTTGCGCCGCGCCTCCGCGAGGCGCGCGTTGTAGCCCGCGACATTGCGCACGCCGAGATTCGACATGGAGCGATAGCGTTCTTCCATTTCGCGCACCGCCCAGCGCAGCGCCACGACCGCCTTGCTGGGATCGGTCACCACCGGCGACAACAGATGCGGAATGCCGTCATAGACGGAAAGCTCCAGCATCTTTGGATCGATCATGATGAACTTGCACTGCTCCGGCGTCAGCCGGTAGAGCAGCGACAGGATCATGGTGTTGATCGCGACCGATTTGCCGGACCCCGTGGTTCCCGCGATCAACAAATGCGGCATGCGCGACAGATCGACCAGCACCGGCGCGCCGCCGATATCCTTGCCGAAGACCAGGGTGAGTTGCCCGGCGGTGCGTTCGTACGCGGCGGAGGCCAGAAGCTCGCGCAGCGACACGATCTCGCGGCGCGCGTTGGGCAACTCGATGCCGATCACGTTGCGACCCGGGATCACCGCGACACGCACCGAGATCGCGCTCATGGACCGGGCGATATCGTCGGACAGCCCGATCACGCGCGACGATTTGGTGCCGGGCGCGGGTTCGAGCTCGTAAAGCGTCACCACCGGTCCCGGCCGCACCTTCACGATCTCGCCGCGCACGCCGAAATCGTCGAGCACCGATTCGAGCAGCCGCGCATTTGTCTCCAGAGCATCGCGGTCCGGCGCGCGCGCCTCTTCGGTGTCGGGCAGAAATTCGAGCAGGTCGAGCGGCGGCAGCTCGTGGACGCCTTCGAAGTCGAGCCGCGTCTGACGCGCGGCCGCGGCGCGCCGACCGGTCGCCGGCTTCTTGGCCCGGGGCGCGACAATTTCGCTGTCATTGCCCCGGTCGTCGCTTTTGGGCGGGGGTTCGAGGGCGACCGGCGCGGGCTCGTTCCGGTTTTCCTCCAGATGAGGCTCGACGCGGCGACGGGTCCGGCCGCCGCGAAGTAATTTCATGCCGGGAATACGGCGCGCGATACCGGCCGCGTCGCGGCCCCGGGCGGTGGCGCGCCATTCGTTGGCGCTCAACCCCATTGCGGTCACCGATGCGATGACCGCAAGCACCGCCGCGCCCCAACCCACCTGGTTCGGCGTCGTCGCCATCAGCGCATTGAGACCGGCCACGATATCGGCACGCAGAATATCGCCGGTCACGCCGCCGAAGCCCGACGGTAACGGCCACGCGGCGCTTCTCGGCACGTTGCCGAGGGCGATCGCGGCGAGCAGCAAGGCCGAAAGAAGCGCGATCAGACGCAGCGCCGGGCGGCTGAGACCACGATGGGACATCAGACGCCAGCCCCAGGCGCCGAACACCACGCCGATCAGCCAGCTCGCGAGCCCCATGGTCTGGATCATCAGGTCCGCGAGCCAGGCGCCGGCAAACCCCATCCAATTGTCGGGCGCGGCCGGCGCGGCGGTGTTGATCGACGGATCCGACGGTTCATAGCTCGCAAGCGCGGCGAAAAGCGCCACGGCGCAGAGCACCAGCGAGAGCCCGGCGGCCTCGCGCAACCGGCGGTGCAAAAATCGAACAACGCCTGGCGGGAGAAAATTCGCCTTCTGAAGGGTCCGCATCAGACTGGTCATGGCATCTGTTCCACGATAATCGCCGCTAAAGCACGTCGGCGAGACGCGTCAGCGCCTCGACGGTGGTGGCCCGGTCCTGGACAAGGGCACACCTTATATAGGGAGCGCCGGGATTCGCTCCAACCTCGTCGGTGTGCGACAGGTAGGCGCCCGGAATCACGCGGAGTCCGGCTTCGCGCCAGAGAATCCGCGCGGCCTCTTCACCGTCACCGACGTCGAGCCATAGATAAAACCCGCCTTCGGGCCGGTAGAAGCCGAATTTTCCGGCCAATAGCCGTTCCGCATCGTCGAATTTCTGGCAATAAAGCTCGCGGCTCGCCGCCACATGGGCCTCGTCGCGCCACAGCGCCGAGGCGGCGGCCAGCAACGGCAATGGGGGCGCCGCGCCGCCATAGTCGCGCAGCCGCGCATAACGGCGGATCAGCTCGGCATCGCCGGCAACAAAGCCCGAACGCAGCCCGGGTGCGCTGGATCGTTTCGAAAGCGAATTGAAAATCGCCACATTCGACAAATCACCGCCCAACGCCGCGCAGGCCTCGGCCGCGCCGGGCGGCGGCGCGACGCCACGATCGTAAATCTCAGCGTAGCATTCATCCGACGCCAGCAGGAAATCGTGGCTTCGGGCCAACTTCACCAGCGATTTCAGTGTTTTGAGATCAGCAATCGCGCCCTGCGGGTTGGCGGGCGAACAATAGTAGGCGAGCGCCGTCCGGTCGAGGATATCGGGCGCGACCGAATGCAGGTCGGGCAGGAACCCGGTTTCCTTTGTCGCGGGCAAAAATACGGGCTCGGCGCCGGCCATCACCGCCGCGCCGGCATAGACCTGATAAAACGGGTTGGGCATCAGCACCACGGGCCGCCCGCCGCCCTTGGTTTCCGGCACCGCGGCCAGCGCGATCAGAAACAACGCCTCGCGCGTTCCGGAAACCGGCACGATGTGGCGTTCCGCGTCAATCATGCCGTCGGGCAAGCCATAACGGTGGTTCAGCCAGTCCGCTATGGCGGCGCGCGCGTCTTCGGTACCTTTCATCGGCGGATAGCGCCCCCAGGAAGCGGCGTTTTCGGAGACGGTTTCGCGGATCAGATCGGGCGGTGCGTGCTGCGGCTCGCCCAACGACAGCATAATCGGCGCAACATCGGGACACGGCGCGATCGGGCCGAGCAGGGCCCGCAACCGGTCGAAGGGATAGTCCCCGACCCGCTCCAGGCGGTCATTGAACATGGGCAGCCATCATGAAAAATGCATCCGAACGGACGGCACCCCCGAACGGCCCCGTTGGACAAAACATAAATGAACTTACCCGCAACCGACCCGGCGGCACAAGAGAAACGGTTGAAATAACAATATGTAGCTGGTCGTTCTTTATGTAACCACAATCAGAAGGACGGCAAGAATATCATTCCCATTCCGAAACGTTTTCAAAGAAAAGCCGGGCGAACAATTTTGTTCGCCCGGCTTTCAATCGCCGCGCCCAAACAGTGAGGAGGGTCAGGGCACGGTTTCGCCATGCTGGTGGAGATCGAGACCGTCGCGTTCGGTCTCGGTTTCGACGCGTAACCCGATTACCGCGTCGACGAGCTTGAGGATAATGAAGGTCGCGATGCCGCTATAGACGATCGTGGCGATGATGCCGTAGATCTGGATCCCCACCTGGGCGAAATTGCCTTCCAGCAGGC
Source organism: uncultured Rhodospirillaceae bacterium (assembly GCA_964587515.1). Classification (GTDB taxonomy): domain Bacteria; phylum Pseudomonadota; class Alphaproteobacteria; order MPNO01; family MPNO01; genus CAZPMO01. The sequence goes on along the minus strand of CAZPMO010000050.1, from coordinate 9,771 downwards.
CCGGCGTGCCGCCGATCGCCTCGACCGCGAAAACGCCGGTCAGGATGGCGCCGGCGATGCCGCCGAGGCCGTGCACCGCGAACACATCGAGCGAATCGTCATAGCCGAGCCGTGGTTTAAGCCAGGCGGCGCCCCAATAGCACACCAGACCGGCGATCACACCGATGGCGAGAGCGCCCTTGGGGTCGACAAACCCGGAAGCCGGCGTGATCGCGACCAGCCCCGCGACCGCGCCGCTGACGATGCCGAGCGCGGTGGGTTTCTTGCTGCCGATCCATTCAGCGCACATCCACGACAGCGCCGCCGCCGCGGTCGCGATCTGCGTGACCGCCATCGCCATGCCGGCGGTGCCGTTAGCGCCCACCGCGGAGCCCGCGTTGAAGCCGAACCAGCCGATCCACAGCAGCGACGCGCCGATCACGGTCAGCACCAGATTATGCGGCGCGATGATCTCGGCGCCGTATCCGATCCGCTTGCCGATCACCAGGGCCGCGACCAGCGCGGCCACGCCGGAGTTGATATGCACCACCGTGCCGCCGGCGAAATCGAGCACGCCCGCATCGCCCAGGAACCCGCCGCCCCATACCCAATAGGTGATCGGCGAATAGACGAGGATCGTCCACAACCCCATGAACCACAGGAGCGCCGAGAACTTCATACGTTCGGCGACGGCGCCCGTGATCAGCGCCGCGGTAATCACCGCGAAGGTCAATTGGAAGATCGCGAACACGGATTCGGGAATGGTGCCGCTGAGCGAATCGACCGCGATGCCTTCCATGAACGCCCGGTCGAGGCCGCCGACGAAGGAAACGCCCTTCGTGAAAGCGAGGCTGTAGTCGATGATCATCCACAGAACCGAGACCAGGCAACAGATCGCGAAGCTCTGGATCAGGGTAGCGAGAATGTTTTTCTTGCGAACCATGCCGCCATAGAACAGGGCAACGCCCGGGATCGTCATCATCAACACGATCGCGGTCGAGGTCAGCATCCAGGCAGTATCGCCGGTATCGAGTTTCGCCGTCTCCGCCGCAACGGCGTTCGCGGAAAATCCCGCAATGGCGAAACACGCGGCGGCGAATGCCGTGATTGGGGCGCGGCCCTTGACCGCCATTCTTTTTTTATAGTGCGTCATCATCGGTCTCTCCGGTTCGGATTCGAATTGCGCTTGCCACATCGGTGACGAAAATCTTCCCGTCACCGATCTCGCCGGTGACCGCGGCGTTTCGCATGGTGTCGATGGCGCTCTCGGCGAGCGCATCGGGCACCACGACCTCGATCATGACCTTGGGCACAAACGACACGGTATATTCAGCGCCACGATAGATTTCGGTCTGGCCCTTCTGCCGGCCGAACCCCTTAACCTCGCTGACGGTCATCCCCTGAACGCCGATGGTCGTCAGCGCTTCGCGGGTTTCCTCCAGCTTGAATGGCTTGATGATCGCTCTGATCAGTTTCATGACTATATTTCCTGTTATTGCTTCAGAACGACCGGGACACCGTGAACAGGATCATCTCTTCAGCGCCGTCCGGATTGGCCGTAATGTTGGTGTCCGTATAGGAGACGTTCACGTCGAACCCGGCGATGTTATAGGTCGCGCCCAAGTTCCATTCGGTATAATCGGGCTGGCCGAAGACGTCGTTTTTGTCGATCCATTGGCGGGCCACATAACCGGACAGCGTCAGCTTTTCGTTGATCGGAACATCGACGCCAAGCTTGGGATAAAACGCGTCACCGCTTTCGCCGAAATTTTCGGGCGAATAGTTGAAGCTCAAGTTCGCCGAGGCGACGCCAAAATCGTAGGAGAATGCGGTCTGGGCTTCGACGAAATTATACTCGAGGCTGCTCGCCGCGCCGGGATAGGTGTAATAGATGAAACCCGCGTCCCAACCGATGCCGGTCTTGCCAACCTCGCCACGGACGCCGCCGTAGAGATCGACCTCAAGCGTCGCGCCGTCGACGCCCGCGCCTTCGTTGAAATCGACATTCGATCCCCAGACACCCAGATAACCGCCAACACCGCCGCCGAGTTTTACCTCGTAGTCGAAACCGCCCTGGGCGGCCGGCGCATCGTCGGTTTGCGACAGTCCGCGGAAATAATATTCGCTGGTCAGCGCAAAATTGGCCGAGAACTCTCCCGGAATGCCTTCCGCCGCCTGGACCGCGCCCACGCGACATTTCGTCGTCACGTTGGGGGGCGACACCCCACGTATTTGTCTATGCAAAATGCGTGCCAAGTTGTGGCCGGTGCCCGGGGAAATTTTATAATGCCGTGATTTCAATGGATTAGGATGGAAAGGCCGACAAAATCACGGATTGTGGCCAGGGCATCGACACCATGGACTGCCCAAATACCGACCAATTTTCCAATTATGCCGAATAATTAGGCAAACAGGGCGCTGGACAACGATGTCATCGGCAGCCCATCTTGCGCGCATGATCGAAACCGAGTCATCGACAAGCGCGACCGAGGTCGACGTGCTGGTGGTGGGCGGCGGCATGGTCGGGCTTACATTCGCCGCGGCGCTGGCCGGAGCCGGCCTCCACATTGCCGTGATCGATCGCGAACGGCCGCGCGACATGACCAGCCAACCCTTCGACGGGCGCGCCTCGGCGATCGCGGCCGCCTCGCGCGACGTGCTGGAGACCATTGGGGTTTGGCGCGGCATGGTAGGCGACGCCCAACCGATCCTCGAAATCCGGGTCTCCGACGGCGCATCGCCTTTGTTCCTGCATTACGACTTTCGCGAGGTCGGCGGTAAGCCGCTGGGCTATATCGTGGAAAATCGGGCGATCCGGCGCGCCCTGATCGGGCATGCCCAAACCCTGCCCACGCTGAAATTGTTTTCCGGCCGCGAGGTCGCGGCGCTCGATCGCGGTGTCGGCGCCGCGGAAGCCGTGCTCGATGACGGCGCGCGGATCCGGGCGGCGCTGGTGATCGGCGCGGACGGGCGCGAGTCCGAGATGCGCAAACACGCCGGGATCGACATCTCGAGCTGGAATTATCACCAAACCGGGATTGTCTGCACCGTCGCCCACGAACGACCGCACGGCGGCGTCGCGCAGGAACATTTTCTGCCGGCGGGGCCGTTCGCGATCCTGCCGATGACGGGTAACCGGTCTTCCATCGTCTGGACCGAGAGGGCCGACCTGGTGCCCCGTATCATGGCGCTCGACGAGGCCGGCTTCGGCGAAGAATTGCGTCTCCGGTTCGGCGATTTCCTGGGCGCGCTCGCGCCGGAAGGGCCGCGCTTCGCCTATCCGCTTTCGCTGGTCCATGCGGAACGTTACATCGATCACCGCCTCGCCCTGATCGGCGACGCGGCGCATGGAATCCACCCCATCGCGGGCCAGGGATTCAATCTCGGCATTCGCGATGTCGCCGCGCTTGCCGAAGTGGTGGTCGATACCATGCGTCTAGGCCTCGACCCGGGCGCGACGTCGGCGCTGGCGCGCTATCAGCGCTGGCGCCGCTTCGACAATATGGCGATGCTGGCGGTGACCGACGGGCTCAACCGGCTGTTTTCCAACGAGATCGCGCCGCTGCGCCTGGCGCGCGACATCGGTCTCGCCGCGGTCAATCGTGCGCCCGCGCTAAAGCGCCTCTTCATGCAACACGCCATGGGAAAGGCGGGGGAGCTGCCCCGTCTCGCACGCGGTCTGCCCTTATAATCAGGGGTCGCGGCTTAACCCGTTGGCGTCGAGATCGTCGAGATAGTCGAGCCAGCGGTCGTCCTGGTTTTCGCCGAGCTCATAGAGGAACTGCCAGGAAAAAATGCCGGTGTCGTGCAGATCATCGAAATTGAGTCGGATGGCGTAATTGCCGACTGCCTCGACCGACATGATGCCAACGTGGCGGCGGCCGGCGACAATCTGTTTTTCCGACGGCGAATGGCCCTGCACCTCCGCCGAGGGGCTTTCAACGCGCAGCAATTCAGCGGGAAAGCTGAACGAGCGTCCATCGTCGAAATCGACTTCGAGCGCCTTTTCCGCCTTCTTGAGGCGAATTTCCCGGGGCCAGCGGGCGCTCGAGAACCGGTCTGTCGGCGGGGCGGTCATCGTGGATCAATCGGAGTTCGCGCCGCCTTCATCGAGTTTGCGCGCCTCGTCGACCAGCATGATGGGAATGCCGTCTCGCACCGGATAGGCGAGCCCGGCCTGCTCGCTGATCAGCTCCTCGGCGTCCGCGTCGTATGTCAGCGGGCCCTTGGTCAGCGGGCAGACCAGAATTTCGAGAAGCCTGGGGTCTATTTTTTCGGGCGCTTCGGTCATCTTCAGTCTCCTGTGTCGCCACCTACTGCCGGGTCTGTCCGGCCCCGTCCTCGCCTTCGAGCAAGGCCATTTCCAGCAGCGTTACCATGATGCCGGCGCGTTCGCTAACATCTCGCGCTTCCAGCAGCGCCTGTTTCTCGCTGACCCCGAACGGACACATCATCGCCAGCGAGGTCACCAACGGCGCATCTTCCGTTTCCTCGATCGCATCCCAGTTGGCCTCGACCCCCTTCAGCGTGAGAAAGGACCGCAGGCCCCGCACCAGGCGGTCGCGGTCGAACTCGATGTCGCGCACCGGATCAAGATCGCCTTGGAAGCGGCTGTAATCCGCGGCCACACGGCGATAGCCGTCCCGCAACGGCAGTTCTTCGGTAATATTGAAACGGCAATAACCGGAAAGCGTGATCAGAAATCTGCCGTCCGGGGTTTCGCTGAACGATGTCAGCCGACCGGCGCATCCGGTGCCGTAGACCATCGGCGGCTCGTTCGCGTCCTCGGGCTGGACCATGCCGATCATGCGGTCCGTGGCCAGCGCCGCCAGGGTCATCTTGATATAGCGCGGCTCGAAGATATTCAGCGGCAGCGTGCCTTCCGGCAGCAGCAGCGCGCCCGGCAGGGGAAAAATCGGGATGATCGGCGGCAGGTCTTCGAAAGCCGGATCGAAGGGGCTCGGCATTACGAGAACAGCACCGAGGACAGCTTGCGCCGCCCGGAAACGGTCAGCTCGCTGGTCGGGCCTTCCGCTTCGAAGAACTGTAAAAGCTGCTTGCGCGCCGCCTGTTCGTTCCACTCGCGGTCGCGGCGGATGCTTTCGATCAACTGGTCGATGGACTCTTCTTTTTGACCCGCCGCATAAAGGGCGAGCGCGAGATCGAATCGCGCCTGGTGATCGGCGGGGTTGGCGTCGACCCGCTGCTGCAGTTCGCCGAAATCGCCGGCCGCGGACGCCTTGCGGGCAAGCTCAAGCGCCGAAAGGGCGGCGACGGCGTCCGCCTCGCCGCGCTTGTCGTCGGGAATATCGGCCAGCAGGGTCTCGGCGTTGTCGAGATCGCCGTCGACGATCAAGCAGCGCGCGAGGCCGATTTTGGACGCCACGTTTTCCGGCTCATGCTGCAGGATCTGCCCGTAGATCGCCGCCGCGGCCGCGAAGTCCTCCGCCTCCATGCGCTCTCCGGCCTGCGCCAGCGCGTCATCGATGGGCGATGAGGTGTCGACCCCCGCCGAGTCCAGCAGCTTGTCGACGAAGGCGCGGATCTGGCTTTCCGGAATGGCGCCCGCGAATCCGTCGACCGGACGGCCGCCGGCAAAGCCGAATACCGCGGGTATCGACTGGATGCGCATTTGCTGCGCGACCTCGGGGTTTTCATCGATATTGAGCTTGACCATGCGCACCGCGCCGCCCGCCTCGGTCACCACTTTTTCGAGCATGGGCCCGAGCTGCTTGCAGGGTCCGCACCAGGGTGCCCAGAAATCCACGATCACCGGCGTCTGCATCGAGGCCTCGACGACATCGGCCATGAAGCTCGCCGTGCTCGTCTCCTTGATCAGCCCGGCCGCGTCGCCGCCGCCGTTCTGGTTCATGTTGGGTTCCATTGCCGTCGCCCCGATCGGATTGCGTGATGAAATTGTCCGTGCTTCACAAAATGGCCCTTAGGCGCGGCGCTGGCAACCCCGGCGATCCCACCAGGGCGGGTCATTCATCGGCCGTCGCCGGGCCCAGCTCGACGATTGCCGGCCGGTGGCCGCAATCGGCGATGAAGCGCGCCAGATCGCCCGGCGCGATGGCGGTGGTCGCGTCGTTCGACAAAGGATGAAAATTGGCGATCTCGGCCGCCATCATGTCGGCGTCGAGCACCACGCGGACCTCGACGCGCGCGTCGTTGATGAGCGCGAACGGCGTGACCGAGCCGGGCTCGACGCCGAGATATTCGGCGAGACGGGCGGGGCTCGCGAATGACAGCCGCGCCGAACCGATCAGCGCGCCGAGCGCCTTGATGTCGAGCCGGCGGTCCTCCAGCGCGACCACCAGCCACAGCACCCCTTTCTTGTCCTTGAAGAACAGGGATTTGCAGTGCGCGCCCGGCATATCGCCCCGCAGATCCCGGCTTTCCGCGACCGTGAACACGGGACGATGGTCGTGGGTCCGGGTCTCGATGCCGAGCGTGTCCAGCCGGGCGAACAGTTCGGCCCGGGTCGCCGGCTGACGCGGTGCGCCTGGCGCGCCCAAGCCCGGTGTATCGGTCTCTTCATTCATCGCCCGCACCATATCTTCGCCGCCCGGGCCCCTCAATGCGATACTTGATATCACGCGCCCGGAGCGCATATAGTCTGTCGCCTTACGGACATGGAACGCGGGTGTAGCTCAGGGGTAGAGCGCAACCTTGCCAAGGTTGAAGTCGTGAGTTCGAATCTCATCACCCGCTCCATTTCCGCCCAACCCCGGCCACGCCAATGCCCCTGACCGACGAGGATGCCCGCCGCGCCGCGCTTGAATTCGCCGATGCGGTCCATGCTCTCTGTCAGGAACGGTTGGACGCGGGACTACTGGGGTTTTATCTGATCGGCAGCCTGGCCCATGGCGGCTTCAACCGGCGCTATAGCGACATCGATCTCGCGGTGGTCGCCGAGAATGAAATCGACCAGACAACCCTCGACGACATGCGGACGCGGGCGGCCGCGCGGTCGCCGGAGCTCGCGGCGAAACTCTCGCTGTTCTGGGCCGACCGGAATTTTTCGGTGGGCCGGTTTCCGCCGCTCGACCGCATCGATTTTCTCGACCATGCGGTGGCGCTTTCGGAATGCGAGCGTGCGCGGCCGCCACGGCCGTCGCACGGTGAAATCCATGATTATCTCCGCGGCGCGCCGTTCGAAAACTGGCGGGACGCGGTGCGCGGCTTCGCCACCCTCGATGTCCTCGCGCCCGAAGACCACAAGCCCTATCTGCGAGCCCATCTTTACCCGGCGCGCTTTGTCTATAGCTGGATGACCGGGGAAATCGCATCCAACGACGACGCCGTCGATTATCTTCGCCGGCGCGCGCCCGCGGGCCTCGATATGGATCTGATCGAACGCGCGCTGGAATGCCGCCTTGACGCGGCCGATCCCGACGCACTGTTTCCCGACCGCGCCGCCCTGCCAAGCCAGGTCGACGCCTGCGCGCGGCTCATGGCGGGTGACGACCGGCCCTAGCCCCTCGGCCGGGTCGCGAGGCGCATGAGGGCGCGGGCGCAGCTTGTTTCGGCGGGGACGCCGGTGGATTTGCAGGCGATCTCGGCGTCGGTCAGCGCCACGATCGCGGCCGCCAGCGATGACACGTTCCAGCGACCGAGTTGAGCGCGGAATTCGTCGCTGCGCTTGAAGAATACCGGCGGGCGCAGCGCCTTCAGCGCGCGCTCGGCGGACTCGCCGGCGGCCACCGCGCCGGCCGCCAGGTGCAGGCGTTGAAAATGGCGGGCCGCGGCGCGCAGCACGGTCACCGGGTTCGCGCCTTCATCGAAGGCTGTGCCCAGCGTGCGCGCGAGCAGCGCCTGATTGCCCGACGCGGCCGCGAACGCGATGTCTTCGAGCGTCAACCCGGCGCTGTCGCCGACGCAAGCCATGGCGTCGTCGAGCGTGACCTCTGTAGCGCCGGGCTCACCAGTGGCGTAGGCGATCAGCTTATCGAGTTCCATCCGCGTCACCAGCCGGTTACCGCCGAGATTTTCACGCAGATAGATCATCGCGTCCGGCGACGCGCTAAGACCGGCCTCGGAAAGCATCTCGGCGATCACCGCGCCGAGGGTGCGCTGATCATCGGGGTAACACGCGATCGCCGCCGCGTTTTCCGCGTCTTCGAACAATCTGCGCAACCGCGAGCGGGGCCCAAGCTCCCCCGCCTCGGCGATCACCAACGCATCGCCGGCACCGTGTTCCAGCAGGCTTTTCAACGTATCCGCCATACCGTCGGTCGCATCGCGCAGGAATATCACGCGCCGTCCGCCGGTCAGCGACATCGCCGCCGCCTCGTCGGCGAGACGCGCCGGGTCGTCGCGCAGCGACGCGGCGGTAACGGTTGCAGTGCGAAACGGATCGGAAAGATCGTCGACCACGGCGCCCGCCAATATTTTCGCGCGCTCACGCGCGAGGCCGGTATCGGGGCCATAGATCAGCGTCGCCAGCATCGCGGGGTCCGGACTGACGAGAAACCGTTCGGTCGCGCCCGCGCTGACTTTCATTTCACTCCGTTCAGGTAAATCGCGACACGGGACTTTATGGCTTCCGACAGTTCCGTCACCGACCGGTCGCGGGCGTCGTTCTCGGCGCTGAGGGTCGCGAAATCGGCGGTGAGAATATTGAAGCTGCTGGTCGACGTCGCCTGGCCGCGCAGCACGCCTTTTTCATCCACGGTCCTGGTAAGTGAAAACCGCGCGGTCAGGGAAAGGTTCGCGCGCGTCGCGAACTCGTCCTTGCGAACGGCGAGCCCCTGGCGGCTTTCGTCGACGACAATAGACAGTAAATAGCGCGGCCTGTCGGGTGCGCCGTTCGGGTTCAGCTTGGCGACCAGAATATTGCGAAGCTTCTGGCCGACGCGATCCTTGATGGGCAGGATTTCGATTTCCGAGAGCTGCGCGGCGCCGATTCCCGCACCGCGACTATATAAGGGCTGGAATCCACAGCCGGCGACCAGAACGGTCAACGCGACGGCGGCGCAAACCGTCGCGAACCCCGGCTGACGGCCCGGCTCACGGGACAACATTTATGATCCTGTTGGGCACGAATATAATCCGCCGCGCTGTTTTTCCGTCGAGCGCGGCCGCCACCGCCGGCAGCGCCAGCGCCGCCTCACGGGCCGCATCCTCTTGCGCGTCGCGCGGCAATTCGACGGCGCCCCGGGTCTTGCCGCCGACCTGAACGGCGACGGTGACGACATCCTCGACCAGCAGGGCCGGGTCCGCTTCGGGCCACGGCGATTCCGCGACCAACTCCCCATGGCCGAGCCGTTGCCAGAGCTCCTCGGCGATGTGCGGCACCATCGGCCCGACCAGCCTGGCCACCGCCTCCAGCCCTTCGCGCCGCGCCCAGCCCGCCGCCGGACCGTCCGCCTTGAAGTCGCCGAGGGCGTTGACGAGTTCGTAGACGCGCGCCACCGCGCGATTGAAATGGAAGGTCTCGAGATCCGCCGTCACATTGACAATGGTCTTGTGCAGAAGCTGACGGAATTTCTTGATATCCGCGTCATCGTCGATTTCGGCCGGCATCGCATCGCCCAACGCCGCGACCGGCCGGTCGCCGGTCGCCACCAGCCGCCACAGCCGATTGATAAATCGCCACGCGCCGGCGATGCCGGCTTCGGTCCACTCGAGATCGCGATCGGGCGGGCTGTCGGACAGCATGAACCAGCGCGCGGTATCGGCGCCATAGGTTTCCATGATGTCCTCGGGATCGATCACGTTCTTACGCGACTTGCTCATCTTTTCCGAACGGCCCACGGCCAGCGCCGCGCCCGTGGCCGCATGGCGCAC
>CAZPMO010000049.1:16973-27734 GCA_964587515.1 uncultured Rhodospirillaceae bacterium | reverse complement strand
GCTGCATGTGGGGGCCGGGACCATCCTGCCGGTAAAGACCGAACTTGTCCGCGACCACCGCATGCACGCCGAATGGGGCCGCATCGACGCGGCCACGGCGGACGTCATCAACGTCGCCCGCGCCGATGGCGGGCGCGTGATCGCGGTCGGCACCACGTCGCTGAGACTGCTCGAAAGCGCGGCGACGCCGGCCGGCGACCTTGCCCCGTTCGAGGACGAAACCTCGATCTTCATCACGCCGGGCTATCGCTTCCGGATCGTCGATGCGCTATTGACCAACTTCCATCTGCCGCGCTCGACCCTGTTCATGCTGGTCGCGGCCTTCGCCGGGCTGGAGCGCATGCAAGCGGCCTATGCCCATGCGCGCGACAGCGGCTACCGGTTTTATTCCTATGGCGATGCGACGCTGCTGCATCGGAACGACGGAAGATGAGCGAAACCGCGCTTCCCTTCGACATCATCGCGACCGACGGCGCGGCGCGGCGCGCACGCCTGGCCACCAAGCACGGCGATATCAACACGCCCGCCTTCATGCCCGTGGGCACCGCCGGCACGGTAAAGGCCATGACTCCGGCGGCGGTCGCGGCGACCGGGGCGGAGATCATCCTCGGCAATACCTATCATCTGATGCTGCGCCCGGGCGCCGAAGCCGTGGCGCGGCTCGGCGGGCTGCACGAATTCATGGGCTGGCGCGGTCCGATCCTGACCGATTCGGGCGGCTTCCAGGTGATGTCGCTGGCCGAGCGGCGGACCATCGACGAGGACGGGGTGGTGTTCGCGTCGCATCTCGACGGCGCGCGCCACCAGCTGACGCCGGAACGCGCCGTCGAAATTCAGCGTCTGCTGGACGCCGATATCACCATGGCGCTCGATGAATGCACGCCTTATCCGGCGACCGAGGCGGAAGCGGCGGAGTCCATGCGGCGCTCCATGCGCTGGGCGGCGCGTTGTAGGGCGGCGTTCGAGGAACGGCCCGGCTACGGCCTGTTCGGCATCGTCCAGGGCGGCATTTATGGCGAGCTGCGCCGCGAATCCGCCGCGACGCTGATCGGCATCGGTTTCGACGGCTATGCGGTCGGGGGGCTCGCGGTCGGCGAGGGCCAGGACCAGATGTTCGGCGTCCTCGACGAAACCGTGCCGGCGTTGCCCGTCGCCCGCCCGCGTTATCTGATGGGGGTCGGCACGCCGGACGATATGGTGGGCGCGGTGCGGCGCGGCATCGACATGTTCGATTGCGTGATGCCGACGCGCTCGGGCCGCACCGGTCAGGGTTTCACCGGCCGGGGCAAGGTGAACATCCGCAATGCGCGCCATGTCGCCGATCCGCGACCGCTGGACGAGGAATGCGTCTGCCCGGCGTGTCGCGATCACAGCCGCGCCTATCTGCACCATCTGTTCAAGGCGAAAGAGATGCTGGGACCGATGCTGTTGACGATGCATAATCTGCACTACTATCAAGGCCTGATGGCCGGGCTGCGGCGCGCTGTCGAGGATGGCGACATGGAACGCTTCGCCGCCGCGTTCGCCGCCGAACAGGCGCGCGGCGATATTGACTCCACGGCAACCGAAACGGATGAAGAATGACCGATGAACTCACCCAGCTCGGCCAGCCTTCCACCATCGCGGCCTCGCCGGACGAGGCGGTGCTGGAGAAAGTCGCCAATCCGCAACCCGATACCGCTTATGTGGTGCGCTTCACCTGCCCCGAGTTCACCTCGCTATGTCCGATCACCGGCCAGCCCGATTTCGCGCATCTGGTGATCGACTATCTGCCCGGCGACTTCATCGTCGAAAGCAAGTCGCTGAAATTCTATTTCGCCTCGTTCCGCAATCACGGCGCCTTCCACGAGGATTGCACGATCGGCATCGCCAAGCGGCTGCAAGCCGAGATCGCGCCGCGCTGGTTGAGGATCGGCGGATACTGGTATCCGCGCGGCGGCATGCCGATCGACGTGTTCTATCAGAGCGGCCCGCCGCCCGACGATCTGTGGCTTCCCGACCAGGGCGTGCCGCCCTATCGCGGGCGCGGCTGACCTCCCCGTCTCCCACGCCGAAACAACTGATCCGCGACCGCGCGAAGGAAGCGGGGTTCGACGCGGTCGGGTTCGCGTCGCCCGAGCTGGCCGGCGAGGCGCGCGATCATCTGGGCGAATTCCTGGCGCTTGGTCTTTACGGCGACATGGGCTGGCTCGCCAACCGCGCCGAGCAGCGCGCCCGCCCCGCCGCGCTGTGGCCCGGCGTGAAGAGCGTGATCGCGCTGGGCGTCAATTACGGCCCGGCGGGCGATGCGCTGGCGCTGGCGGGGGGGGGCGACCGGGGCGCGGTATCGGTCTATGCGCGCGGCCGCGACTACCACGACGTGCTGAAAAAGCGCCTGCGCGTGCTGGCCGGCTGGATCCATCGCGAATTCGACTGCGAGGTGAAGCTGTTCGTCGATACCGCGCCGGTGATGGAAAAACCCCTGGCGGCCCGCGCCGGTCTCGGGTGGCAGGGCAAGCACACTAACTTGGTGTCGCGCGACTTCGGCTCATGGCTGTTCCTGGGCGAAATATACACCGCGCTGGAGATCGAACCCGACGTTGGCGCGGCCGACCGTTGCGGCGCCTGCCGGCGTTGTCTCGACGTCTGCCCGACCGGCGCCATCACGGCGCCCTACCGGCTCGATGCGCGGCGCTGCGTTTCCTACCTCACCATCGAACATAAGGAGCCTATCCCGGCCGACCTCCGCGCCGGCATCGGCAACCGCATCTACGGCTGCGACGATTGCCTGGCCGTCTGCCCGTGGAATAAATTCGCGACGCCGACCACGGAGGCCGCGCTGCGGCCGCGCCCGGCGCTTGATGCGCCGCGTCTTGCCGATCTCGCTGCGTTAGACGATGCTTCGTTCCGTGAATTTTTTGCGGGATCGCCGGTGAAACGCACCGGCCGCGACCGCTTCGTGCGCAACGTGCTGATTGCCATCGGCAACAGCGGCGACGCGCAGTTGATCCCGGCGGCGGAACGCCTGCTCGACGACGACGCGCCGCTGGTCCGCGCCATGGCCGTGTGGGCGCTTTCCCGGCTGCTGAAGAAGGACCGTTTCGACGGGCTGCGCGAACGCCATTTAGCGCGCGAACACGACGCCGACGTGCTGCGCGAATGGGAAGAACCCTAAGCGGCGGTTTCGTTGAAGGCCGGGACGGCGGCGGCGAAATCGTCGAGCCACTGGATCAGACCCGGGTTTCCCTGGCGCCAATCGACCTGTTTGCGGAAATCGAGATAACCGAGCGCGCAGGCGAGACTGATGGGCGCCACCGTCAGCGGATCGATCGCGGGCGGCTCGGCTTCCAGCGCCGCGAGCCCGCGCTCGATCTTGCCGCGCTGATGCGCGACCCAAGGCTCATAGGGATCCTGGTCCGGCCGGTAGCGGCTCTCGTAGGAAATCAGGATCGCCGCGTCCATCACCCCGTCGGCCAATGCGGCCAGGCGCAACGCTTCCATGCGCGCATCGAGATCGGCCGGCAGCAGCCGCCCGCCGCCCGTGATGGCGTCGAGATATTCGACGATCACCCGGCTGTCGTAGAGCACGCGCCCGTCGTCGAGAATCAGCGCCGGGATCTTGCCCAGCGGGTTCTGACGACGAATGGAATCGTCTTCATCCATGGTGTCGGTGTTCTCGACGGTGATATCCCCGGCCAGTCCCAGCGCGGCGGCGGCAATGCGCACCTTGCGCCCGAACGGCGACGGGCCGGCGGATCGAAGCTTCATGCTCATTGGATTCCTCCCAGAAATTATTTGTTGCCGATAATCTATTTGCCTTGCCCCCCCGACCGCAAGCGGGGTCGTGCCCGGTCAGGGTATTCGTGGTTTCACTCGACCGTCTGCCCCTCACCCTCCCGCGACGCGGAAGCGTCGTGGGAGGGGCCTCAGGGCAGGTCGAGGTTTACGTGGCGGGTGGCGCGGGCGCGTTCGATCGTTGCGTCGGCGTTGCGGGTGAGGATTTTCGCGATGCGGTCCGGCGCCATGCCGAGCTGGGCGAAGGCTTCGCCGGCGCTGAACACCTCGTCGTAACGCCGGATCAGCCCGTCTTCGATCTCGAACCGGCTGGCGCCTTCGAACACCACCCGGCGCCCGGCGCTGTCCTCCATGCGCGACGTATAGCTGAACCGCCAGCGCGCATGGCCCAGAGTTCCATCGAAAACCGGTTCGAACATATCCCAGCGGAACGCATCCGCATCGCGCCAGAAATGGTTCTCCAGCATGTCGCGGATCGCTCCCGGTCCGGTAAACGCGCCATAGAACGTGTCGGTATAGATCCCGTCGCGGCTGAACAGCGCGCCCAGCGCGGCTCCGTCACCGGCCTCGACGGCGGCGGTGAATCGGCGGAGCAGATCGTCGAAGCTGAAATCCGTCAAGCGGCGCGGTCGCCCTTTGCCAGCCAGCTCAGATTGAGATCCAGGCAATCGCCCAGCCACAGCGGCCAGTTGGCGTGATCGTCATAGGCGTTGCCCGATTCCGGGTGGACCAGCACCGTCAGCCCGTCGCGATGGGTCATCAGCCACGGCACGAAGACCGGGAACAGATCGGCCTTGAAGACGATCTCGTACATGGGCTCGGGATGGGGGCCGACCGGGCGGTCGCGGAACCGGCCCATCTTCACGTCGAACGAGCTCCAGGCAAGCTGGCGCAGCCGCGCGGCCTTCTCGCGCGACGCCTCGTCGTAATAGACATGGGCGTGGTAGCCGTAAATCTTGTCCGCATCGCCGATCGGGAATTCAGTTGTCTCCGCCATCGTCTCAGCCCTTCCTGCCAGTCATCGTCGGGACAGTATACACGGAATTTACTTTTGCCGCTCGTCGATGACGTGCTTGATTTATTTCCGCCGCTCGTCAAGCACGCGCTTGGCTTTGAACTCAGTCTTGGGCAGCGTGTTGGGGGCCAGCACTTCGACGCCGACGCGCACTTCGCAGCGGCTGCGCACCGCCTGGCCGACCGCCTCGGCGATGGCGTCGGGCGCGGCGTGGTCCTCGTGCTCGACGCGGATATCCATCACGTCGAGCCCGTCGGGCAGGGTGGTCAGCACGATCTGATATTCATCGCCCAGGCCCGGCACCGAGCGCACCGCCTGTTCGACCTGGGCCGGGAACATCTTGATGCCGCGCAGATTGATCAGATCGTCGGCGCGCCCCACGAAGGCGCCGACGGCGCGGACATGGTTGCGTCCACAATCGCAGGTTCCACGCTCGAACACCGTGTAATCGCCGACCAGGAAACGGAGCTGGGGCGAGCTTTCCGAATTGAGCGAGCTGCAGACCGTGAGGCCGCGCTCGCCGTCGGCCACCGGGGCGAACGCGTCGGCGTCGACCAGCTCCCAGATCTGGATGTCCTCCATCAGATGGGTGAACATGGTCTCGCCCGCCAGCGAGGCCTCGCAGGAATAGCCGCCGGCATGGGGCGAGACCTCCGTGCAGCCATAGAACTCGACCGGGCGGCAGCCCCAAAGATCGGCCAGGCGCTCGCGGGTATTGTCGATCCCCATGGCCGGTTCGCCGCCGGTAAACAGCATCTTGATCGAGCTCTTTCCCGGATCGAGCCCCATATCCTGCATCACCCGGCCGAGATAGGAGGCGTAGGACGGGGTGCAGGCCAGCACGGTCGGGCTGAACCGGTCGATGATGCGCGCCCGCGCCTCGGCGTCCAGCCCGCCGCCCGGGATCACGGGTATGCCCATATGCGCCCAGGCGACAATCGCGCCCCACATCCAGACATGCGGGCCATAGCCGCTGATCGGGAAGACCGTCTCGCCGCGCTGGATGCCCATCGCATGCAGCGCCCGCGCATTGGCCCAGGCCCACAACACCCGGTCGGTCTGGGTATAGCGAAAGACGCGCGGAACACCCGTGGAGCCGGACGAGGAAAACAGCATCCAGCCGCGATCGCGCCATTCGTCTTCGCCGATGGTGCAATAGGTGCCGTAAGGCGGGTTCTCCGCCGCGTCCTCCATCATTTCGGATTTATCGACCACCGGCCATTTGACCAGATCGTCGGTGGTGCGGATATCGTCGGGGACAAGTCCCAGCCGATCGAAGCGGCGGCGGTAAAAACCGCTGTTCTCGTACAGGAACGGCGTCGCGGCGGCGAGTTTGTCGTTCTGGATGGCGATGGTCTCGTCGCGGGACGCGGTCTCCAGCGCCTCCGACCAGTAGCGCGCATTAACAGGCGCGTCGGGGTCCTTCTTGTGCCGCGCGATCGTCTCCAGCCAGACGCGACGCGTTGCCTCCCTGCGGTCTTCCGCCATCCTGCCTCTCCGCCCGTTCCGGTGGTTGAAATATTTCTAGAGCAGCAACAAGCCGTTGCCAAGCCGCGCCGCGCCCCTTAATGCTTGCCCCACCAGAGCATACCGGAGACCATGATGGTGGCGAGATCAGAACCTCCCTTTCATGCCGAACATATCGGCAGCCTGCTGCGTCCCGAGGAGGCAAGGCGCGCCTTCCGCGCGTTCTCCGCCGGCGAGATCACGGAGGACGAATTCCGCGCCGCGCAGGAAAGCTGCATCCGCGACGTCGTCCGTATGCAGGAGGAGGTCGGGCTCCAGCTGGTCACGGACGGCGAGTTCCGGCGCACCACCTATATTTCGCATTTCGTCGACGCGGTGGATGGGCTTGACTTCGCGCCGTCTTCGTTCCGGTTCTACGATGGGAGCGGCGGCGCGCACGAGTTCGTGGCGCCGCGCTGCACCGGGCCAATCAGGCGCGTCAAATCCAACTCCGGCGTGGAGTTCGATTTCCTGAATTCGGTCACCGCGCGCACGCCCAAGATAACGCTGCCCTCGCCCGCCACGATGCATTTCCTGGGCGGCGCGGAAGCGCCGGATCCCGCGATCTACGCCGATCTCGACGCCGAGTTCGCCGATCTCGCCGCCGCCTATCGCGAAGACATCGCGGATTTGGCGACGCGCGGCGCGCGCTATGTCCAGATCGACGACGTCCCGTTTCCCATGCTGTGCGACCCGGCGCTGCGCGGCCAGCTCGAAGCGCGCGGCATCGATCCGGAGGATCTGCTCGACCGTTACATCGATCTTACCAACGCCTGTCTCGAAGGGCGCCAGGCCGAAATGACCGCCGGCCTCCATCTCTGTCGCGGCAATCTCAAGGGAACCTGGCTTTCCGAGGGCGGTTATCAGGCCGTCGCGGAAAAGCTGTTCCGCAAGCTCGACGTTGATGTGTTCTTCCTGGAATACGACACAGATCGCGCCGGCGGATTCGAGCCGCTGGCCGCGAT
Organism: uncultured Rhodospirillaceae bacterium; assembly: GCA_964587515.1. Taxonomy (GTDB): domain Bacteria; phylum Pseudomonadota; class Alphaproteobacteria; order MPNO01; family MPNO01; genus CAZPMO01. Next base: position 20,474 of record CAZPMO010000049.1, on the reverse strand, counting down.
GCCCGACGACAGATTCGTGGTGTTGGGGCTGGTGTCGTCGAAACTGCCGGAGATGGAAGACCCGGCTGCCCTGAAGGCGAGAATCGCGGCCGCCGCCGAGTACATGCCGCTGGAACGGCTGGGGCTGAGCCCGCAATGCGGCTTCTCTTCCGCCGTGGTCGGCAACCCGGTCACCTATGAAGACCAGGTCGCGAAGCTGCGCCTCGTGGTCGAGACCGCGGCCGAGGTCTGGGGCTGAGGAACAGGATGGCGACGATGACCGAGACGCCCGCCCGCCCGAAAAGCAGTGGCGACAACGCGCCCACATTGTCGGCGCTGGTGGTGATCCGCAACGAAGAAGAACAGCTCGCCGCCTGCCTTGAGGCGCTGCGTTTCGCCGACCAGATCGTGGTGGTGCTCGACCGTTCCACCGACGGCTCGCGCGGCATCGCGGAGTCCTTTTCGGCGACCGTGCTGGACGGCGCCTGGGAAGTCGAGGGCGACCGGCGTAACGCCGGCATCGCGGCCTGCGCCGGCGACTGGATTCTGGAGATCGACGCCGACGAGCGCGTGCCGCGCGACCTCGGCGAGGAAATCTGCGCGGCTATCCGCACCGCCGCGCCGGGTTATTTCGCAATTCGGTACACCAATCACGTCGGCGGCCGGCCGGTTGTTCACGGCTGGGGCGCCTATAACGGCGTCAACCAGAAGAACTGCCTGTTCTCGGAGGGGGCCAAAAGTTGGGGCCGTCAACGCGTTCATCCGGCCATCGAGATGTCAGGGACGGCGGGCCGCCTCGACGGGCGCATCGATCATTATGTGGACCGCTCGATCGCCGACATGTTCGACAGGCTGAACCGGTACTCGACGCTGGCCGCCGCCCAGGCCCGCGCCGACGGGCGCGCGCCGGGCCTGTTCTCCTCGCTGCGCCGGATCTTCTCGCGCTTCTTCAAGTCGTATGTCTCGCGCAAGGGCTATCGCGAAGGCGCCACCGGGCTGGCGCTGGCGCTGTTTTCGGCGCTTTATCCGATCCTCACCTATATCAAGTGCGCCACCGATGCGCGGGAGGACGGAAAGTCGTCATGAAACGCAAGACGCCCATGTCCGAACGGCTGTTCCGCCGTTTCATGTACAAATATTACGCCCGCTATCTGCTGGTCGATCTCCAGATGGCCGCCAAGCGCGACACGCTGGATTACATCCAAAAAAACATGTCGGATGCGTTGCTGTTCAACGACCGCTGGGATTTGCTTGAATTCGCCGTCGAGCGCGCCGCTGATGAAGGTCTGATGCTCGAATTCGGCGTCCAGGACGGGCGCAGTCTGCGCCACATCGCGGGCCTCACCGACCGCACGGTGCACGGCTTCGATTCCTTCGAAGGCTTGCCCGAGGACTGGGCCGGCACATTCGAGCGCCGCGGCAAGTTCACCCGACGGGGGCGTCTGCCCAAGGTGCCTGGAAACGCCCAGCTCCATGTCGGCTGGTTCGACGAAACCCTTCCCCATTTTACCGAGACCCATCCCGGCGGGATCGCGCTGCTGCATGTCGATTGCGACATTTATTCCTCGACCCGCACGGTGTTTTCCCAACTCGGCGGCCGGCTCGCGCCCGGCAGCGTCATCGTGTTCGACGAATATTTCAACTATCCCAACTGGCGCGAACACGAATTCAAGGCGTTCAGGGAATTCGTCGCCGACAGCGGCGTGAAATACGAATATGCCGGTTTCTGCATCAAGGACGGCCACGTGATGGTCAGGATCGTATGATGGGCGCGGGACGCGGCATGGCGGTCCGGCTCGCGGTTCTCGCGGTGCTGGTCCTGCCGCAGACAGCAGTCGCGGCGGAAAAAATCGATATTGAATTCGCGCTTTCGCGCGTCACCAACAAATACGCCATCAATCTTCCGGGTTTCCGGGAGATTTTCCGCTTTTTCGATGTCGGCCATGCGGGATGCTCAATCGATTTCACGGTCAACCTGAATAAGAAGGGTTCGGACAAATCGGCCAACCCGAAGCTCATCATGCAATACGCGGTGCGGCTGATCGAAAGCAATCGCGTGTACAAGGGCCAGTCGATCGGCGCGCTGGATCGCGATTATTTCAACATCTATCTCTACGATAAATGCAGCGATGTGGGACGGCTGCAAATCAGCCGGGTTAACTGCTTCAACGGATTCAAGAACCAGTTCGGCAAGCTGACCTGTCCGTATCGGTTCGGCGTCGGCAGTTTCCTCGTCCAGCGCCTGCACGCCAGCCAGGGTGGGAACTGACCCCGGCGCATCGGGAAAACCGCCGGGCTCCGGTTGTTTCCGCGGCACGCAACACCGACATTATCTCTTGAAGACGACAAACGAAATCGATAATGTTTGCAATTCAATTGTTTTGTTTTAAACAATTGAATTGCTGGCCCGGTGGGGGAAATCTTGACCTTTTCCGTGAAAATCGAGGGACGCGACGACCCAGTCGCGGTCGAGATGGGCCAGACGGTTTTGGAGGCCGCGCTTGCCGAAGGCGTTCCCTATCCCCATGGCTGCCGGTCGGGAAATTGCGGCGCCTGCAAGTCGCGGCTGATCTCCGGCGAAGTGGAGATGTCGCCCTTTTCCGATTTCGCACTGACCGAGGACGAGAAGCGAGACGGGCTGGTGCTGGCCTGTCGCTCGGTGCCGTGGTCGGACGTCGAAATCGCCTGGCTTGGCGAGGACGAGACGGTGAGCCATCCGATCCGCCGCCTCACGTGCCGGGTCACGGCGCTCGACGACATGACCCACGACATCAGGCGCGTCCGCCTCGAGGTGATCTCCGGCGGCCCGTTCCTGTTTTCGGCCGGGCAATATTGCACGGTTAGCTTCGCCGGGCAGGAGCCACGCGATTATTCCATGGCCAACCAGCCCGACGATCCGGGGATCGAGTTGCATGTCCGTCGTGTGCCCGGCGGCGCGGCGAGCGCCTATGTGGCGGAAACGCTCGCGCTCGGCGAGGAAGTTTCCATCGAGGGTCCGTTCGGCACATCGTGGCTGCGCGAAGCCCATCGCGGGCCGATCGTGGCGCTGGCCGGCGGCTCCGGCCTCGCGCCCATCAAATCACTGGTCGAACGCGCGCTGGCGCTCGGCATGGAACAGGACATCCATCTCTATTTCGGCGTTCGCGAGGAACGCGATCTCTATCTCGTGGATCATTACGCGGTGCAGGCCAAAAACCATCCGAATTTGCGCTTCGTGCCGGTTCTGTCCGGTGCGCCGGCAATGGATACCTCCCGCCGCACCGGCTTTCTGCATGATGCGGTGGCGTCGGATTTTGATGATCTCGATGGCTGCAAGGCCTATCTTGCGGGTCCACCGCCGATGGTCGAGGCCGCAACGGCAATGTTTCTGGAGCGCGGCATGCGGCGTATCGACATTCACGCGGACGCGTTCTACACCGAGGCGGAGAAGATGGCTCTGGAGACCAAATCATGACCGACACCGAACTGCTCAGCGGCCGCGCGGCCATCGTCACGGGAGGCGCGCGTGGGATCGGCGCGGGG
>CAZPMO010000049.1:0-16894 GCA_964587515.1 uncultured Rhodospirillaceae bacterium | reverse complement strand
CGATGGGCGCAATCAGGACCCTTCGGTGGCGGAAGCATTCGCCGACGGGCTGGGCGAACGCGCCAGGGCCTATACCAAGGACATGTCGGTCCAGGCCGCCGCGAAGGATGCGGTCGAGCTTGCCGTCGAGGAATTCGGCGGCATCGACATCATCGTCAACAACGCCGCGATCCTGCGAGATTCGTTTGTCTTCAAGAGCAGCGCCGACGACTGGGATACGGTGATCCGCAACAATCTGTCCGGCGCGTTCTATCTGGTGGCCGCGGCCACGCCGGTAATGCGCGAGCAGGCCAAGGCCGGGCGCGGCGCCGAAGGCGACGACGGCGCCTATGACTGGGGTCGGATCGTCAATCTGGTGTCTACCGCCGCCTATTACGGCAATTACGGCCAGGCGTCCTACGCCAGCGCCAAGGGCGGCCTGACGTCTCTGACCCGCATCACGGCGCTCGACATGGCGCGAACCGGTGTGACCTGCAACGCGGTCGCGCCTTTCGCCCATACGCGGGTGACGGAAATGATCCAGCCCGCCAATGACGATCAGGCGGCCTATAAGGAGCGCGCCCTGAAAGTTCCGGCCAACCATGTGGCCAATCTGGTCGCCTATTTGTGTACGTCCGCGGCCCAGCATGTGAGCGGTCAGATATTCGGCGTGCGCGGACGCGAGGTCTTCGTCTTCTCACAGCCCCGCCCGGGCAAAAAAATCATCGCGAAAGGCGCGGAATGGGACATCGACACGTTGGGCCGCACCATCGATACCCAACTCGGCGACGAGTTCGTCGAGCTTGTCACCGATCTCGAGACTTTCAACACCGACCCCGAGATTTAGAAATCCAGGAGAAGGGAAATGACGGAAACACAACAAGATCAAGTCAAGACCGTCGAGGAATTCTTCAAACAGCCGGAAGAATATCAGACGGCGATCCAGAAGATTGTGCGCAGCCACGCAATCAACGAACTCTATGGCTCCCAGGTGTTCGATGAGCCCGCGATCGCACTCGCGCCGACCCCCTATGCGAAATGGCTTACCTGCCGCGTCGCGATGGAGGAGTACGGTCATCACATTCGCTTCGCGGAACTCGGCGAAGCGGTTGGCATTTCCCATGACGATCTGATCCCGCGCGATGGCGGCAAGAAGCCGCTCAGCATCATGGACTTCCCGATGGAAAGCTGGGAGGAGTTCTGCGTCCTCAAGCTGGTCGGCGACCTGGCGGAAATTTTGCAGGTCGAGGATTTGCTGCACTGCACCTTTCACCCGCTTCGCAATCTTGCCCGCATGACCATGCCGGAGGAACGGTTCCATGCCCAGTTCGGCGAGGATTTCTGTTCCGACCTGATCGAGGACGAAGCGTCGCGGGCCGATGTCCAGAAGGCGCTCGATACCATATTCCCGCAGATGCCGGCCTTCTTCGGCGCTTCGGATTCGAAGAACAACGAGATTTTCCGCAAGTGGGGCATCAAGCTTCGCAGTAACGATGAAATGCGCGAGGATTACATCAACCGGGCGCGCGATCTGGTCGAGGGCAAGCTCGGTCTCAAACTGCCGGATGTGGCGACGGTGGGCGCGTGATCGGGCGTGGCGCTGGCCCCTCGGCAGCGACGGTGGTAGTTACTTCTTTCTTTGATCACGACGAATAGTGAGGAATCTTTTCGAATGGGTACTGTCATTCCGTCCTGGGAAATCCCGTCCGTCCCGGTTATCGACAGCGCTGACCGGTTTCCGGTCCGGCGCGTTTACTGCATCGGGCGCAACTATGCGGCGCACGCGCTCGAGATGGGCTCCGATCTGCGCGAGCCGCCGTTCTTCTTCCTGAAGCCAGCCGATGCGGTGGTGCCCGGCGACTCCACGATCCCCTATCCGCCGAAGACCGAGAACTTCCATTACGAGGGCGAACTTGTCGTCGCGATCGCCACCGGCGGCGTGGACATCGCCGAGGACAAGGCGAACGATCATATCTACGGCTATGGGGTCGGGCTCGACATGACGCGGCGCGATCTCCAGGGCGCGGCGCGCGATAAGGGCCGGCCCTGGGACATGGGCAAGGGGTTCGATAAATCGGCTCCGTGCAGCGCCATCGTGCCGGCCGCCACGATTGGACACCCCGCGACGGGCGCGATCTGGCTGAAGGTGAACGGCGAGCAAAAACAGAGGGGCGACATTTCCGACATGATCTGGAACGTGCCCGAAAGCATCGCCTATCTTTCGGGGCTGGTGGAGTTGCAAGCCGGCGATCTCCTTTATACCGGGACGCCCGAAGGCGTCGGCCCGGTGGTCGCGGGGGATGTGATCGAAGTCCATGTCGACGGCGTGGCCGACCTAAAAGTCACGATCGGCTGAGGCGCGGAGAGATGGCCGATTCCAACCCGCCAGAAGAACCCGGCGCCGACGCGCGGCGCGGCCGGGCAAGACGTCCGCCGGGACGCGGCGCGCCCATCGATATGGGGCTGCTGCCAAAGCTCATCGGCTATCATTTGCGTTGCGCCCAGGTGACGGTGTTTCAGCATTACAACGCGACCATGGGCAAGCGCGGCATATCGGCGCCGCAATTCGGCACGCTGCTGCTTATCGAATCCAATCCGGGCTTGAGCCAGTCCTCGGTCGCCGAGGCGCTGCGTTTCGACCGCTCGACCCTGGTACAGATCATCGACCGACTCGAAAGCCAGGGGCTGGTGGTGCGCGAGGTTTCGGCCCAGGACCGGCGCTCACACGCTCTCCGGCTCACCGACGACGGCGCGGCGCTGCTCGCGGAACTCAAGGAACTCGCCTATCAGCACGAGGCCGACGTGCTGCGCGAGCTCGACGACGACGAACGCGAGACGCTGATCAATCTGCTGGACCGCGTGCACAGCCCCGATAACGTTTGAACAGCCTGTCGGGACTTCAGATTTAGAGGTCGCTGGCGCGTTGGCGCAGCCGTTGCACGAAGACCTTCATCAAATGGTGCATGATCCGGTCTTCCTCGGCCAGCGCGTCAAACCGTTTCTTGAAGGATTCCTGCGGGAAGCCCGACAACGACGTTTCCGTCACGGCCGTCGCCGTCGCCATGCGGGGTTGATTATCAATCAGCGCCATCTCCCCGAATATCTCGCCGCGGCCAAGCTCCGCCAGCACGACCTCGCCGTTCTCCGATCGGGTTGAGATTCTGACCTCTCCCGAATCGATCATGAACGCCTCGTCGCCGGGATCGTCCTGGCGGAAAATGATGTCGCCGGGCTGGTAGACGCGGTTCTTCTGGGCCGCCTTTTCGGCCTTGTTTTTTGAGACCTCGCGGCTTTGGGAAGCAATGACGTCGGCCGTAATGTCGTTCTCCGGATGTTTGTTTCCGGACCGGACGCCATCGAGCTTTTTCGAGATCAAGGCGCCGATCTCCTGGCCCAGCGCATTGTCGCCGCCGCGATTACGCAGATCCTCCACCGCCCGGGCAGCTTCCTCGGGAGAGGCGCCGGGCGGCAGCAGGTCGCTCATCGACGTCAGAGAGTCGACGACGCCCATGAGGATCTTGATGACCACCTCTTGGTGCCTGACCGCGAATTCCGAGCCGCACAAATCCAACAGATAACCGATACTCACCGCCTTGCTGGGCAGCATCGCCATAATGCAATTCACGCCTTCCGTGGATGTGAGGTCGGTGTCGCCGGTCTTCATCACGATTCGGGCGCGCTGGGTGACGGCCCTGCTCATATCAGCGCCGCCCGACAGTCCGCCGTCGGAAATCAGGTCGCTCATAAGAGATGTGAAGGCGGCCCGATCGGCGACGGCGTTCTTCCTGGTCAGCGGTTGAATTCCGACGACCGCGCGCGCGGCCCTATCGAGCAGTACTCCCGCCGTGGCCGGCATCGCATGCGCCGCCATCGCCCCGTTGAAACGGTCCAGGAGTTCATTGCCTTTTTTCGTCGATTCATACCGGCCCACGGCGAGCTGGACCATCGCGCTCAAAGCGCTCGCCAGATCCGGCCGGGTGCCGAGAATCCCCTTGATCGCCACGGAGCCGTCGACGATTTCAGCGCAGATTTCGTCCAGATGGGTAAGCGCTTCGTCGTCCGGCTGCTTGTCCAGCAAGTCGAGAACCAGGCCCAGCTTCGCATTCCAGTCGCGCTCCTGACCGACATACCGGCCAAGCACGGCGCAGGTGAAGAACCGCCTGGATACCGGCTTGATGGATTCTTCGATCATGCCGAGGGTCGCCGTCAGACCGTCGTCGTTCATCCTGGTCAGATAGGGCTCGATCCCCTTGAGCTTCTTGGTCCGGTCGGTGACCTTGGCCGCGAGATTGAAAAGCAGATCCAACCGCGGCGAGGCATCTTCCCCCAGGGCGCGGGATTGGATCGACGCGATTCTGTGAATGCCCTGATTGTAGAGGCTTTCCATGCGCGCCAGGCCGCGCAGGTGAAGATGGTCGTGCAAAAGTTCGAGGCCGGTAAGGTTTTGTTCGTCCAGATAAGCCCGGAGAAGCCGGCCGGTGGTCTTGCGGGCCGGGAAAGTGGTCAGGTCGTCAAGCGTGGAACAGACAGCGGCTTCCTCGATCGGCGAAATCGAGATCGGTTTTTCCGCCTTCTCGGCGGATTCCTGCTCGAAGACGATCTCTTCCTTGCTCCCCTCGATTTCCTTGGTCACCCGGACGGCGTCGAATTTGTTGCTCCCCAGCAATTCCTGCGCGCGCGGCATGGCGGCGGACTTGGCGGGATGGGTGGAATCGATGACCCATCTTCCGTTCCGGCTGACCATGATCTCGTATGTGACCTTCCTGTCGAAGAACGAGACCTTGGGCTTCGCTTGATTCGCCTGAGCGCTCATAACTGGGACTCCAACCATCGGCGGCAAATTCGCCGAAATCCGCCGTCACGCGGCATGGATCGGACTCCCGATCCGCGATCTCGACCTAATCATTTTTCCCTGAACAAACCCTAAATCGCCGACTGGCAATTAAGTAACGAATTGCACGCCAGGATGGTTTTTCCGTGATTGGAAACGGGCCTACGCGTTTGCGATGAACGCACTTATGATCAACTCTGCGCGCCAGGCCGAGACACGGTGACAGGGAGCATGGAGTGGGTGTCGAGGGAACAGTTTCGCGGACCGGACCGTTCCGCGCCGATCAGGTGGGCAGCCTGCTGCGTCCCGACGAACTCAAGGCCGCGCGCGAGAAAAACCGGGCCGGCGAGATCACCGCGGAGGATCTGGCCGAACTCGAGGACCGGCTGATCCGCGATGCGGTCCGAAAGCAGGAAGACTCCGGGCTCGAATCCATTACCGACGGGGACTTCCGGCGCGCGTCGTGGTCGGGCGATTTCCTCAACCGGATCGCCGGCGTCACCCTGGGCGAGCCGGCGCGCGGCAACCGGGAGAACACGCCCATCGGCGGGGTCATGCGCGACTGGGCGCCGCCGACGCCACGCACCACCGCCCGCCTCGGCTGGCCGGAAGACGGCATCCAGCGCCGTGATTTCACCTTCCTCGCCGGAATCACGACACGGACCGCGAAGGTCTGCATCCCGTCGCCGTCCATGCTGCATTTCCGGGGCGGGCGCGACGGCGTCAGCGAGGAAGCCTATCCCGACATGGACGAATTCTTCGCCGATCTCGCGCGGGTGTGGCGGGCCGAAATCCACGACCTCGCCGCGCGGGGCTGTCGCTATGTCCAGCTCGACGACACCAATCTCGCCTATCTGTGCGACGACCGCATGCGCGAACGGGCGCGGTCGCTGGGCGAGGATCTGGAGAAATTGCCCCACACCTATGCGCGGCTGATCAACGCGTGCATCGCCGGCCGCCCCGACGGCATGACCGCGACCATCCATTTGTGCCGCGGCAATTCGGTCAGCCGGGGCATGGCCGAGGGCGGGTACGAACCCGTCGCCGAGGTCTTGTTCAACGAGGTCGCGGTCGATGGCTTTTTCCTCGAATACGATTCCGACCGCGCCGGCGATTTCGCGCCGCTGCGTTTCGTGCCCCCGGGCAAGCGCGTGGTGCTGGGGTTGATCACCACCAAGTTCGGCGCGCTCGAGACGGCGGACGACATAAAGCGGCGCATCGACGAGGCGACAAAATTCGTGGCTCTCGACCAGCTCTGTCTCAGCCCGCAATGCGGTTTCGCCAGCCATACCGCCGGCAACGTTCTCAGCGAGGACCAGCAATGGGCAAAGCTGCGCCTCGCCGTCGAGGTCGCGCGCGACGTCTGGGGATAATACCAAGGGAAAGAAAAATGCTCAGCCAGTCCGACAACGACATGCTCACCCAGACCGATCCGGGAACCCCAATGGGCGACCTGATGCGCCGTTACTGGCAGCCGATCGCCGCGGCCAGCGAGTTCGAGGACACGGAAACCAAACCGGTCCGGCTGATGGGCGAGGATCTGGTGTTGTACAAGGATCTCGGCGGCGCGTTTGGTCTGGTCGACCGAAGCTGCCCCCACCGGAACGCCGATTTGTCGTATGGTTACGTGGAGGAATGCGGGCTGCGCTGCAATTATCACGGCTGGCTGTTCGACGCCGACGGGCGCTGCATCGAACAGCCGTTCGAGGAAACGGTCGATCGCGAAGCCCGCTTCAAGGAAAAAATCCGCATCAAGGCGTATCCGGTGGAGGAGAAAGCGGGGCTGCTGTGGGCCTATCTCGGGCCCGAGCCGCGCCCGCTGGTGCCCAACTGGGAGCCCTTCACCTGGGCCAACGGCTTCGTTCAGATCGTGTTCTCCGAAATTCCCTGCAACTGGTTTCAGTGCCAGGAGAATTCCATCGACCCGATCCATTTCGAATGGATGCACGCGAACTGGAAGGTCAGGCTTGAAGGGCGGCGCGCGCCTTATGCGCCGAAGCATGTGCAAATCGAGTTCGACGAATTCGATTACGGCTTCCGCTATCGCCGAATTCGCGAAGACACCGACGAGACCAATCCGCTGTGGACGGTGGGGCGCGCCTGCCTGTGGCCCAACGCACTCTATACCGGCGCCCATTTCGAATGGCGCGTGCCCATCGACGACGGCAACACGCTCAGCGTCGGCTGGTTCTATAACCGGGTGCCCAAGGACCGCGAACCCTATGTCCAGGATCGCATTCCGCACTGGACCAGCCCCATCGTCGATCCCGAAACGGGTCGCTGGATCACCAGTCACATCATGAACCAGGACTTCATCGCCTGGGTGGGTCAGGGGACGGTCACGGACCGTACCCGCGAACATCTGGGGCGCAGCGATCGCGGCGTTATCATGATCCGCGACCGGTTCTTCCAGGACATGGAAACAATCGCCGAGGGCGGAGACCCGAAGGCGATCATCCGCGATCCGTCGGAGAACACTTCTATCAGGCTTCCCATCATCACGCGGAAGCTGCTGGAAGACGGGCTCGAGCGTGACGAACTTTCCCGCTATCAGGGCGCGGAAAACCCCGTCGCGGCCGACCAGTTCCGCTATCAGGTCGGCCAGCCGGACGAGGTGCGCCGCGAATACGAGGAGGTCATGGGGATCAAGATGCGGCCACACGACTTCGTCGAAAAAGACTGAGTCCGGGGAAAAACCGCATGGCCAGAATCGTTCTCGGCATGGGAACCTCGCACGGCCCCATGCTGTCGACGCCGCCCGAGCAATGGGGGCAGCGCGTGCGCGCGGACCGCAATAACCAGGAGCTGTGGTTCCGGGGCCGGGCCTTTGATTTCGAAGCGTTGGAGGCGGCGCGCAAGGATGACGGGCTGGACGACGAATACGCCATGGAGGTCTGGCGCTTCCGTCACGCGGCGTGCCGCGCGGCCATGGCGGACATGGCCCGGAAATTCCGCGATGTCGCGCCTGACGTGGCGGTGATCGTCGGCAACGACCAGCGCGAGATCTTCGGCGACGATATCATGCCGGCGTTTGCGGTGTTCCACGGCGAGACGATTGAAAACATCCCCGCCACCGAGGAGCAGCGGGCGATGATGCCGCCCGGCGTCGCGGTCGCCGAACGCGGCCACCATCCGCTGGAAATCGCCCGCTATCCCGGCCTGCCCCGGCTCGGCCGCCACCTGATCGGATCGCTGATGGGCGATGAGTTCGACGTCGCGCAACTGACCGTGCTGCCCAATAGCGGCAATCCCTGGAACAGCGGCATCCCGCACGCCTATGGTTTTGTCTACCGCCAGATCATGGGGGACGATCCGGTTCCCAGCGTGCCGGTCATCCTCAATACCTTCTATCCGCCCAACCAGCCGAGCGCCAAACGCTGCTATGAATTCGGCCGCGCGATCGGGCGCGCGATCCGGTCGTGGGAGGAGGATCTTACGGTGGCGGTGATCGCGTCGGGCGGGTTATCGCACTTCGTGATCGACGAGGCGTTCGACCGGGCCGTGCTGGACGCGATGCGGGCCGGCGATATCGAAATCCTCACCGGTTTTCCCGAACCGGTGATGCAATCTGGCACGTCGGAGACCAAGAACTGGATCGCGGCCTTCGGCGCGCTCGAGGGGACAGGGCTGGAGATGGCGGAGGTCGATTATGTGCCGTGTTACCGCTCGGAGGCGGGCACCGGCACCGCCCATGGCTTCGTTCACTGGTCCTGAATTGAATTCCGGATGAACGAAGGGCCGCCCCAGGGGGCGGCCCATCGCCTGTCAGAGCGCGGCCCGGTCAGGACCGCGACGCTGTGCGTCGCGTCACGCGACGTGAATCTCCGTTAAGGCGAAGACCCGTGCCACGGCGACCGTAAGCCGCATTTCTAGACAATCAGACACTGGATCACCTCCTTTCGGTTGTTGAAGACAGACCCCTATATGGCGCGGATCGAAGCGCGCCACAAGACCCTTCTGCGTCTATAGTGGGCACGGACCTTCATGGGAGAAGAACATGGCCGGCAACCACGATCCGGAAATTGGCGGCACGGTCACGGCGGCGGGAATCGCCACCAACACCCATGATGTGGGTGACGGCGCGCCGGTGATGCTGCTGCACGGTTCGGGACCCGGGGTCACCGGCTGGGCCAACTGGCGCACGGTTCTGCCCAGGCTGGCGGAGAATTTCCGGGTGATCGCGCCCGATATGGTCGGCTTCGGATATACCGAACGCCCGGCCGACGCGCGCTACCATATGGACATTTGGGTCGATCACGCGATCGGGCTGCTGGACGCGCTGGATATCGAAAAGACCAGCATCGTCGGCAATTCGTTCGGCGGCGGGCTGGCGCTGGCGCTGGCGACCCGCCACGCGTCGCGCGTCGACAAGCTGGTGCTGATGGGCTCGTCGGGGATCGAATTCGAACTTACCCCGGGGCTTGACGCGGTCTGGGGCTATGAGCCGTCGTTCGAGAACATGCGTGAACTGATTGAACTGTTCGCTTTCAACCAGGGAATCGTGACCGATGATCTGGTGCGGATGCGCTATGAGGCGAGCATCCGGCCCGGCTATCAGGAATCATACGCGTCCATGTTCCCGGCGCCGCGCCAACGCCACATCCAGGGGATGGCGTGCAGCGAGCATGCGTTACGCGCCCTGCCGCACGAGACCCTGGTCGTCCATGGCCGCGAGGATCGCGTCATCCCGCTGGAGTCCAGCATCCGCTTGAGCCGGCTGATCCCGCGCGCCCAGCTACATGTGTTCGGTCAATGCGGTCATTGGACCCAGATCGAGCAGAATGCGCGCTTCTGCCGCCTGGTCGCCGATTTCCTGTCGGAATAGAAGTTACGCGACGGTCTTGTGGCTGCCGTCGCAGCGCGGGCCCTCGCTGGTGTGTTTGCAGCCGCACAGATAGACGGTCTCGTCCTTCTCCGCGGTGAACACGATGGGCTCGAATTCGCCGCCGGTCTCGGAATGGGCACCGTTGCAGAACGGCTGGAAGTCGCTGCGCCCGCAGGAACACCACGCGTATCGGTAAGTTGCCTTAAGCTCGATTTTGTACGGGCTCTTCTGAGCCACGATCGGATCCGCCATGATATCGGTCCTCCCCCTAAACATTTCTTCGCGGTGGTCCGCCTTCTGACGAACTCGTTTCAATATTGGGCGAAGTATTGCCGCAGGGCCGACCCGCTGTCCACATCCAACCTCAATTGTGGACTTTTGGCCTAACGCCGCCAATAATCATTTTCGCGAAGCGCCTTTCGCCAATGATAACGAAAAATTGAACGATGATTGGGAGACGGCGGTTCGACATGAACCCGCTTTTCCCGAACAATTCACGGACGCACCAAAGGGGGAACCTATGGCCGAATTAGCTGAATTCAACGCCGATCCAGATGCAGTCATATGCATGCACACCGCCGACATGCCGTGGGAAGACACCGGCGTCGCGGGCGTTTCGCAGAAGCTGCTGGAACGCGTCAACGATCCGGAGAAGGGCCGCGAAACGGCGCTGATCAAGCTGGAGCCAGGCACCACCCTGCCCACCGAATCGCTGTTCCAGCGGGTCGACACGTTCGTAATGGAAGGCGACTATTCCGATGGCAACGGCGATTATGGCCCCCGCACCTTCATCAGGATTCCGGCCGGTTCGACGCAAGCGCCGTCGACCAAGGACGGCTGCGTAATTTACATGAAACGCCGCAACCCGTTCCGCGATAACGAAGAGCGTATGGTCATCGATACCGAGACGGTGGAGTGGAAGGCGTTCCCCCATCGTGGCGCCGACGTGGTCCATTTCTATCGCGACGAGCACGGCATCGACACTTCGCGCTACGGCAAGGTGTATCCGGAAAAGAATATTCCGAGCCACGACCACTCCATGGGCGAGGAAACGCTGATCGTGGAAGGCGTCTTCAAGGACGAACACGATACCTACGTCGCGGGAAGCTGGATCCGCTTTCCCATCGGTGTGCCGCATGCCCCGTTCACGGAAGACAAGGAGGCCTTCTTGCTGATCCGGGAAGGCGATCTGGTGTGGTAGGCGATCGCCGCCACTCAATAAAATAATTTTCAGGGAGCAAGTGAAATGTCGACACGTATCGCACGAACCGTTCTGGGCGCCATCGCGGGAATCACTCTTCTGGCGAGCAGCGCCGGCGCCGCCGAATTCACCATGAAGATCGGTCTCGCGACCTTCAAGGATGTCCAGCATCAGTGGGCGCTCTGGTATAAGGACGCGGTCGAGAAACGCTCCGGCGGCCGCATCGCCGTCAAGGTGTTCCCCAAGAGTCAGCTCGGCGCCGTGCCGCGCCAGATCGAAGGCGTGCAGCTCGGCACCCAGGCGGCGTTCGTCGCGCCCGCCGATTTCTTCGCCGGCATCGACCCTCGCTTCGGCGCGTTTTCGATACCGGTGCTGTTCAAGAGCAAGGCGCACGCCTCCAAGGTGCTGCACGACGCCACGCTCAATAAGGACATTCTCGGGCTCGGCGCCAACAAGGGCTTCGAGGTGGTCTCGGTGTTCACCCATTCGACGGCGCATTATTTCGGCGGCAAGAACCCGCTGCGCCGGCTGTCGGACTTCAAGGGCAAGAAGCTGCGCGTGAACGCGACCGCCGCCGAACGCGAAAAGATGCGCCGCTTCGGTGCCTCGGCCGTGCCCATGCCGCTCGGCGAAGTGGTTCCCTCGATGCAGCGCGGCGTCATCGACGGCACCATGAGCGGCGCGGTGGTCTATGTGGTGTTCAAATTCATCAATCTCGGCACGGTGCTGACGCGCACCGACGATACGCTGATCATTTCCACCGGCGCGGTCAGCAGGGCGTGGTTGAAGCGGCTGCCGGCCGACCTGCGGCGCATGGTGGTCGAAGAGGGCAACAAGCTCCAGGAACGCGCCACTGCCTATTCGCACGTGAACGAGAATTTCATGATCGACAAATGGAAGAAGGCGGGCGGAACGCTGATCACCCTGCCGGCCGGCGATCTCGCGGAAATCCGCAACCGGCTGTCCAGCGTCGGCAACGACGTGACCAAGGGCAACCCGTCGCTCAGCGCCTTCTACAAGAAGATCGTGGCGACCGGCCGGAATTACTGAGCCGGTTTGACCGGAGACAGCGCCCCTCTTGATCCAGGAGGGGCGCGCTTCGTCCGATAAACCCATGCCCGGCGAGGAAGTGACCCCCAGCGAAGGCGGCGGCGCGTCGCGCCCGCCGTTTTACGGGCTGTTCGTTTCATTGCCGCGGGCGCTGATGGCGACGCTGATCCTGACCGGGATCGCCATCAACTTCGCCAATGTCATCAGCCGCTATGTCTTTAATTTCGCGCTGTTCTGGGCTGAGGAGATCATGGTGTTCATCGTGGTCTGGTGCGTGTTCATCGGCGCGATCGCGATTGGCTTCAACGGCGCGCATCTGCGCATGGACCTGATCTCGGCGCGCATCGGCAATCCGTGGCGCGGCATTCTGAACGGCGCGACGACGATGGTATTCCTGGTTTGCGGTGTCTTCGCCGCCTACCAGTCCTTCCAGGTCGTCTTGCTGATCCACGGGGTCGGCCAGGTCAGCGTGACCGCCGGGGTGCCCATGGTGGTGCCTCACGGCGCCCTGCTGGTGGGGTTCGTCCTCATGGTGCTGGCCGTGCTGGTCCGGCTGCGTTCGTATATCAGCGGCCGGTTCTGATGGCGGCGTCGACGGGGAGGGCCCGGCCTTGGAATGGGTGATGGTGGGGATGCCGCTGGTCCTGCTGGTGCTGGGGTTCCCCATCTTCCTGGTGCTGCTGGCGACCTCGGCAACGGTGCTGGTGTTTTTCTCGGACGATCCCGCGACCGTCATCCATCAGGTGATGTTCGGCTCGATCGACAAGTTCGCGCTGCTGGCCGTACCGTTTTTCATTTTCGCCGGCGAGCTGATGAGCCGGGGCGGCGTCTCGATCCGGCTGATCAACTGGGTCGCCTCGATCATCGGCAGCGTGCGCGGCAGCCTGCCGCTGACCGCCGTCGGCACCGCCACCATTTTCGGCGCGATCTCCGGATCGACCGCGGCGACCGTCGCCGCGGTGGGCTCGCTGACCTATGAGCCGTTGAAACAGAAGGGCTATGACGAGCGTTTCGCGGCCGGCATGCTGACCTCGGCCGGGGCCATCTCCAACATCATCCCGCCGTCGATCGCCATGATCCTCTATGGCTACGCCGCCGAGGCATCGGTGGTGCATCTGTTCGCGGCCGGCATCTTTCCCGGCCTGATGCTGGCGGGATTCTTCGCGGCCTATATCTATTTTCACGCCCGGCGCCGCGGCATTCGCGAGGTCGAGCAGGTCAGCTGGGCAGGATTCATCGCGGCCACGCGGGACGGCATCTGGGCGCTGGGCGCGCCGGTGATCATTCTCGGCGGCATCTACGCCGGAATTTTTTCGCCGACCGAGGCGGCCGGCGTCGCCTGCGTATACGCGATGGTGGTCACGCTGTTTATCCATCGCGAGGTGCGCTTGCGGGCGCTGTTCGATATCGCCGCCGATTCGGTCTACCTGACGGCGCAAATCTTCGTGATCGTCGCCGTGGCCGGGGTTTATTCGTGGCTGCTGACGGTCAGCGGCGCGGCCCAGCTTGCGGTCGATTTCATCGCCGGGCTCGATCTGTCGCGCTGGCTGGTGCTGCTGGTGATCAACGTCTTTCTGCTGCTGGTCGGTACTGTTCTGGATACCGCGTCGGCGATCCTGGTGCTGACGCCATTGCTCGCCAACATCGCGGTGGCGTTGGGGGTCGACCTGGTTCATTTCGGGATCATCGCGGTGATGAACCTCACCATCGGCACCTTTACGCCGCCCTTCGGGCTCAATATTTTCGTCGGCCAGGCGATCTTCCGCGTCAAATTGTCGGTGCTCTATCCGGGGCTGGTTCCGTTCATCGCGCTGGCGATCCTGGCGTTGATGGTCGTGACCTATGTGCCGTCGCTGTCGCTGTGGATTCTGCAATTCATCTGATGCAGGTGGTGGTTGATATGGCGGGCGCGGCGCGGCTTTGATATATCTGTCCCGCGATGACCATCGATCAGCGGATTCCAGTGATTTTTATCTCTTCCGGTCCTTCCTCTCCGCCCGCCGCGCCGCCAGTCCCGGCACGGTACGTCGGCTGAATCGGGCTAGGCTATGGAACGGTGGAATTATTACTTCTCCGATTGCCACGCGGTCACGCTGGCGGGTCAGACCGTTAATCTTCCGACGGGGCACGGCATGGTGACCATGGCCGAGGGTGCGCCGTCCGAGCGCGTATTTTTCCCCGCGACCCAGCTCGACCTGGAATTAATCCCCGGCGAGATCGGCCGGCTGGAGCGGGCCGGCCACGCCCAGCGTTTCGGGACCGTCCGCTAGCATCTACAACCTTCCGCTAGCGCCCCTGTCGGTGAATTTTACAACATTTATCCGGTTTCGGGAAAACTGTCGGAATTCTTTACACCCGGCAATTCGTTAACCTCTGAAAGCCTTGGCGTTGGCGGGTTAACGGGCTTGGCACGATTCTTGCAAGGCGATCGTCGGACGCCACGCCGCGCCACTGCCCGATAGCGGTGGCGCGGATCCGAACAAGGAGATCGAGTTGCCTTATTTCCCGGATTTGTTGAAACCAGGCGCGATGCTATCGCCACGCGAGGCCGCATGACATGGTCGTCCTGGATCGTGAAACATTTCATGCCGCTAACGCGACCATCCGAGATCATGGGCAGGAGGCGTCCCATTATGCGGTCGTCAAGGCCCACGAGCTCGCGGAGCGCGGAGAAGCGGAAGCAGCCTTCAGATGGCACTCTGTATGGTTGGCCATAGGTGAGGTTCAGCGAAACCGCAGGCGCGAAGGAGAGCTCCTGAACTAGAGCACTAGCTAAACAGCCATGGCCGGTCGCGGCGGTAGCCGGCCTCGAATGTGTCCATCCGGGATTCATGCTCCAGGGTCAGCGCGATGTCGTCGAGCCCTTCGAGCAGGCAGCGGCGTCGAAAATCGTCGATCTCGAAACCATGCGCCGCCCCGTCGGGACCGGTCACCGTTCGCGCCTCCAGATCGACCGTCATTTCCACGCCCGGCGTCTCGTTCAACGCGCGGCGCAGCGCGGCGCAGGTTTCCCTGTCGAGGCGCAGCGGCAGCACGCCGTTCTTGAAGCAGTTATTGTGGAAGATATCGCCGAAGGACGGCGCGATCACGGCGCGGATATGGTTGGCGTCGAGCGCGAAGACAGCGGCTTCGCGCGACGATCCGCAGCCGAAATTGCGATTGCCGACGATGATGCGGGCGTCCCGGAATTCGGGGCGATTCAGGATGAAATCGGCCCGCTCGGTCCCGTCTTCATGAAAGCGGAGATCGTGGAACAGATAGGAATGATAGTCCGGCCCACGTGGTTTGCGGAGGTAGCGCGCCGGCAGAATCTGGTCGGTATCGACGTTGACGGCGTCGATCGGCGCGGCAATCGCGGTAATACGGGTGAACGGCTTCATCGGGCCAGTTCCCGCACATCGGTGAGCCGGCCGGCGATCGCGGCGGCGGCGGCCATGGCCGGGCCCATCAGATGGGTGCGCACGCCGGGACCCTGGCGGCCGACGAAATTGCGGTTGGTGGTCGACGCGCAGCGCTCGCCCGGCAGCCCGTTGTCGCCGTTGATGCCGACGCACATGGAACACCCGGCCTCGCGCCATTCGGCCCCGGCGTCGCGGAAAATCCGGTCAAGCCCCTCGGCCTCGGCCTGCGCCTTCACCAGCCCCGATCCCGGCGCGACGATGGTCGGCGCCAGCACCCGTTCGCCGTCGATCACGGCGGCGGCGGCGCGCAAATCCTCGATGCGGCCATTGGTGCACGACCCGATAAACACCCGGTCGACGGCGAGTCCTTCGAGGGTCGTTCCCGGTGTGAGGTCCATATAGTCCAGCGCCCGGGCGATCGCGGCGCGGCGGTCCGGATCGGCCTCGGCCGCCGGATCCGGCACCGCCCCGGTGATCGGCAACGCGTTTTCCGGGCTGGTGCCCCAGGTCACCATGGGCGCGATATCGGCGGCGTCGAGATGAATTTCGCGGTCGAACCGTGCGCCGTCGTCGCTGGCGAGCGTCCGCCAATGGGCCACGGCGTCATCCCATAGGTCGTCGCCGGGCGCATAAGGCCGGCCTTTGAGATAGGCGAAGACGGTCTCGTCGGGGGCGATCAGCCCGGACCGCGCGCCGGCCTCGATCGACATGTTGCAGACCGTGAGGCGTTGCTCGACGGTCAACGCGGAGATGGCGTCGCCGGCGTATTCGATGACATGGCCGACCGCGCCGCCGACCCCGAGACGCGCGATCACCGATAGGATCAAATCCTTCGCGGTCACGCCGAACGGCAACGCGCCCGCCACGGTAATGCGCATGGCGTTCGGTTTCTTCTGCCACAGACTCTGGGTCGCCAGTACGTGGGCGACCTCGGATGCGCCGATGCCGAAAGCGAAAGCCCCCAGCGCGCCGTGGGTCGCGGTATGGGAATCGCCGCAGACGATCACCAGACCCGGCTGGGTCAGGCCCTGTTCGGGGCCCACCACGTGGACGATCCCCTGGCGCGCATCGCCGACGCCGAAATGGGTAAGCCCGTGGGCCGCCGCATTGTCGGCCAGCCCGTCGACGCGTTCGCGGCGTTCTCCGTCGGCGTAATCGGCGGCGGCGCGCCCGGTGGTCGGGACGTAATGGTCCGGCGTCGCGAAGGTCTGGGCCGGGCGGCGCACCCGGCGGTCCTCGGCCGCCAGCATGTTGAAGGCGTGGAACGAGCCGTCATGCACGAAATGCCGGTCGATATAGAGCAGCGTCTCGCCGTCGCCGCTTTCGGCAATGGCGTGGCGGTCCCAGATCTTGTCCAGCATGGTGCGCGGCGCGCCCATTCCCGTGTCCCGGCGAAACTTCCCCTCGTCGGCCCACATTAGCGCGGCGGGGCGGGCGCGACCAAGCAGTTCGAAACCATCATGAACCGGATACTCAGGGGTTTCTTCCCGTGGTACCGTCGCGAAGATCAAAGTGGAGATTAACGCGTTTTCGACTTACGTCGAATCGGCGCCGGCCCGCTCCCCCACCCGACCACCCATAGCGTACGATCCCGTGGGTGGCCGGGT
>CAZPMO010000048.1:11442-28125 GCA_964587515.1 uncultured Rhodospirillaceae bacterium | reverse complement strand
GCGGATGATGGCGGGGCCGAAGATGAAGCTCACGATCAGCGCGGTAACCACGGCGCCGCCGGTGCGCAGCGTGATATAGCGGAACAGGTTGAAAATGCCGAACTCATCGGCCAGCGGGAAGAGGAGGTTATAAAGCATTCCTCAGCACCCCTCCCGCCGCGTCTGGTCGCCCAGCAAGGTCTCGACCACGACCGCCATGCGGCTCGCGTTGGACCCCTTGACCATCACGATGTCGCCGGCGCGCAGCGTCGCGGTGATTTCGGCGGCGAACTCTTCGCCGCTGTCGGCGACCATGCCTTGCATGGTTTCGGGCAGGCGGTCGTGGGCCGCGCGCATCTCGCCGACCGCATGCAACAGATCGATATGATTTTCCCGCAACGGATCGGCGATTTCGGCGTGCAGCGACTCCGAAGCCGCGCCCAGTTCGCGCATGGCGCCGAGCACCGCGATCCGTCGTCCGTCGCCGGTCGGGGTCATGCCGCCCAGTGTTTCGATGGCGGCCCGCATCGAAGCGGGGTTGGCGTTGTAGCTTTCATCGATGATCGTGAGCTCGCCCGCGCCGAAATCGACCTCATGGATGCGGCCGCGGCCAGCCAGCGGTTCGAGACCGGCGAGCGCCGCCGCGGCGCGTTCCACATCGGCCCCAAGCGCGCGCACGGCGGCGAGCACGGCGAGGCTGTTGATTACCCAGTGGCGGCCGGGAAGTCCGATGCGGTAGTCGATCGTCGCGCCGTGGATCGCCGCGGAGACCCGGCTCGCGCGGGCTTCGAGGGCGCAGTCGAGCAGCCGGATTTCGGCCGCGTCATGGCGGCCGAACGAAACGATGTCCGTGATGCCGCGCTCGGATGCGTGGCGCGCCAGCCGTTCGAAATGGGGATTGTCGCGGTTGAGAATCGCGGCGCCGCCATGGGTCACGCCGTCGAAAATCTCCGCCTTGGCGTCGGCGACGTCTTCGACGGAGTCGAAAAATTCCGTGTGCGCCATCTCGACCGTGGTGATCACCGCCACGTCGGGCCGCACCATCGCCGACAGCGGCGATATTTCACCGGCGTGGTTCATGCCGATTTCGAATACGCCGAAACGGGTATCGGCCGGCATGCGTGACAGCGACAGCGGCACGCCCCAGTGATTGTTGAGGCTGGATTCGCTGGCTGTGGTCTCGCCCTGTTCGGCCAGCACCCGGCGCAGCGCTTCCTTGGTGCCGGTCTTGCCGACGCTGCCGGTGATCGCGGCGACGCGCGCCTTGGTGCGGCGTCGCGCGGTTCGGGCCTGCGCGCCCAGCGCGTCCAGCGTATCATCGACGATCAGCAGTGGCGCGCGATCCGGCAAGCCGTCCGGCGTATGGCTGACCAGGCCGGCCGCGGCGCCGCGGTCGAACGCCCGGCCGACATAATCGTGCCCGTCGAAAGATGGCCCACGGATCGCCACGAACAGATCGTCGCGCGCGATCGAGCGGCTATCGATCGACACGCCGCCGGCCCGCCAGTCCGACGTATTGCGCCCGCCCGTGGCGGCGCGCGCCTCGGTCGCGTCCCACAGCGCGGTCATGACCCCGTTCCTTCGAGGGCGCGGGCGAGGGCGCGGGCCGCCTCGCGCGCTTGATCGACATCGTCGAACGGGCGTGTCTCGTTGCCGACGATCTGGCCGGTTTCGTGGCCTTTGCCCGCGACCACCAGCACATCGGTCGCCGACAGGGCGTCGGCCCCGGCGCGGATCGCCGCCGCGCGATCGTCGAATTCCATCGCGCCCGCGCACGCGCTGAGAATCTGGCGGCGAATTTCGGCCGGGTCCTCGCCGCGCGGATTGTCGTCGGTGACGATCGCGATATCGGCGAGCTTGCTTGCGATCTCGCCCATCATCGGCCGCTTGCCCGGATCGCGATCGCCGCCCGCGCCGAACACCACGCATAACCGGCCCTCTGTATGCGGTCTCAGCGCTTTCAGAACATTGGCCAGAGCATCCGGCGTGTGCGCGTAATCGACATAGATGGGCGCGCCGCAGGGCGCCCGCGCCGCAAGTTGCAGCCGTCCCGGCACGCCTTCGAGATGGTTGAGCGCGCTAACCGCTTGCGTCGCATCGTCGCCGCAGGCGGCCACAAGCCCCAGCGCGCACAGCGCGTTGGCGGCCTGGAAGGCGCCGGGCAACGGCAGGCGCAACTCGTGCTGGTCGCCGAACAGCTCGATCGTCATGTCGAGCCCGTCGGCCACCGGCTTCAGCGATCGCAGGCGGATTTCCCTGCCCTTTTCGCCATAGCCGATGACGCGGCAACCATGTTGCGCGCTGGCCGATTTGAAGGGTCCGAAATCGGCCGCATCGGCGTTGAGCACCGCCGTCGCGCCGGGCCGCAGCAGGACGCTGAACAGGCGCAGCTTGGCGGCGCGGTAATCCTTCATCGTACGGTGATAGTCGAGATGGTCGCGCGACAGGTTGGTGAAGGCGCCGGCGGCGAAGGCAATCCCGTCGAGACGGTACTGGCTGAGACCGTGGCTCGACGCTTCGAGAACCAGATGGTCGACGCCGGCCCCGGCGAGATCGGCGAGGTCGCGGTGCAGCGCGACCGGATCGGGCGTGGTCAGCGAGCCCTTCACGTGATGATCCGGGGCGTCGATGCCGAGGGTGCCGAGGCTGGCGGCCCGGTGGCCGAGGTGAGACCAGATCTGGCGCGTGAACCAGGCCACTGAGGTCTTGCCGTTGGTGCCGGTAACCGCCGCCGTCACGTCGGGCTGCGCGCCGTAAAAACAGGCCGCCATCAACGACAGCCGCCGGCGCGGATTTTCATCGGTCACCAGCCTCACGCCGCTCCGCCGCGCATCGCCGTCGAGTTCGGTGTCGGGCGGGGCGAGGATCGCGGCCGCGCCGCGCGCCACCGCGTCGCCGATGAAATCACGCCCGTCGGCAATCTGACCCGGGATCGCGGCAAACAGGAATCCGGGTTCCACGGCGCGCGAATCCGAGGTCAACCCGGCAATCTCCGTGGCGTCGACGGGATGCGGCGCGGTCTCGCCGCTGGCCTGGACGAGTTCACTCAAATGCAACGCGCCGTACTCCGTTCCGTTCGGTCATGACCCTGACCGCCATTCTGCGCTTGAGCGCATCCGCGTCTTCGTCCACCGGCGTGACGCCGAGCAGCGGCGCCGCGCGCGCGACGACCCGGGCGACAATGGGTGCGGCCACCCATCCGCCCGTCGCATAGCCGTGCGTCGAGGCATTGCCGCGCGCCTCGTCGAGCATGGCGAACACCACGTATCGCGGCGCGTGAATAGGGAAGGCGGCGACGAACGACGACAGCAGCGCCTTGGTCGCGTACCGTCGCCCGGAGACTTTCTCGGCGGTGCCGGTCTTGCCGCCGACCATATAGCCACGCACCGCGGCGCGCCGGCCGGTGCCGCGCTCCACGTTCAGCCGCATCAGGCGGCGCATCTTTTCCGACGTCGATGCCGAGAGAACGCGACTGCCGATCAGCGGCTCGTCTTCGCGACGTTTGATCAGCGTCGTCGGGTACATCACGCCGCCGTTGATGACCGCGGCCACGCCGCTGGCGAGCTGGACCGGGCTGACCGCGAGCCCATGACCGAAACCGATGGTCATGGTGTTGATGTCGCGCCACTTGGTAGGCGCCAGCGGGGCGCCGATTTCGGTCAGCTCGATCGGCGGACGGCTGAGCATGCCGAGCCGCCCCATGAAGGATCGCTGGCGCTTGCCGCCCACCCGCTTGGCCATTTTGGCCGAGCCGATATTCGACGAATAGATGAAGATTTCCGGCACCGACAGCCAACGCCGCTTGGCGCCGTGGTCGCGGATCCAGAAACGCGCGACGCGGATCGGCCGGCTGGCGTCGTAACCGTCGCTCAACGATGCCGTGCCGGTGTCGAGAGCAAGGGCCGTGGTGAAGATCTTGAAGGTCGAGCCCATTTCGTAGACGCCGAGCGTGGTGCGGTTGAAACGCGCGTCGTCGTCGATGGAGCCGGACCGGTTGGGGTCGAAATCGGGCAACGAGACCATCGCCACGACCTCGCCGTTGCGGGCGTCGAGCACGATACCGGCCGCGCCGATCGCGCGGAATTCCTTCATCGCTCCGCGAAGTTCGATCTTCAGCGCGTGCTGAACCCGGATGTCGAGGGAAAGAGCCAACGGGCGTCGGCGCGAGCGCAGCCCTTCGTCGAAATAGTTTTCGACGCCGGCCAGCCCGCGATTGTCGGGATCGGTATAGCCCAGCACATGGGCGGCGGCGCGCGCCAGTGGATAAATGCGCCGCTCCTCGCTCTGGAAATCGATGCCGGGCAGGCCCAGCCGGTTGACCGCGTATTGCTGGTCCGGCGTCAGGTGACGGCGCAGCCAGACGAAACGCCGCTTCTGGCGCAGCTTGGCGAGCACCGACGCCTCGCCGAGATCGGGCAGCACCGCGACCAGTTTGCGGGCGGCGTCTTCCGCATCCAGCACGATACGGGGATTGGCGTAGAGCGACGCGGTCGTGAGGCTGGTCGCCAGCAAAACGCCGTTGCGGTCGGTGATGTCGGCGCGCCCGGTGCGAATGCTCTCCGAGGCGCGTTTGCCGGCCAACCGCGGCTCCTGGCCCGACTGTATCATCGCGACCTCGACCAGCCGGATGCCGATGAACAGGAAAATCGCGGCGAATACCGCGCCGGTCACCAGCAGCCGGTTGCGGGCGGTGTCGATTGCCTGTTTGCGCTCGCCTTCGAGCTGTACCAGGTTGAGATCGCGGCTGCGATCGGGACTCATCTCACCCATCTCCCGCCCGTGCGGCCCATGCTGGCGCGCGCCGGGGCGATCCAGTCGCCGATTCGTATGGCCGGTTCCGAAAGCGCGGTGAGCGCGTTGACCGAAATGATCCGTTCACCGCGCCGCGCTTGGAGCCCGAGCAGCCTGCGTCCCAGGTCCTCGAGCCGCGCCGGCTGATTGAGAAAGCTCCATTCGGCTTTGAGAACATGGACGGCGCGCTGGTTCTGCAAGATCGCGCGGTCGAGATGGGTCAGCCGTCCCTCCAGGGCGCTGACCTGATGTTTCACCAGAAACAGCCCGGCGCCGGCGAACACCGCGAGCAAAATCCACATCGCGGTCGCGCGCCGGATCATCGCGGCCCCCCCCGGGTTTCATGATCGGGGGGAGGGGACGCGATGCTTGCCTCGGTCCGTTCCGCCGCCCGAAGGCGCGCGGACCGGGACCGTGGGTTTTCGGCGATCTCGGCGTCACCCGGCCGCCCCACCCGAGGGGAGAGCAGCCGAAATGTCGCCGGGGGCGCCGTATCGTTCAAATCAGGCACATGGCGCGAAGGCCGTGGCGCCTGACCCGAACGCTCCTGCAGAAACCGTTTGACCTCGCGGTCTTCGAGCGAGTGGAAGGTCACCACCGCCAGCCGGCCGCCCGGTCCGAGGAGCGTTTCGGCGTCGGCAAGACCGGCCCTTAGCTCCTCGATCTCATTGTTCACGTATATGCGCAGCGCCTGGAAGGTGCGCGTCGCGGGATGGATGCGATGATCGGCGCGCCCGTATGCGCGGCGCACGATATCGGCGAGTTGGAGGGTGCGCGTGATCGGCGCGTTACGGCGCGCTTCCACAATGGCGCGCGCGATGCGCCGCGACCGGCGCTCCTCGCCGTAGCGATAGATGATGTCGGCCAGCGGCGCCTCGTCGGTGTCATTGACGAGATCGGCGGCGCTGGTCCCCGACGCCTCCATGCGCATGTCGAGCGGCCCGTCGTCGCGGAACGAAAAGCCGCGTTCGGCCGTATCGATCTGCATTGAGGACACGCCCACGTCGAGCGCGATGCCGTCGACCGCGTCCACGCCCCGGGCGCGCAGCAGCGTATCCATGTCGCCGAACCTTCCCTCGATCAGCGACAGCCGGCCCGGGTAAAGCTCGGCCAGGGTTGCGCCGCCCGCCATTGCGCTGGGGTCGCGGTCGATGCCCCAGACCTTGCAGTCGGCGGCTTCGAGCAGGGCGCGGCTGTATCCACCGCCGCCGAACGTGCCGTCCACATAGATGGCGCCGTCGCGCGGCGCGATCGCGGCCATCACCTCGTTCAACATCACCGGAAGGTGGCCGCGCCCCCCGCCTTGTTGTGTGGAGTGCGTCATGACCCGCCGCCTTGCGAGAGCCTCGCCTTGACGCGCGCGATATCGTCGGCCTGGCGTTTCTCGAAATTCTCCGGCGTCCAGATCTGGAAATGGGCGCCGCGTCCGACAAAAACCGCGCGCTCCGTAATGCCGGCATGCGCGCCCAGCGACGCCGGCAGGACCACCCGGCCCTCGCCGTCGAACGGCAGTTCGCGGGCCAGCGCCATCACGGTCTCGACCACCGAGCCGTCGCTGCCGCCCAGCAGCATGTCCTCGAACGCGCCGCCCTCCATGGATCGCGAAAAGCGTTCCTGGTTCATGCGCTCCAGCATCTCGCGCCCGAAGGCGTGGATCGCGGGATCGGTCAGCGACGGGTAGGCGATGATGCCCTGGTAGGCGTCGGAAGCCAGCGCGGCGCGATAGGTCGCCGGCACGGAGACGCGTCCCTTGCGATCGACCTTGTTCTCGAATGTCGACAAAAATGTCGTCACGTGTCACCCACCGCGTCCAAACTTTCGCGATGCGCCGGCCTCGCCACGCGCACCGATCCCACAAGGCATACACACGGGCACATTTCCGGACATGCCTATGGGAAATTGTGGGATATCATGGGATTAAATGGGTGTCAATGGAATCCCATAGTAATAAAGCCCCCAAAAGCGCCGGTTTTCGGGGGTTTCACAGGCCTGGACCGGCGGTTTCGTCGCCTTCGAAGACCTTGCGCGCCGAACATGTTGTATTGGATGACTTAAAACTATGTCGGAAGTTTGTTCTATTTATGTTCTTTTAAAGAAATGGATTGATTCGCGAATCTTCGCACCTTATCCAATCAGTCGCGAAGGCGTGCTGGCGAGGCGAAAATGCGTCAGACGGCCTGTAAGCCGGGTTCTGTCCCCGCCCCTTCCGTGAGGGAGAGGCGGGCGATGGCCATTCATCTGGGACGCCCGTTGCCGGACGCCTCGCGCGACCTACCCGGGCGGCGACGCGGAAACGCGCCCGCGGACCGGAGCCCGCATGCCACCCCTATTTGGTCTTGCTCCCGGTGGGGTTTGCCGTGCCGTTCCCGTCGCCGGGAACGCGGTGCGCTCTTACCGCACCCTTTCACCCTTACCGGCCAGCCTCGCGGCGGGTCGGCGGTCTACTCTCTGTGGCACTTTCCCTGGGGTCGCGGCACCGTGTTTCCGTGGAGCCCGGACTTTCCTCCCTCCGGCCCCGAAAGGCCGGACAGCGGCCATCCGGCCGTCTGACGCAACTGATAAGGTGGCGGCGGGCGGAAGACGCGTCAAGTGTGTCGGGCGCAGAGAATTTCGAGCCGCGCGAAAGTCTCGGCATCCATCACGCCATCGACCCGGTCGGGACGGAAGTGACGCTGGAAGGCCGTAACCGTTTCCGCCAGGCCCGCCGCGCCGTCACCCACGCAATAGCCGTAACGGCCCAGCAGCTCGCGTGTCTCGGCCGCGTCGGGAACAGCGCCGGCCGGCGCCACCGGGTCCGGCCAGACGCCGATGCCGTTCCGGGCGAGGCGCGGCCAGTCGAAGCGCTCGCCCGGGTCGGTTTTGCGGTCGGGCGCGATATCGGAATGGCCCAGCACGCGCGGGGCGGGGATGGCGTGGCGCGCGACGATGTCGACGGCCAGCGCGGTCAGCGCCGCCATCTGGGATTCCGGGAAATCGCGGTAACCGAATTCGTGGCCCGGGTTGACCAGCTCGATCCCGATCGATCGGTCGTTGAGGTCCGCGGCGCCGGCCCACGACGATATCCCGGCGTGCCAGGCGCGCATCTCCTCGGCTACCAGCCGGGTGATCGTGCCGTCCTCGTCGATCATGTAATGGGCGCTGACCGCGGCGGCCTTGTCGCACATGCGGGCTAGCGCCGCCAGGGCGCTTTCCATGCCGGTGTAATGCAGGATCAGCATGTCGATCGACGCCGGCGCGGGGCGCGGCCCGAAATTAGGCGAAGGGCGCTCGATTACGGACACGGGAAGGAATCAAGAGGGGACCGCGGAACGGCCCCCTTCGACGGGTCGGATCCGATTGCCGGCGCGCGGGCGCCGGTTCGGTCCGATTCAAGCGGCGCGGCGGCCGTGGCTGTTGGACGAATTACGGCGCGGCTCGGGCTCGCGATAGGCCATCGCGACGTGCTTGGCGCAGTATGAGAACGCGCCGTGCGTTGAATCCCCGCAAAAGTGGAAATCCTTGTCGCCGGGATCGCCGAACGGCCATTGGCACGAACGGAAAGGCGAGGCCTCTCTTTCCTTGAGGAGGGCGGCCAGCTGTTGTTTGTCTTTCGCCATGTTATTTTACTTCCAGGCAGATGTTGCGGTGCGGAATAGATATTGCAACGCGGCAAATACGTCAAGGACAGATTCCAATAACCGTTGACTGTCCAACTAACACGCGTCGTTCCTATCACGGATAGACGACGCTGATATGGGTTTACTGATTCGTAATACAACCCCCGTCAGGTGTTTCAGTACAAATTATATATATTATGTCCAGGTGAGCCAACGAAAACCGCAGATTCCTCCGATTTTCGCGTGGTCACCTTATGCCCCGCTGTTTTCGGACGCGCCCCCAGGCGGCGTTGATCGCGGCCATCTTGTCGTTGGCGACCTCAATGAAATCATCCGGCATGCCCTGTGCGATCAGGGTATCGGGGTGGTTTTCGCGGATCAACTTGCGCCAGGCGGCGCGCACCGCGTCATCATCGGCATCGTGGGCGACGCCGAGGACCGCGTAGGGATCGGCGGCGTCGGCCCCGAGATGGCCGGCCCGGATGCGTTCGAAATCGGCCTCCGAAAACCCGAATATCCCGGCCACGCCCTGCAAATACGCGATCTCGTCCGGATGCATGACCTGATCCGCCTTGGCGATGTGGAACAGCGCGTCGAGCAGCTCTTCCAATACCGCCGGCCGGTCGGCGAACATGCGCCCGATCTGGCGCGCATAGGGCTCGTAGCCGCGTGAATCCTTGCGTGCGAGATCGAAAATCCGCCCGACATTCTTCATTTCGCCCGGCGGCACGTGGAAGATCTGCTTGAAGGCTTCGATCTCGTCGCGCGTGACCTGGCCGTCGGCCTTGGCCATCTTGGCGGAAAGCGCGATGACCGCGACCGTAAACGCGGTTCGCCGCGTCTGATCGACGTCGCCCTCGCCTTCCCGCATGCGGTCGACGGCATGGCCCGCCACCGCCCCCACCAGCGCGCCCAATGGTCCGCCCAGCGCGAACCCGGCCGCGCCGCCGATAATCTTTCCCCAAATGCCGCTCATGAGCCCTCTTTACACCCTCCACGCCCGCGATCCTATGACGCGATCATGGCCAAACCATGGCGTGGGGCTGTAGCGGCACACGGCAGGGCTCTGCTATCATACGGGGGTTGGTGGAGTAGGGAGACGATCATGGAACTTGAGGAGTTGCGCCGTCGTTGCCGTGACGGGTCCTATTCGGGTCCGACCTCGGGCCACGCGGTGGGCCGCGTGCAGGCCAATATGGTGATTTTGCCCGAGGACGACGCGGCGGAGTTTCGCGAGTTCTGCCGCCTCAACCCCAAGCCGT
Source organism: uncultured Rhodospirillaceae bacterium (assembly GCA_964587515.1). Lineage (GTDB taxonomy): Bacteria > Pseudomonadota > Alphaproteobacteria > MPNO01 > MPNO01 > CAZPMO01. The sequence goes on along the minus strand of CAZPMO010000048.1, from coordinate 18,497 downwards.
GTCCGATCCTGGAGGAACTCCCGCCGGGCGGCGCGGTGCCGCGCGCGGTCGCGCCCGAGGCCGATATCCGCACCGACCTGCCGCGTTATCGCGTCTTCCATGACGGCGTCTGCGTCGACGAGCCGACCGACATCTCCGATCTGTGGCGCGACGATCTGGTGACTTTCCTGCTCGGCTGTTCTTTCATTGCCGAAGACGCCCTGTTCAAGGCCGGGCTTGCGCTGGCCCATATCGAGGAAACCGGCTTCGTGCCCATGTACCGCACCGGCATCGAAACCACGCCTGCGGGGCGCTTTCACGGGCCGACCGTGGTCTCCATGCGGCCGTTTTCGCCGGAAAACGCCGACAAGGCCGCCGAGGTCACCGGCCATTACCCCATGGCCCATGGCGGGCCGATCCATCGCGGCGATCCCGACGCGATCGGCATCCGAGACATCGCGACCCCCGAATTCGGCGCGGCTGTGACCATCCGCGACGGCGAAATACCGGTATTCTGGGCCTGTGGCGTGACCCCTCAAGAGGCGATTCTCAACGCCAAACCCGCGCTCGCCATTACCCACATGCCCGGCTGCATGTTCGTCGCCGACATCGCCGCCGTGTCCACTTGGGTGGAGTAAGGCTTGTTGGTCGCCCATATCACTGACAAAATCGTTCAATGACCGATTATTGGCTCAGCAAGCTGTTCTTCGACCTCCAGAAGCCAGAGGCCAGGGCGCGCTGGAATGATGATCCGGACGCCGTTCTGGCGGAGTATCCGATCGCGCCGGAGGTGCGCCAGGCGGTGTTCGATAACGATGTCGCGGTGCTGGCGCCGCGCGTGAACGCGTATCTGCTGCGCTTTTATCTCAGCGCGACCGGCATGAAGGACGACGAACTGCTGGCGCGGCTGCATGCGCTCAAACCACGGATCACTGATAATGGCTGAACTGGTCGGCGCGTTCGCCGCGTCACACGGCCCGCTGATCGCGCGCGAATGGGACAATCTGCCGTCCGGCACGCGCGAAACCCTGAACGCGGCGCTTGGCGAGATGGGCCGGCGCGTCAAGGCGCTCGACCCCGATGTGCTGGTGATCTTCTCGCCGGATCACTGGGTGAACTTCTTCATCGACAATCTGCCGAGCTTCTGCGTCGGGATCGGCGAGGAGCATGACGGCCCGCCCGAGCCCTTCATGAAACCGGTCTTCCCGCACGAGACCCTGGCCGGCCACCCGGCCTTCGCGCGCCATCTGCTGGAAAGCGCGCTGGCGGCCGATTTCGATCCGGCCCTTTCGCATCGTCTGAAACTCGATCACGGCTTCTGCGTGCCGCTGTGGCGCATAGGGCTCGACCCCATACCCGCCATCGTGCCGGTCACGGTGAATGAGCTGGAGCCGCCGCTGCCCAGCATCCGCCGTTGCCTCGCCTGGGGCCGCATGCTGCGCGACGCCATCGCCAGTTACCCCGACGATCTGCGCGTCGTCGCGCTCGGCACCGGCGGGCTCAGCCATTCGATCGGCGAGCCGACCATGGGTGAGATCGACGAGCCCTTCGATCACACCTGCATCGATCTGTTCTCCCGCGCCTCCGACGCGGAAATCGCGGCGACGCTGGAAGAACGTCTGCAAACCACCGGCAATGGCGGGCACGAGGTGCGCAACTGGGTCATCGTGCACGCCGCGGCCGGCGGCGCGTTCGACCTGATCGACTACGCGCCGATGCCGGAAATCTATGTCGGCTGCGGCTTCGCGGAATGGCGCGTCGCGGCCTGATGGACGGCGATAGCGCGCGTAAAGACGAACTCGTCTCGGCGCTGGGAACGATCCTCGGCGATCGGGTAACGACGTCCACCGCGGTGCGCGAGACCCATGGGCGCGACGAATCCTGGCATCCCATGCGGCCGCCGGACGCGGTGGTCTTCCCCGAAAGCGCCGACGAGGTTTGCGAGATCGTACGTCTTTGCGCGGCGCGTCGCGCGCCGATCATCCCGTTCGGCGCGGGCTCGTCGCTGGAAGGCCAGATCGGCGCGATACACGGCGGCGTTTCCATCGATATGAGCCGTATGAACCGTATCCTCGCGGTCAATGCCGAGGATCTTGACGCGCGGGTCGAAGCCGGCGTGACGCGCAATCGGCTCAACGAACATCTTCGCGACACGGGACTGTTTTTCCCGGTCGATCCCGGCGCCGATGCCACCGTCGGCGGCATGACCGCGACGCGGGCGTCCGGCACCAATGCGGTGCGCTACGGCACCATGCGCGAAAACGTTCTCTCGCTCGGCGTGGTGCTGGCCGACGGGCGGCTGATCCGCACCGCGCGACGGGCGCGCAAATCGGCGGCCGGCTACGATCTCACGCGGCTGTTCGTGGGCTCGGAGGGCACGCTCGGGGTGATCGTCGACGCCACGCTTCGGCTCAGCGCCATCCCCGAGGCGGTCTCCGTCGCGACATGCCCGTTCCCGGACGTCGACGCCGCGGTCGCTTCCTGCGTCGAAATCATCCAGAGCGGTATTCCCGTCGCCCGCATCGAGCTTGCCGACGAAGTGCAGCTCGATTCCATCAACAAATATTCCAAGACAGACCTGCCGGATTCCCCCGTGCTGTTCTTCGAGTTTCACGGCAGCGAATCCGGCGTCGCCCAACAGGCCGAGGCGGCCCAGGCTATTTCGGCCGACCATGGCGGTTCGGCGTTCGAATGGACCGCCCGGGCCGAGGATCGCTCGCGCCTGTGGCAGGCGCGTCACGACGCCCATTACGCCAACGTGGCGCTGCGTCCCGGCGCGCGCGGCTGGCCCACCGATGTCTGCGTGCCGATCTCGCGGCTCGCCGAATGCATCGCCGAGACGCGCGCCGATCTCGCGGCGTCGACCCTTGTCGCGCCCATCGTCGGCCATGTGGGCGACGGCAATTTCCATGTCGATTTCATCCTCGATCCCGAGGATCCAGACGAGCTTGCCGAAGCCAGGCGGCTCAATGACCGGCTGGTGGCGCGCGCGCTGTCCATGGACGGCACCTGTACCGGCGAACACGGTGTCGGGCTCGGCAAGATGGGCTATCTCGAAGCGGAACACGGCGAGGCGCTCGATGTGATGCGCGACCTGAAGCGCGCCCTCGATCCCGACAATCTGATGAACCCGGGAAAGATGGTCGCCATTTAAAGCGAGCCGTGCAATCTCCAAGGTTAGATCATGATCTTATTTGGCTGGATCACGCTTTCGGCGGGGAATGAGGCTGCGCCTCGCCGAAATTTTGCTTTGCCAATTTACCTCACGAGTGCAACTCTGCTGCTCAATAAATTTATAGGGAGGGTAAAATGGGTGTATTTCGTTTCAAAAAAGGTATCCCGGTTCTCGCAATTGCGGGGTTGGCCTGTTCGGGATTGTCGACCGGTCTGTCGGCGGAAATCCTGCGCGGCGCGGCCGGCAATCCTGGCGCCGCATCGCATGCAAGTATTACGGTATTCTCGAAGATCGCGAGCCGCGAGGTCGGCACTTCCATCCAGATAAATGATTCGCAGACGCTGACCAAGACGATCCTCAAGCTCGGTCTCAATCAACTCGATGTCACGCCGACCGTGCCGGTGATTTACAAGTTCCTGACCGAGGGATCGCGGATGTACCGCAAAATATCTGGCAAGGCCAAAGAGGCATCGACCAACGTCCGTGGCATCCTGGGATAGCTCGCCAGTTATTACCATCCCATCGTCTTCGCCGATGTCCCGGTAAAGACATGGGCCGACATCAAGGGAAAGCGGGTTTTTACTGGCCCACCCTCGGGCGCGGCGGCGGTCAATACAGAATCGATCATCAGGATTGTCACCGGCTACGAACCCAACAAGGATTACAAGGCGATCCGGCTCAACTGGGGCAGCGGCTTGCAGGCCATGATGGACGGTCAGCTCGACGTTTTTGTCCGCCCGGCGCCCGCGGGCACGGCGATGATCGAGCAGCTTGGCCTCAGCCGCAAGTTCCGGCTGCTGTCGCTTCCGCAGAAGGCTCTGGCTTCCAAATCCTGGAAGAAGTTCCAAAAGAAGGCCGCTCACGTCGTTGCGACCATCCCCGCCGGAACCTACAAGGGGCAAATCGGCAGCGGCGACGTGACCGTGGATGGGGAAACCATGTTGCTGGTCACCCGCAAGGGGCTGAGCGACGAACTGGTCTATCGCATGACCAAGGCGTTCTGGGCCAATATCAAGGAGGTGCACAGCACTGTGCACACCCTGAAGTCGATGCGGCCGGACCAACCGCTGCTTACGATGAACATGCCTTTGCACAAGGGGGCGTTGCGCTATTACAAGGAAGTCAGAATCACGATTCCGGCCAGGCTGGTGCCGCCGGAGGCGCGTTAACGGTGCGGGCTCGGGCGCGCGATCGCGCGCCCGAGCCCGCTCTCGTCTGATCAACTCGCAATCGCCAAGAAACCTCAGTGGATACCGACGCGCGACCGCGTGGCGTACGGCGGGTTACCGCCCGGATCGGCTATGCCACCGCGCTCGCCATGGCGTTCATCGCGATTGCGAATTCGATGCCCAGCTTCTGGATCATCCCGCGCATCGGTCCACTTCCGACCGAGCCCCTGCGTGCAGGCCTCTTCGCGGCGTCCGTATTGGTCGTGCTTCTGTCCCAACCGTTCACGGATCTGCTGGTTAAATATTCGCGGAAGCTCTTACCGGTCGGTCTGACGATCGACGCCGCATTGCTTGGCGCGGCCGTGTTCGCCTTCTGGCGCTACTATGTCGACACTTCGGCGATCGAAGAGGGTCTTTTCTTCTTCACGCCGTTTCACATATGGACGGCGTTGGGCGGTTCGGCGTGCATCATCATCGTGTGCTGGCGCGTCTGGGGCGCGCCGCTGTCGCTCTGCGGGATTATCGTTCTGGGCTATTTCTATACGGGCGAGTACTGGCCCTGGATACTGAAGACCGCGCCGGTCAACTTTCTCGATTCCGCGGCGGACCTCTGGTTCAACCAGAATGACGGCGTTCTCGGCAACATTCTGGTCATCATGATCTATACGATCTTTCCTTTCGTTCTCCTCGGCACGATGCTGGAGGGGACCGGCGGCGGTCGTTCGCTAATCAAGATCGCCGTCCATATGACTCGAAAATATCGTGGCGGCCCCGCCCATGCCGCGATCCTCGCCTCGAGCCTCTTCGGCACCATGTCGGGCGGCGCCGTCGCCAATGTTGTCGCCACCGGCGTTATCACGATCCCGATGATAAAGCGCCGCGGATTCAATGCGGCCTTCGCCGGTGGGGTCGAGGCGACGGCTTCATGCGGCGGACAGATCATGCCGCCGATCATGGGAGCCGCCGCCCTGGTCATGGCGGACTTCACGGGAATTTCCTATCTGGTCATAATTGTCGCCGCGATCATCCCGGCGCTCGCCTATTACTGCAGCCTGTTCGTGGCCGTCATCTTCGAATCACGGCGCCTCGGCGTAGAGGCGGATCTCGAACTGGGAGACGAAATGGCGGTCGATCGCCAGGATTTCGTCAATCTGGTGATGGTGGTCGTCCCGGTGGCGTCGGTGGTGGTCGCGTTGTTGCACGGATTCTCGCCGGCCGGGGCCGGCATCATCGCGCTGTTCATTCTGTTGCCCCTGACATTTTTCAACCCGGAGATTCGCCGCAACCCGCTTCTGATCCTCCATGCGCTGTCGAGCGGCGGCTACCAGTTCGCGAGGCTGCTCATGGCGATCGGGGTCGTGGGAATCATTGTCGCCGTTCTCGGCGCGACGGGGCTGCCCAGCGATTTCGCGATCCTGGCCGCGCAGGCGGCGGGAAACCAGCTGTTCATGACGCTGTTGTTATCGATGGCCGCGGCGCTTTTGTTGGGGATGGGGATGCCGACGCTCCCCGCCTATCTTACGATCATTCTGATCATGGGCCCGTCGCTGCAACAATTCGGCCTGGCTGTCCTGACGGCGCACATGTTCGTATTTTATTATGGCGTCGCGTCGTCGATCACGCCGCCGGTGGCTATCGCGGCATACGCGGCGGCCTCGATCTCCGGCGCGTCGCCACTCAAAACCGCCGCGTACTCGTTGAGAATCGGTATCGTGAAGTTCATCATTCCCTTTGTGTTCGCGTATTACCCGATTCTTCTGATCGTCGAGGAGACGGGCGTGAATTTCGAATGGCCTGCCTTCCTGTCGATTGTCACGCGCCTTTTTCTTGCGATTTATCTGCTTTCCAGCGCGGTCAGCGCATTCGATGCGCGGTGCCTGGCGATCTGGGAGATCGTCGTCCGCATCTCGCTGGCGATGCTGGTGCTCTATACGACGTCAACGGTGCACTGGTCGGCCAGCCTGGCGGCGCTGGTGCTGCTCGTTTGGCATCACACGCGGTTTCGTGAGCCATCCTCAAGACAGTCGTCCGTGAATAATCAGTAAGTCGCTGAATAACGCGCCTTGGTTGACAACCGGAGAGCGCCCCTTGCCAACCTATGCATTTCAAGTAGGCTGGATCCTTCAGAAGGGAAGAGACCATCATGCTGGAATACAAAGCCATCACGCCACCAGGCGATCAGGCGAAAGAATTGGCGGCCGCCCCGGCCGGGGTAACCCTCAAGCGCGTAGGCGTCTTTCTGGGCGCCGAGGTCACGGGCGTCGACCTCACCCAGCCCATCAGCACTGAAATCGCCGCCTATTTGACCCGGGCGCATGCGGAGCACGGCGTTCTCGTGTTCCCGGATCAATCGATCAACGGCGAGGACCTGATGCGGTTTGGCCGCTGTTTCGGCGAACTATCGGTCCACCCCTTTTCAACCAGCACCCAAGATCGCCCTGAATTGATCATTTACGACAATCACGAGGACAATCCTCCGACAACCACGGATATTTGGCATTCGGATGAAACGTTTCGGGAATGTCCACCCATGGGGACAATCCTTTGCTCAAAGATCATCCCTGACCTGGGCGGCGATACGAACTTTGCCTGCATGAGCGCGATCTATGAAAGCCTCTCGGACCGCATGCAACGATTTCTCTCCGATCTCGAGGCCGTACATGATTTCGTACCCCACAAACTTGTCTTCGAGGAATCGAAAGAAGGCATCGCCAGATTGCGGCACTATGAGG
>CAZPMO010000048.1:0-11432 GCA_964587515.1 uncultured Rhodospirillaceae bacterium | reverse complement strand
CCGTCGTCCGCATACACCCGGTGACCGGCAGGAAGGCCATTTTTGTAAGCCCCCAGTTTACGCTCTACATCAAAGGCATGGACGGAACCGAAAGTAAGCAGCTTTTGGAATCGATCTATCGCCGCACGTTGATTCACGAATTTCACTACCGGCACCGGTGGCAACCCGACATGGTCGTTTTCTGGGACAACCGCTCCGTCCAGCATTCCGCGCTGCATGATTATTATCCCCAACGCCGCAAGCTCGATCGGATCACGATTGCCGGCGACAGGCCCTTTGGCGATCCGCCGGCCGACGCCAAGGACATTCGGACCTACGTGATGCCACCCACCGCCGCATTCAAGAACACCAGACCACAACGCCTTTTCGAGAAATAGCCGCCCCGCGGACGCTTTGTCGCGTCCTTCACCCCGCTTCGGGCGGTTCTTTGGGTTTCGGCCCGTTCTCGATCAGCTTTCCGTCGAGGGCTTCGCGGCGGCGTTTTTTTTTTCCGTTTCGTCGCGGGTGCGCTCGCCCTTGGTGCGGCCGAACTTCGCGCGATTTTCGACCGCCTCGTTCTCACGGTCGTCTTTCTTGCGCTTTTTGCGGTACTTGTTGAGATTGACGATGTCCGTCATCGTTCTCCGCCCTTCAAAATCAGCATCGCCAAGACTATCTTAACAGGGAGACCGGCAGAGTTCAGATTAGTGATAATCAAGGTGTGCGCAACCATCGGCGCGCGCCGCTCCGGGGATTGGAATGCGAAAACTGGTTTACGGCCTGATCGGCCTGGTGATTGTGCTGGTCGCGGCCGCCTTGATCGTGCCCAGCATGATCGACTGGAACAGCTATAAGGCCGAGATCATCGCCCAGGCCGAACAGGCGACCGGGCGCAAGCTCAGTATCAACGGCGATCTCGATCTTGCGGTGCTGCCGTCGCCACGGCTTTCGGCCGCCGATGTCCGTTTCGCCAATATGGCCGGCGCCGGCGAGCCCGAGATGGCGCGCCTGAAATCGCTCAGCGTCCGGGTCCGTCTCGCGCCGCTGCTGTCCGGCAAAATCGAAGTCGAAAGCGTGGCGCTGATCGAGCCGGTCATCGTTTTGGAGCGTCTCGCGAACGGCCGCGCCAACTGGGAATTCGGCGAACCGTCGCCGTCCGGGGATTCAATTCCACCGGCGCAACGCCGGCGTGACGACGCGCCATCCCGGCCGTCCTCGGCGGCCGGCCCGACGGGGCTCCGGCTCGACAGTCTCCGCATCGTCGACGGCACGCTGGTCTATCGCGATGCCGCCACGCAAACCGAGGAGCGGGTCGAAAAACTCAACGTCGAGCTTTCGGCCGGCTCGATCCACGGCCCCTTTGAAATCGACGGCAAGCTTGCCGCGCGCGGTATTCCGCTGACCGTGGCGGCCTCGGTCGATGAATTGACCCCGACCTCGCCGGCGTCCGTAAAGCTGGCGCTGGGCTTCCCGAGCGCCGGAGCGGAAGCCGAGTTCACCGGCGGTCTCTCCGATGCGGAAACTGCGCCCCGGCTCGCCGGCAAGCTGAGCGCCAAGGGCAATAGCCTCGCCGCATTGCTGGGCACGATATCCGGCGGCGGTCATGCCGGCGGTGAAGCGATGCCGCCGCTCGATCAGGCCTTCACGCTGACCTCTCAACTCACCGGTACGGCAAAAAGCGTGGCGCTCGACAGCGTCGCAATTCGCCTTGGCGAGACCAGCGTCAGTGGCGGCATCAACGCGGTGATCGGCGACAAGATCCAGGCCGATATCGCATTGAAGGTCGGCCATGTCGATCTCGACAAGTATTTGGCCGCGATGTCCACCGCGAAGACCCCCGCTTCCGCCGGCAAATCTGACGCCGACCCGGAACAGTCCGCGGCGCCGACGGCCGCATTCACGCTGCCCGCCAATATCAACGGCTCGCTCGATCTCGCGGTCGAGGCGCTGACTTTGCGCGGTGGGCAGATCCGGGGCGTGAAATTCGAGGCTTCGCTGAACGAGGGCGAACTTACGCTCAACCAGATGACCGCCAGGCTGCCCGGCGGCGCCCAGGCGTCTCTTTTCGGCTTTCTCACCGCGCATCGCGGCAAGCCGAACTTCGATGGGACGGTCGAAATTCGCGCCGACAATTTGCGGGCGGCGCTCCAGTGGCTCCAGGTCGACGTCGCGGCGGTTCCGGCCGACCGGCTGCGCAAATTCGTATTTACCGCCAAGCTGCGTGGCGGCGCGAGCCAGGTTCAGGTCGCGGGCATCAACATGCAACTCGACGCTTCGCGGGCCAAGGGTGGGCTGACCTACGCGTTGGGCCGCGTCCGGCCCGCGTTCGGGGCGCGCTTCAGCGTCGACCAGTTCAATCTCGATGCCTACATGCCGTCGCCGCGACGCGCGCCTGAAAAAGCGGCGACCGCCGCCGCCGCGGTTCCGCCGCCGGCGAAAGCCGCGGACGCCGGTCGCGGGCCGCTCGCCATGCTCCAGGATTTCGACGCCAATTTCAATTTGCGCGTCGGAACGCTCAATTTCCGGCGTACCCCCATCCAGGGGGTGGCGCTGAACGGCACGCTTCAGCGCGGCGTACTGACCTTGCGTAACGCCAAGATCCGCAATCTCGCCAGGACGACCGCGTCGGTGAAGGGGACGGTTTCGGGTTTCGCCGGCCTGCCGGTTTTCAAGGGGCGTTTCTCCGCCGCGTCGAAAGATATCACCGGCCTGCTGAGGGTCGCCGGGATCAAGACGAAGCTGCCGGCGCGGCAACTGGGACGCCTCAAGCTCACCGGACGGGCCGACGCGGCGGCCGACCGGGTCAGGCTCGACACCTCGCTTGAACTCGCCGGCGGCAAGGTTGCGCTGGCGGGCGACCTCGTCGGGTTGCCCCAGGCACCGCGTTTCGATCTCAAGATCGACGCCAGCCACCCCGATTTCACGCGTCTCGCCAGGGTGTTCGGGGCGGGGCCGCAAGGCCGCAAAAAAGGCTACGGCCCGTTCGGGCTTGGTGGGCGGATCAAGGGTGATCTGCGGTCCGTGGACCTCGATACGACGGTGAAAATCCTCGGTGGTGAAATAAAGATCGTCGGCAAGGTGGACGATCCGGCCGGAACGCCGGCGGTCGACGGCAAGATCGAAGCCCGGCATCGGAGCTTCGTCAAGTTGATGCGGGCGCTCGACCCGGCGTTCCGCCCGGCGCGGCGCGTGACCGGCGGGGTCAGCCTCGCGACCCGGGTACTGGGTAACGCGACGGCGGTGCGCCTCGAAGGGCTGCGCGCGTCGGCCGCCAGCGTCAACGTCACCGGCGGCGGCGACCTGAACTTCTCCGGCAAGCGTCCAAAACTTACCGCCGCGCTGACCGCCGGGGAAATCAATCTCAACAACTTCGTGTCGGCCGATGCCGGCGCCGGCGCGGGACGCGCTTCCGGACCCGGGGCGGCGATCGCGGCGCCGGCGGGCGCGGTGCGCGCGGCGACGCCAAAAGCGCGTGGCCCGGGACGGTTTTCGCGGGTGCCGCTGGATCTCTCCGTGCTCGATGCGCTGGACGCCGACGTCAAGACGGACGCGCGCGCCATCCTGTGGAAGAATTTTCGCGTCGACCAGCCCCAGGTTGCGCTGGCGATCCAGGACCGGGTGCTGACGATTTCCCGCCTGGCCGGCAAGATGTTCGGCGGCGGTTTCGACATGACCGGGCGACTCGACGGCGCCGCGGTGCCGGCGCTCGACGGCAAGGTGCGGATCGAACGCGCCAATGTCGGCGAGGCGCTGTTCAAGGCCGCGAATTTCGACATCGCGAACGGCGCCCTTTCCTTCGACATGGCGGTCGCGGCCAAGGGGCGCAGCGAGTTCGAACTGATCTCGGCGCTGAACGGCGACGGGCGCATGAATGTGCGCAACGGCGCCGTCACGGGCTTCGATCTGCGCGCCGTCAGCAATCGCCTCAAGCGGCTCAACCAGGCGACCGATTTCCTCGGCCTGTTCGGCGCCGCCATGGGCGGCGGCACGACCCGGTTTTCCTCGCTCGACGGAACGTTCCAGATCCGCAAGGGCGTGTTGCGGACCAAGGATATGAAACTGGTCGCCGAGGCCGGCGAAGGCAACGCCACGGGGTTCGCCGATCTGCCGCGTTGGAACATGGATTTCATCTCTCAATTCCGCCTCACCGAACATCCCAAGGCGCCGCCCTTCGGCATGCGCGTGGTGGGTCCCGTCGACCAGCCCCGGCGTCTTTTCAAGTTCGAAAAGATGCAGGCCTTCCTGTTGCAGCGCGGCATCGGGTCGCTCTTGAACCGGGCGCTGACCGGCAGGCGATCGCAGCCGCGACCCGCGCCGTCGCAACCGCCGCCCGATCAGCAGGCGCAACCCCAGCCCCAACCGCAACAGCAGCCCAAACCCAAGGAAATCCTGCGCGGCCTGCTCGAAGGGCTGATCCGCCGCTGAGGCCCCCGTTCAGGCCTCCTTTCGCAGCGACCGCAACACGTAGAGCCGGATCGCCGATGACAGATTGCCGCGCCGGCCGCGGTCGATTTCGCTGATCAGCGCGTTCAACGACAGACCGCGCTGCGCCGCGATCGCTGCGAGCGCCTCCCAGAATTCATCCTCCACCGAGACGCTGGTGCGATGGCCCGACACCACCACCGACCGCCGTCTCATGCTCTAGAACAGCCCCTCGATGGCGCCCGCGGCGTTGACCGTGATGGAGTTGGCGGCGGGCACCCGAGGCAGGCCCGGCATGGTCATGATGTTGCCGCAGATGGCGACGATGAACCCGGCCCCGGCGGCGAGCCGCACCTCGCGCACATGCACCTCGTGGCCCTCGGGCGCGCCCAGCAAAGTGGGGTCGGCCGAGAAGCTGAGCGGCGTCTTGGCCATGCACACCGGCAGCTCGCCATACCCGGCTTTCTGGTACGTCTCGATCTGACGGTGGACGTTGGCGGGCGCAGTCACCGCGCCGGCGCGATAGACGTTCCGCGAGATGGTTTCGATCTTTTCCCACAGCGTCATGTCGTCGGGATAAAGCGGCGTGAAGTCCGCCTCGCCGCTCTCGATGCGCCCCACCACCGCGTTGGCGAGTCCTTCCGCACCGGCCCCGCCGTCCGACCAGTGGGTGCACTCGACGGCCTCGGCGTTACGCGCGGCGCAGGAATCCAGCACCAGCTGCACCTCGGCGTCGGTGTCGGAGACGAAGCGGTTGAGCCCCACCACCACCGGCACGCCGAACTGCTGGATGTTCTCGATATGGCGCATCAGATTGGCCACGCCGTCGCCCAACGCGGCGACGTTCTCGGTGCCCAACTGGTCGCGCGCGACCCCGCCATGCATTTTCAGCGCCCGGATGGTGGCGACCAGCACCACCGCGTCGGGCCTGAGCCCCGCCTTGCGGCATTTGATGTCGAAGAATTTCTCGGCCCCGAGATCGGAGCCGAAGCCCGCCTCGGTGACCACGTAATCGGCCAGCTTCAGCCCGGCGCGGGTCGCCGAGACCGAGTTGCAGCCATGCGCGATATTGGCGAACGGGCCGCCATGCACGAAGGCCGGCGTGTGCTCCAGCGTCTGCACCATGTTGGGCATGATGGCTTCTTTCAGCAGCGCCGTCATGGAGCCCGAGGCCTGCAGGTCGCGGGCGGTGATGGGCGTGCGCTCGCGCGTCTCGCCGACCACGATATTGCCGAGGCGTTGTTGGAGGTCGTCGAGCCCCTCGGCGAGGCAGAACACCGCCATCACTTCCGACGCCACCGTGATGTCGAACCCGTCCTCGCGCGGGAACCCGTTGGCGACGCCGCCCAGCGAGCCCACGATGGAGCGCAGCGCGCGGTCGTTGAGGTCGACCACCCGGCGCCAGGTGACGCGGCGCGCGTCGACGCCCAGCGGATTGCCCCAGTAGATGTGGTTATCCAGCATCGCCGACAGCAGATTATGGGCCGAGCCGATGGCGTGGAAATCGCCGGTGAAGTGAAGGTTGATGTCCTCCATGGGCACCACCTGGGCGTAGCCGCCGCCGGCCGCGCCGCCCTTCACGCCGAAGCACGGCCCCAGGCTGGGCTCGCGCAGGCAGATCGCGGCCTTCCTGCCGATGCGGTTCAGCGCGTCGCCGAGCCCGACCGTGGTGGTGGTCTTGCCCTCGCCGGCCGGCGTCGGCGTGATGCCGGTGACCAGTATGAGCTTGCCGTCGGGCTTGTCGGCCAGCGTCGAAAGATAGTCGATGTCGATCTTCGCCTTGTGGTGTCCGAACCGGAAGACGCTCTGTTCCGGAATGCCGAGCGTGGATGTGATGTCCACGATCGGTTTCATCACCGCTTCGCGCGCGATCTCGAGATCGCTGCCGACCTGTTTTACCTTGGTGCTCATGTCGCCTCGCTGATAATGGCCGCGGCATTTAAACACGTCGCGCCGCCGCGTAAAGGGGGTCACGCAAAATTGGTCGCGAATTCAACCCGGCGGCCCATCATCGGACGGGATGGGCAGCGCGTGGGCAGCCGAGTGGGACGGTCGCACGCGCCCCCCCGCGAAATCGCGACGATGGACCCCATGCCCACCGACCTACGCGAAGCCAAGGCTTCGCTTCGGTCGGCAGGCCGGCCCCGCTTCCGTTGCCCCTCTTGTCGTCATGCCCGGGCCCGACCCGGGCATCTCCCTCCGAGGAACTTCCATCGTTTCGGCCACTCGGTGGGAGATACGCGGGTCACGCCCGCGCATGACGTCTTTTCTTTCCGCCGCGATCGCCGCGCACAGCGCGCGAATGCGCCGCCGCCGCGCCGCGCCCTCGCGCCGCATCCCGGCGAACGCGGCGCTCCGCCCGCCATGGACCCAGCGCGCGCGCCGGCAGCGCTCGCGCCCCGCCGCCGTGCGCGGCCCGGTCGATTTGCCGCCATGCAGCCGGCAGCGCCCGTTCTTCATGGCCGGCTGACGGCAGGGATGTCCGGCGCGGGTGCGCGCGCCGCACCGCGCCGCAAGACGCAGATCGCCCGGCGGGTTGCCGTTGCGCAAGGATCCTGTTCCGGCCTTCATGATTCGGACTCGGACTTCGGGCCCGGCTCGGGCGCTACAAAAACCCGCTCCACCCGGTGGTGGTAGCGGATGCCGTGGCGTAGCCGGTCGAGCAGCAGGATGCCGCGCTGCACCGCTTCCATCATGCGCACGCCGACCATGCCGGTGCGCGCCGTGGCCTGGTTGAGCCGCGTCAGATGGTCGAAGTCGCCGGCGCGCCCGTCGACCGACAGGAACTGGTTGTTGGCCTGGCACAGCACGTTCATGGCGAAGGCGTGCCCGGCCATGAGTTCGTGCACCAGCGCTTCCTCCAGCACATCGCGCGGCCCCACGGTCTCGCCCGCCGCGCGCGCCAGTTCCGCCACCCCGGCCATGCGCGCCAGCCCGTCGAGGGTCCCGTTGCCCGGCAGGGCAGGGGCGGGTTCCCCGGAAGTGGTTTCCGGTTCGGGGGTCGGTTCGGGCTCGGGGGCGGGCGCGGCAGGCCCGGCAGCCGAAGCCTTGGCGAAGGCTGCCTCCGGCCGCAACAATTCAATCGTCATCCCTTATCTCCTCTCAAATGCACAACGGCGCCGGAAAGCGCGCCCCGCATCCACGGACCCGCACCCTCCGGCGCCTCAAGAATTTTCATATTGGATAATATTATGACGATTTCAAGGCCAACGGGCGAGATTTATCGATTTTTTCTGTCCGATAACGTTAATTCATATTTCAAATAGGACGATCCCCTTTATCCAGCCCTCGCTTGTCATCCCGGACTCGATCCGGGATCCAGCGGTGGTGCGCGGGAGGGATCCTATCCGACACGGCCTTCCCCCAATAAATCGCTGGATCCCGGATCGAGTCCGGGATGACAAACGAGGGAATTGAACGGGCAATGAATTACGGGGACACCATGCTTGAATGGTGTCCCCGGTCCGCCGTGACGTCGCCAAAATAACGACCGACTTCGCGCGCCGCGCGCGGGGTGATTCAACACATAGCGTAATTCCGGTTGGCCACTCTCCCGGGCCTAAGATGCGGGGTCGCATTGCAACGCCCCAAAGGGCCAAATAAGGAGAGTGACCATGACGGAGTATGTTGGATTGGACGTGTCGAAGGAAGAGACGTCGTTTTGCGTGAAGGATGGGGAAGGGAATATTTTGGCGTCTGGCAAAGTGGCGACCGATCCGTCGGCGATCTTCGCGATGCTGAAGGAGCATTGTCTTTGTCCGGCGCTGGCCTACGTGGCCACCATCGGCGATGCCGAGAGGTTTCGCGCCCAAGGCACGGGGCGGAATAATCCGGCCTTCGGTGGGGCAAATCGGCTTCTCGGGTGCGTTGCGACGCTTGCCCGATGCGCCGCATCGCGCTACGCGCCGCGCCTGCCCGAGAAACCGATTTGCCGCCATCAAATGATCCTATTTGGTCGGATAGTGCTCTAGAAAAAACAGGGACACCGCTTAAAAGACATTGGCGGCGGTGTTGCTGACTTCAACTTTTTTGACCCAGGTTCGGTCTTAAGCCGAAGGCGAAGCGGATCGAGGGTCACAAACAATTGACCGCTCGATTTTCGGGGCAATGCTACTGTTTTGGGTCCGATCGGCATGAACCGAGGGACATTACTGGGAGAAAACAGATGGCTGATATCGTTAGCGGAATCGACCTGGAGGGTCTCGAAATCAACGTCCATACCGACATCGACCCCAGCGTCCTGTTCGAGGTCAAGGGGCCGGAATCCCATACCTCCTGAATGCCGAAAATCACCACCGAGGTGAAGGTCAAGGGCGATATTTCCGACGAACAACTCCGGAAGATTCAGGAACTCGTCCATTTTTCTCCGGTGCATGGAATGGTCGAATACGCGAATACGGTCGAAAGCCGGGTGACCAGGGCTTAGGCGCGGGACCGATCCGATCGGATCATGCTCTAAGAACATCCGACGGCTATGACGCCTTCGGCCGTCAAGGTTCTGGTGCTGTTCGGCAAACCGTTGGATGCGGCCGAGTTCGATCGCCATTTCGAGACCGTGCATCGGCCGTTGCTGAAGAAAGTTTTGACCGTTCAGGTCTTGACGATCAACCATGTATCGGGTTCGGTCACCGGCGAAACGCCTTTCCATCTTGTGCTGGAGCTTCGTTTCGCATCGGAAGAGGCAATGCGGGACGGGCTTAACTCCGAGGCCGGCCAAACGATGGCGCGTGATTACGCCAATTTCGCGTCGGGCGGCGTCACCGTCCTGCCCTGCCGAACCGTCGATGTTTCGTGACGTTCGGGAAATGACCGCCCCAACACCGCGACCTTCCGCCATCTTGACAAACGCGGCTTGAACTCATCAGCTTAGGCGATCGTTGTCAGGGGAATTTTCCGGGATGAGCATCGACAGTATCACCGTTACGCCCTCGACCCCGCATATCGGGGCCGAAATCGGCAATATCGATCTGACCAGGCCGCTGACCAACCGGCAGGTGGAGGAAGTCCACGACGCGGTCATTGCCCACGGCGTGGTGTTCTTCCGCGACCAGAACATCGATTTCGAGTCCCATGAGCGCCTCGTCCGGTATTTCGGCGAGCCCCATGTTCACGTCGGCGGCAAGGGGACGGCGTCGAAAGAGGTGCCCGGACATCCGGCGCTGCGCAAACAGCATTTCGACGAGAATTCCAAGCGCGTCTCCGGCGAGGAATGGCACTCGGATCAGAGCATCGCCGAGATACCGCCCATGTACAGCGTCCTCTATCAGGAAATCGTGCCGCCGAACGGCGGTGGCGACACCTTGTTCCTGTCGGCGGCCAAGGCGTATGAGGAGTTGAGTCCCGGCATGAAGGCCTATCTCGAGGGCAAGACCGCGACCCATGACGCCACGCGCGCCTTCGACAAGAAACGGGATTCCTATCCGAGCGCGGAGCATCCGATCGTGGTGCGCCATCCGGAGAACGGCCGCGACGTGCTGTTCGTCAGCCGCGAGTTCACCAGCCATATAAACGGCGTGCCGCGCGAGGAGAGCCGCCACATTCTGGAATTCCTGTATCAGCATCTGTCGCGGCCGCATTGGAGCATGCGGTTCCGCTGGACGGATCACTCGATCGCATTCTGGGACAACCGCGCCGTCCAGCATTATGCGATCTGGGATTACTGGCCGGATGTCCGCCTGGGCTACCGCATGTTCGTAAAAGGCGTCGAGCGGCCCCGGGCGGGGTGAGAGCTCAAATCACCCCAGCCGGGCGAGCGGGCGCCATCCACACCATCGCCATTTCTGCCGCGTTTGACAGGATCCCGGCCGTTGAACCTTGATCCCTGATGGCGTCCCTGATGGCGTCCTTTTTGGCATCCCTCTTCGGCGGCGCCGGCCGCGCCTTGCGGAACCGGACCTACCGGACCTATTGGTTCGGCCATACGCTCCACGGCGTCGCGCGCTGGATGAAGCGCACCGGGGTCGGCTGGCTGACCTGGGAGTTGACCGAATCGACGAGCTGGCTGGGCATCGTCGCGTTCGCCGATCTGGCGCCGATGATGCTGTTCGTCATCCTGTCCGGCGCCATCGCCGACCGCGTCGGGCTGATGCGCATCATGAAGCTGAGCCAGGTTCTGTCCGGGCTGATCGCGATGCTGTTCGCGGCGCTGATTTTCACCGACCTGATCACCATCGAGGCCATTGTCGTGCTATCGCTGTTTTTCGGCGCGGCGGAGGCTTTGAGCCAGCCCGCGCGCCTGGCGGTGGTGCACGCCCTGGTGCCGCGCGAGGATCTGCCGTCGGCGATCGCGCTGGGTTCGGCCGCCTTCAACGCGACCCGCATCATCGGCCCGGCCATCGCCGGCGCCCTCATCATATGGACCGGCACGGGAACCGTGATCGCGCTGTGCGCGGTGATTTTCTTCGTCTTCTATCTTTTGCTGCGCACCGTTGAAATCAATGAGACCGCGAGCGGACAGAAGCTTTCGCTTGATCTGTTCGTCGATATCTGGCGCGGCGTCCAGTACGTGCACGGCCATCCCGGCATCCGTTACATCATGATCCTCATGGTCGCGGTCAGCTTATTCCTCCGGCCGGTGATCGAGCTCATGCCCGGGGTTTCCGGCCAGGTCTTCGACGCGGGACCGGCCGGGCTGTCGCTGCTGCTGGGGGCGATCGGGGCGGGCGCCATACTGGCCAGCCTGTGGGCCGCGCGGCGCGGTGAAATGGCCGGGCTGACCGGGGTGGTGACGTTTTCCATCCTGGGCGGCGGGCTCGCGCTGATGCTGTCCATGGCGACCGGCGATATCTGGCTCGCGGTGGCGTTTTTCACGATCGTCGGCATCTTCATGGTGACGGGAAATGTCGGCGCGCAGAGCCTGGTGCAGAACGCGGTCGACCAGAACGTCCGGGCCCGGGTGTTGAGCCTGTTCATCGTCTTCGCCCACGGCCTGCCGGCGCTCGGCGCGGTGATCATGGGATGGATCGCGTCGTCCGCCGGGCTGCCGGCGACCATCGGCGGCGGCGCGTTTACGATGGTGCTGGTCTGGTTCT
>CAZPMO010000047.1:0-28451 GCA_964587515.1 uncultured Rhodospirillaceae bacterium | reverse complement strand
AGCCGCCCGGCGGTTCGGGCTGGCGCAGGAAGGCGAGCTGCTCGCCGAAGGCGCGGAGTTCCGCGATCTCGCGCCCCATGCCCCAGGCGACGCGCTCCACGGTGCCGAACAGATTGGCCAGCACCGGGATCGGCGAGGTCGTTCCGTCGGCGCGGACCGGATTTTCGAACAGCACCGCCGGGCCCTGTTCGGCCAGCAGCCGGGTCTGTATCTCGGTAATCTCGAGCGCCGTCGAGACCGGCGCGGCGACGCGGACGAGGCGGCGCTCCGTCTCCAGCCGGTCGATGAAGTCGCGCAGCGAGGAATAGGCCATGGGGGAACGTATCGGGGCCGGTTCCCCGCCGTCAAGGCGGCGCTCCGGCGGTCAAACAGCTGTTAACGGAGATCGGATATAGTGGCCGCAAGCCCGGAAATCGGGCGAATTCCGTGGTTCCGCGAGTGTGTAAAATGCCAGTGTACTGGGTGGTCGGTGGTGAATATGCCTCGACCCGATTCGAGCAGACCGCCGAAGGGGCGATGGAAGAACGCCTCGGGCCGTTCGACAGTTATGAGGCGGCAAAGAAGGCGTGGATGAGCAGCTCCTGGTCGCATGTGGATCAGTGCCTTTATCGCTACCGAATTATCAAGGACGGCTCGACAGGCTGAGCGAAAGATGCCAGATAAAAGGCATCATGCCGCATCGCATTCGCCACGCCCAAGCCTATCCGTTTCCCAGTCCCGACCGGTCCTTCGTCTATGACCATGGCGAGACGCGCGACCTCGATCATGCGCGTCTGCCGCGCGAAGGCCGCGTGCCGGTGCTGGCGGCCGGCTCCAACCAGTCGCCCGAACAGCTTCATCGCAAATTCGAGACCCATGACGGCGATCGGCTGATCCCCGCGCAGCGCGGCCGGCTGCATGATTTCGATGTCGTCTATGCCGCCCATCTCACCGGCTACGGCTCGGTGCCGGCGACTTTTCAGGGCGCGCCCGGCGTCGCGGTGACCGTGTTCGTGCTGTGGCTCGACGAGGCCCAGCTCGCGCGCATGCATGCGACCGAGGGTAATTACACTTACGATCATCTCACCGGCATCCATATCGAACTCGACGACGGCCAGGACGCGCTGAGCGACGCCTACGCCTATTCCTCGAAGTTCGGCTGTCTGAACCATGAAAGCGCCTGCGTGGGCATCGCCGAAATCCCCGCGACGGGACGGCAACTCGCCGAGGCCACGCAGCCGGAAATTCTGGGCCGCGTACGCGATCGCCTGGCGCCCGGCCGCGCGCTGGATGATTTCATCCTCGATCATCTCGAGGATCGCGACGTGCATCGCCAGCGTTCGCGCGCCCTCGGCGTCGATGCGTTGCCGCTCACCTATCCACGCCGCACCCTCGTCACTCTCTAAGCCTCCGCATGCGCGGTAAATTCGTGTAGCGCTCTATTTTCCCTGATAATCGGGCGGGCGCTTTTCGCGGAAGGCGCGGACGCCCTCGGTGTGATCGGCGGTCTTGATCAGCACGCTCTGGCCGACGCGCTCCAGGATGCGTCCGGTGGTCGCGTCCATGTCGTCGCAGGCGTTCATGATCGCCTTGGCGAGACCCATGGCGAGCGGCGCCTTGGCGGCGAGCTTGCGGGCGAGTTCCAGGGCGGCCTCGTTGAGATCCGCGTAGGGAACGACACGGGTTACCAGCCCGGTCTGCATCGCGCGGTCGGAATCGATGAACTCGCCGGCCAACACCATTTCCTTGGCCCAGCCCGGCCCGACCAGCTTGACCAGCCGCGAGCATCCGCCGGAACCCGGGATCAGGTTGATGTTGGCTTCGGTGAAGCCGAAGCGGGTATCGTCGGCCGCGATGCGGAAATCGCACGCCATGGCGAGCTCCAGCCCGCCGCAGGCGCAGATGCCGTGAACCGCCGCGATCACCGGCACCTCGATGCGCTCCAGCGTATCGAAAAAATCATGGATCCAGCGATATTCGACCCGGAAGCGCGGCATGTCCCATTCCTGCTCGAACCAGGAGACATCGGCGCCGGCGCAAAAGGCGCGGTCGCCCTCGCCGTTGAATATGACGGCGCGGATATGGCCGTTGGCTTCCAGACGCCGGGTCAGCCACAGGAATTCCTCCTTCATCTCATGGCTGAAGGCGTTGAGCCGTTCCGGCCGGTTCAACGTGATGATGAGGATATCGTCCTCGAAGGCGACTTTCAGCGCCTCGAATTCGTGGTTGGCGATGATTTCGTTCGGTTCGTTGATCATTTCGTGGTTTCCCGTCTGTGCTGGTGTGGCGCGATAATGTTGGACACGCCGGTCCGTCGCAAGCCGCGCGGAACACAATATAGAGAGATACCCCGCATGGGTGACGTGCCCCGTTGCTCCGACACGTTAGAGGGCAATATCCGTGTATTCGTATCGGGTGGGTTCAACCAACCAACGGGGGAAGCGTCATCATGGTCAGTCGTAAACCATATCGGGAAGCGGTCGAGGGCGTTGTCGACGCGCGCCGTGATTTTCTGAAAAAAGCCGCCGTGACGAGCGCCGCGGTCGTGGCCGGCACGGGACTCGGCTTCAACATAAACACGGCTGTCGCCAAGGGAACGACCTGGAAGATCCAGACCTCGTGGCCCGGCGGCATCGGCCTCGATATCTTCAAGAGCTGGTGTAACGGCATTGCCGAAAAAACCGGCGGAGAGCTTGCTTTCAAGCCGTTCGGTGCCAAGGACGTGGTCGGCGACTTCCAGCTTTTCGATGCTGTCAAAAACGGTGTTCTGGAAGCGATGAATCCATTCACGCTTTATTGGGCGGGACGGATGCCGGCGTCGGTGTTCCTGAGTTCCTATCCGCTGGGCCCGAGGAATCCGCACGAATGGGATGTGTTCTATTACGCGCTCGGCGGTCTCGAGATCGCACGTGAAATGTTCGCGAAGTTCGGCATGCATTATGTCGGGCCGATCCATCACGGGCCCAATATCATCCACTCCAAGGTGCCGATCCGTTCGATCGACGATTTCCGCGGCCGCAAGATGCGTCTGCCGGGCGGCATGGTGGCGGAGGTCTTCCAGGCCGCCGGCGCCAAGACGACCCTGCTGCCGGGCAGCGAGATTTTCCCGGCGCTGGAAAAGGGCACCATCGACGTCGCCGATTACGTCGGCCCGGCGATCAACTATTCGCTCGGCTTTCATCAGGTGACCAAATACATCTCCATGGGCCCGCCCGGCTTCATGTCGCTCTATCAGCCGGTCGATCTCATGGACCTCACGGTCAGCCAGCGGGCGTGGAACAAGATCTCGCCCCAGATGAAGCAGTTCGTCGAGATGGAGGTCCACGTCTATTCCGACATCCATCACGCGGGCATCCAGAAGGCCGATCAGGCGGCGTGGAAGAAGTTCACCGACGCCGGCACGGTCGTGACCCGACTTACGCAGGAAGACGTGGAAAAGTTCACCCGTCTCGCGGTGCCGCGCTGGTTCGCCTGGGCCAACAAGGACAAGAACGCCGCGCGGGTGTTCAAGATCCAGCTCGATTACATGATGTCGGGCAGTCTCGGCTATGTGACGCCGGACGACATCAAGGGCCAAAGGCTCAAGTGGAGCTAAGTTCGATGGGGGGCGTCCGAAAGACGCCCCCTATCGCGTAGTATTTATTCAGGCTCCTAACGGCGGCATCTTATGGCCGGAATAGCGGAAATATTCGCGGAATTCATTTACGCGATCCTGCCCGATTGGGTGCGGCTGCCCGGGCTGACGCTGGTTCTGCCGCATGGCGTTTACTGGATCGGCCTGATCGCGTTCCCGTTGATCGCGATGTACTTGGTGCGCCGGGACGAACAACGCACCCGACCGCGCGACCGGGTCACCGCGCCTATTGCCTATCTGTTGTGGTTCACCGCCGGTTTCGTGGGGCTGCACCGGTTCTATTTGCGGGCGCCCAAATTCGGCGCCGCCTATGTTCTGATGTTCGTTCTGGTTCTGTATGGCAACAAGCGCGGGGCCGGTGCGCGCAACCTGGTTTCGGAAGCATCCAATGCGCTGAAAGGCGCGGAGTTCGACGTCGAGCGTTTTGCCAAGGCCCTGGCGCGCGGTCGCGACGGCGCGGCCGCGAAGCTGGAACAGGCCAAGGAAGCGCTGGTCGCGGTGAAAATCAAGCTGGCCGGCACCGATGTGGTGCTGGCCCAGTGGGAAGCCTTCTCGGGCTGTTTCGCGGCGCTTATCCTGATCGCGCTGATCGCCGATTTTTTCCTGATGGGCGGTCTGCGGGCACGCTGCAACGCGTTGGAGGCGGATTTGCCGCCGCCCGCCGATTTCTCGGTCATGGAAAGGGGCGGTCCGGCCGGTCCCCGGGCCGCGATCCACAATCCCGCGACCCGCGCGATCGACGCGCTCAGCGGCGTGGCCGGGAACTTCGTCGCCTATTGGGCCGTCGTGGCGGTGTTCGTCTATTACTACGAAGTGGTCGCGCGCTACGTGTTCAACTCGCCCACCAACTGGGCCCATGAAAGCATGTTCCTGATGTTCGGCATGCAGTATCTGCTTTCCGGCGCCTTCGCGCTGCGTGAGGATTCCCACGTCCGGGTCGATGTGATTTACGAGATGCTGTCCGAGCGCGCCAAGGCGCTGCTCGACATGATTACGTCAATCTTCTTCTTCGTCTTTACCCTGACGTTACTGATCACGGGATTCATCTTCAGCATGGATTCGGTGAACGTGTTCGAGGTCTCGTTCACCGAGTGGGCGATCCAGTATTGGCCGGTCAAGCTGTCGATCGTCGTCGGCGCCGCTCTGATCACCCTGCAAGGGGCCGCCAAGCTGATCCGCGATGTCATTTACTTCACCCAACAGCGGGCCACGGGTTAACCGGTAATGGGATTGGAAATCGGCATTGGCTGGCTGACCGTGGCGATGTTCTCGTCGCTCGCGGTGCTGTTGATGGCGGGCCTGCCGCTGGCCTTCGTGACCGGCGGGCTGGGATGTATCTTCCTGTTTCTGTTCGGCGATCTCTCGGCGCTCAACATCCTGCCGTCACGCATCTTCCCGTTCATGACGGATTACCAGCTTTCGGCGATCCCGCTGTTCATCTTCATGGCGGCAATGCTGGAACGCGCGGGTTTGATCGAGGACCTATTCGACGTCGTCTACAAGCTGTTGGGCGGCCTCAAAGGCGGGCTTGCCGCGGCGACCATCATCGCCTCGACCATCCTCGCCGCGATGGTCGGCGTGATCGGCGCGGCCGAGGTCACCATGGGCATTCTGGCCCTGCCGGCAATGCTGCGCCGCGGCTACGATCCGCGACTGGCCTGTGGCTCGATCCTCGCCGGCGGCACTCTCGGCATTCTGATACCGCCGTCAATCCTGGCCATCATCTTCGCCGTCGTCGCCCAGCAATCGGTGGGCGAGTTGTTCATCGGCGCTGTCATTCCGGGATTGATCCTGTCCGGGCTGTATATTTTCTATGTAACGGCGCGAAGCTATATCGACCCGAACGCGGGGCCAGCGCTGCCCGAGGACGAGCGGGTCGATCTGGCCGAGAAGATCAGATTGCTGCGCGGCATCATTGCGCCGCTGCTGCTGATCGTTCTCGTCCTCGGCGTGATCTTCACCGGCATCGCGACCCCGGTGGAGGCCGCCGGCATCGGCACGTTCGGCGCCGTGTTCGTGGCCGCGATGCACCGCCGTCTCAACTGGGTCTCGGTCCGCGAAGCCGCGATAACCACGCTGAAGGCGTCGTCCATGGTGCTGTGGATCATCTTCGGCGCCTCGATTTTCGTCGGCTTCTACATCCTTCAGGGCGGCCAGCAATTCGTCGCCGAAACGCTGATCGGCACCGGTCTCGGTCCCTACGGCATATTACTGATCATGATGGTCCTGCTGATCATCCTCGGGATGTTTCTGGACTGGGTCGGCATCCTGCTGCTGGCGGTGCCGATTTTCGTGCCGCTGATGAAGACAATGAGTTTCGACGGTCTTCTGGGATTGCCCGGGGTTCCGGCGTCCGATATTGCGTTGTGGTTCGGCGTCGTTTACATGGTGAACATGCAGATGTCGTTCCTGAGCCCGCCCTTCGGCTATGCGCTGTTCTATCTGAAAAGCGTCGCGCCGCCCGAGATCACCATGGGGATCATTTTCCGCTCCGCGTTGCCGTTCCTGGCGATCCAGGCGATCGGGCTTGCGATCTGTATTTTGTTCCCGCAGACCATCCTGTGGTTGCCCAATCTGGTTTACGGATGAACACCCCCGAACGCGAAGTATGGTCCCGGCAAATCTTCGACCGGCTGGTCGAAGACGGCGTGTCGCTGTTCGCCTATGTGCCGGACAGCGGCAACACGTCGCTTATTCAGCTCGCCGACGCCCATAACGAAACGCGGACCGTGATGCTGTCCACCGAAGAGGAAGGCGTTGGGATCTGCGCCGGGGCCGATCTGGTCGGCGCCCGCGCGGTGCTGTGCATGCAGTCTTCTGGCGTCGGAAACTGCCCGAATTTCCTGTCGCTGGTAAAAGGCGGCCGGTTCCCCGTACTCATGATTGTCACCATGCGCGGCGAGGTCGGCGAAATGAACCCGTGGCAATATCCCATGGGCCAGGCGGTGGAACCGGTGCTCGAAGCCATGGGCATCCTGACCATCAGGGTCGAACGCATCGAGGATCTGGAGGACGCGACACAGGCGGCCTCGGCGGCGGCCTTCAAGGGCGGGCAGGGGGTTGCCCTGATCCTGTCGCAGAAATTTCTCGGCGCGAAGCCGTTCTGACGGTCGGGGAGGGAACAACATGACGGAAGCCTCTCTCGATCGGCGCGACATCATGGGCCGGCTGTTTCCGGACCCCGACCGGTATCTGTTCGTGACCGGGCTGGCTGGCGCGGCCCGCGACATGGCGGCCCTGACCAACGAGAGCGACAATCTGCTGACCATGGGCGGCGCGATGGGCGCGGCCGTCTCGATCGGGCTCGGCATGGCGCTGGCGGCGCCGGAAGCGCAGGTGGCCGTGGTCACCGGCGATGGCGAACTGATGATGAATGTCGGCGCGCTGGCGACCGTCGCCTCGATGATGCCCGATAATCTCACCGTCGTCTGTGTCGATAACGGGGTCCACGGCGAAACCGGCGGCCAGCCCGGCCATACATCGCGACGCACCAAACTCGCCCTGATGGCGGAGGGCGCCGGGTTGCCATCGACCATGGAATTCGAGCGGGCCGACCAGCTCGACGCGGCCGCCAAGTTTCTCGTCGAGGCTCCGGCGCCGAGATTGTTGGTGGCGCGGGTCACGGCGGGGCCGCCGCCGGAATACAAACGCGATTGGGACCTCGCCGCCAACCGCGTGCGCTTCCGCAAGGCCTATCTCGAAAAATCCGGCGGCGCTTAAGCCGGGCTAAACCGGAACCGGCGCATGGGACAGGCGGAAATCGCCTTGTGCCTCCGCGCGTGCGAGCAGGCGGCAATAATAATCCCATAACGGGTCGTCGCGTTTGCGTCCTGTTACATCGGCGCCCTTGCGCGCCATTTCGTCGTCGCCGGGCCAACTCCAGGCGAAGCCGGAGCCGTTCGCGGCCAGCGACTGTTGGCAAGTTTCCTCCAGTTCGATCCCCTGTTTCACCATTTCAAGCACGCTGGCGCCGCAAAACACCACACCGTGATTGCGCATCAGGACACTGCGGTGGTTGCCCAATGCCTCGGCCAGTTCGCGGCCGCGCTCGCGCGTCACCACAAGCTCCGAACTGCCGAGGTAGCGCGCCGGCTCGATCGGTACGCCGCCGCGTACCTGGCGCAACTCATCCGCCACCGCGGAATAGATCGAGCTGTAAAAGGGATGGGTATGGGCGGTGAAATTGATGTCCGACCGAAGTTGAAAGATCTCGCCATGGATCGGCCACTCGCTGTGGCGCCGACCCTTGCCGTCCAGCATTTCACCCTCGAAATCGAGAAGCTGGAAGTCGCCGGCCTCGAACACTTCGCCCAATGAAATCGCGTGGCGCTTCATCCAGAAGCCGCGTCCGTCGGGATCGCGCATCGCCGTGTGTCCCCAGATGCGGTCGCCGTGGCCATTGATCTCCAAAATGCGGGACGCCTTGATCAGGGACTCGAGCCCTTCATTCACTTCCGTCGAGTGTTCCATCGCCTTGTCTCCTTGTCAGGTGCCGTGATCTTAGCGCGCCGTTGGGTGATTGAGTACCACCCGTGCTATTCATCCCATATGACGAAGGCGATGCGAATTCACGCCAATGGCGGCCCGGAAGAGCTGCGCTGGGAGGACATTGAACTGCCGCCGCCCGGCGCCCTTGAGGTGCGCATCCGCCACAGCGCGATCGCGCTCAATTTCTCGGACGTGAACGTGCGGCGCGGCGGGTTCTATATCGCCGAGCCCATGAAGTTCCCGGTGATCCTCGGCAACGAGGGCGCCGGCGTTGTCGTCTCGGTCGGCGCGGATGTCGGTAATGTCCGGCCCGGCGACCGTGTCGCCTATGTGGGTTCGGGCGGGCCGTTTTATGAGAACACCGGCGCCTATGCCGAGGAACGCAACCTGCCGGCCTCGTGTCTGATCCCGCTGCCCGACGATATTACCGAAGCCTGCGCGGCGGCGCTGTTGCTGAAGGGGCTGACCGCGTCGATGGTGATCAACCGCGTCTTCCGGCCCAAGCCCGGCGACACTATCCTGATCCATGCGGCGGCGAGCGGCGTCGGGCTGATCCTCGGCCAGTGGTCGCATCATCTGGGGGCGGAAGTGATCGGCACGGTGGGATCGCTGGAAAAGGCGCGCCTCGCCGAACGGCATGGTTGCGATCACACGATCCTTTACCGCGAGGTCGATTTCGTCGACGCCGTGCGCGCGCTCGTTCCAGATGGTGTCTCGGCGGTGTTCGACGGGGTCGGCAAGGACACGTTCGAGAAATCCCTCGATTGCGCGCGCCCGTTCGGCATGCTGGTGAATTACGGCAACGCGTCCGGCCACGTGCCGCCGCTCGATCTTATCCTGCTCAGCAAGAAGGGTTCGCTCTCGGTCTCGCGCCCCGGCTTCAGCCACCATATCGCCGACCCGGCCGAGGCCCGCGCGGCCTGCGCGGAATTGTTCGATCTGGTGCGCCGGGGCATTCTCAGGGTCGAGACCGGACAAACCTATGCGTTGAGCGACGCCGCCCAGGCCCATCGCGACCTGGAAGACCGCAAAACAGCGGGCTCGGTGCTGCTGCTGCCATAACAGGATGTGAACAGGGAACACCGTAATGGACATGAACGAGCTGATGACCCGCCCCGCCCCGGCCGATCTGGTGGCCCAGGAACATTGGGCGAAAAAGGGCGCGGTCGAGCTTTATCTCTATCGCAAATTCTCACCGGCGGCGCGGGCGGCGAACCCGGATCTGCCGGTGCTGTTTCTGGTGCACGGCTCGTCGTTTTCGGCGCGCACCACCTATGATCTCGAAGTGCCGGGCGCCGGCGAATATTCGGCCATGAACGCCTTCGCGGCGCTTGGCTATGACGTCTGGACGCTGGATCACGAAGGCTATGGGCGCTCATCCCATACCGACGGGTTTTCCTATATCGCCGACGGTGTCGAGGACCTCAAGGCGGCGATGGAAGTGGTCGAGCGCGAGACCGGCGTCGCGTCTTACGCGTTCTTCGGCTCGTCGTCGGGGGCGCTGCGCGCCGGTGCCTTCGCCAATGCGTGTCCGGAACGGGTCGAACGTCTCGCCATGGCGGCGTTCGTGTGGACCGGCGAGAACTCGCCGACGCTGGCGCGCCGCGCCGAACGCATCGACGAATGGCGCGCCACAAACCGGCGCGTGGTCGACGAGGAAACCTATCGCGGCATCTTTTCGCGCGACGTGGAGGGGCTGACGGTTCCCGAACTGCCGAAGGCGGCGGCAGCGGCCGAAATGGCCAATGGCGGCGGCAGCGTCCCCAACGGCACGTATATCGATATGTGCGTCAATCTGCCGTCGGTCGATCCGGCCAGCATCACATGTCCGGTGATGATCTTCCGGGGCGATCATGACGGCATCGCGACGCAAGAAGACGTGATTGCGTTTTTCGCGGCGCTCCCCACCAAGGAAAAGCAGATCGTGATGGTCGCCGGTCAGGCCCACAACACCGCGCTGGGCATCAACCGCCACCGCTTCTGGCATGTTCTGCACGGCTTCATGGGCTCGCCGTCGCGGCTGGACTGAACCGGGCCACCGCCGCCATTGCAAGTCGGAAGCCTCGCTGACAATATGCCGGCTTACGGAAGATAAGAATTCAGGGGGGCCACGACATGTACCGCGCGACCGCCGACATCATCATGCCGACGACACTCATCGGCTCCTTGCCCCGACCGGACTGGTTTCGGGAAAATCTCGGAACCCGGACTTTCATGCAGGCGATGGTCAATACGCGGTTCCGCGAGCAATATGTCGACGCGGTCTCTGTTTATCTGCGTGAACAGGAAGTCGCCGGGCTCGATATCGTCACCGATGGCGACGCCCATTACGACGAGGAGATCGGCGGCCAGAGCTGGACCAGCTATCCCCTGTTCCACATGGACGGCTTCGACAAGGGCATTCCCGACCCGGCCGTGTTCCGCACCGGCGGCGTCGGCTTTCCCATGGGCCACATATTGCACGATTACCTGGAAGCCCGCGTGATGCCCAGCATCGTCGGCCCCGTCGGGCGCGGCGATCTGCAATACACCAATATGTGGAAGACGGCGCAGCGGATGACCAAAAAGCCGGTCAAGTTCGGCACCATTACGCCGGAAATACTCGCCGTCGCGGTCGATGATAAATTCTACAAGGACCCCGTCGAGCGGCTCTACGCGCTGAGTGACGCCATCAACGAAGAGCTTCACGAACTGGCCGACGCCGGCTGCCCGGTGGTTCAGCTCGAGGAACCCCAGATCCACATGGTGCCGGTGCGCGGTGATATCTTTGGCAAGCTCGGCATGAAGGAACTGGCGGATGTCTTCAACAACACCGTCAAGGGCCTGCGCGACAAGACCGAGGTGTGGTGCCACACCTGCTGGGGCAACCCGTCGCAGCAGCGCATGTTCGTGGAGGTCCAGAGCTATGCGCCGTCGCTTGAATATCTCAACCAGGTCGATGCCGACGTGATTACGTTCGAGTCGTGCTCGTCGGGCATGATGGATCTCGAGGCGATCGGCGAACGAATTACCGACATGAAAGTGGCGATCGGCGTGATCGATCACCATTCGCTCCAGGTCGAACGGCCCGACGAGATCGCCCACCATATCCGCGAGGCGCTCAAGCACATCCCGGCGGAACGGCTTGTCATCTCGTCGGATTGCGGCATGGGGCGCGAGGGCATGAGCCGCCGCCACGCGCGCTACAAGATGATCGCGCTGGTCCAGGGCGCCAATATCGTGCGCAAGGAATTGGGTCTGCCCGCGGCCGAATGCCTCGCCGAAGACGGAAGCTATTCCCTGGTGCGGACCGAGTAGTTCAGCAGAGCTCCTCGCCGACCACGTGATCCTGATTGCCGTCGCTCGGCATTACCAGTTCCTTCACCCAATCGGGCGGCGGCCCGGCCATCGCGGGCGCAACCTGAACCGCCGCCAGCAGGGCGACGACGGCCAGGACGCCCAGAAAACCGCATATCACTATCCGCATGGCGCATCAGCAATCGTTGAAGGAAACGCCAGGCTGACGGACGCGCCACCGCGCAACAAGTCAACTCGGCGTGAAATTTGGTCGGGGGTCGGTTGGAAGTCTTTCGGAGCCGACCGCCTAGTCGTTCGCTCTCCGCCCGCTCATATAATTCAAGCACAACAGCGTTTTCCGGATCGCGCCAACTTACGAATTATTCAAACGGCGCCCGCAAATATCTTTAAGGGAATTTAACATGTTGAAAACATTGTAGTACCTCTCAACTGGTTGCGGCCTAATCCGCCCCTTATTTACCTGTACTCTCGGTCGGTGACTTATGTTCGTTTCCCCTATCCGGGAGAATACATTCGCCGAATGTAGCCCGTCGGTTCGCCCCGCCATCATCGCGTTTGGGCAAAATGAATGGGGTGAAGACTGGATGCCGAGGCAGCATATCCTTTCCCGGCTCGGTGCTCGGGGTTGGGATGTGGCGTATTCCACGGGCCAGTTCGGAACTTGGGAGGTTTTAGGCGCGTCCTGGCGGTCGGCGACGTGGCGGAGCGTCGTCGATGCGACCTCCAACGTCATGGTCAGGCGGTCCCGAAAATTCGATATTCACGTTCCGCGCCCGCCCCGTTTGAACGTGTTATCCCGCAAATTTTTTCTGAGGTCGTTGAAGAGACTCAATAAATCTCCCGCCGGGCATGTTCTCATCACATTTTGCAATGTATTCGAGCCGCTGGTTCGTGAATTTCCGGGCGTGCCGCTTATTTATTACGTTGAGGACGCGTTGAATCTGATGCCGGGCTGGTCCGCTGAAAATGACCGAGAGCACCGGTATCTTGTCGAGCGGGCGGATTTGCTGGTGGCCTGTTCGGAGGCGATGGCTCGGGAACTGCCGGGCGACGGGCCGTCCAAGGCGCGGATTCTTCCGAACGGCGTGGATTTTGATTTTTTTGCATCATCGGAAGGCAGCGCCTGTCCGCCTGATATGGCGGATATTCCGCGTCCACGGATCGGTTACACCGGCTCGGTCAATTTGAAAGTTGATTTTGCTCTGGTTGTCCATCTGGCGAAAGCGAGACCCGACTGGCATTGGGTGTTTGTCGGCAAGATATTGCGTGTCGACGCCGAATCCACTGGTGACGAGCATCGGCATATATATGAGGCTTATCAAGCATGCCGATCCCTTCCGAACGTGCATTTTCTCGGACGACGGGAGTACGCGGATGTACCCGCCTATGAAAGGCATATGGACGTCAACGTGATGTGCTACCGCACCGACGGCGAGGGCTGGTGGAAAGCAATTGATCCATTTAAAGACACATGAATATCTGGCGGTGGGTCTTCCGGTTGTTGCGGCGGATCAGGTCTCGGTGCGGGAATTCGCGGACCAGATCGCGATCGCCCACTCGCCCGATGAATGGATCGCCGAAATCGAAAAGGCGCTTGCCGGGAACGGCATCGGCACCCCGGAGACGCGTCAGGCTCGTGCGCGCCAGAATGACTGGACCGCCCGGGTCGATTTGTTCGAAGGGTGGCTCCAGGAAATGATCGCGGACAAGCCGGGTCGCTCCTGACCCGTCACACGTGTGACACGGCGAACATCCCCCTAATACTGCCCCATGGGCTCCAGCCCGAAGGCGTTCTGGCCGTACATGGTGCTCGACGCGGCCCAGTTGAAGGCGATGTGGCGGGCGGCGGCGTTGATGTCGCGCCAGCGCCGCTGGATGTTGTTGTCGAGATAGATGCCGGCCCCGCCCGAGGCGTCGAACAGACCCTGGATACCCTGCACGGCGAGGCGCACCGCATAGGCCTGGGTCAGGCGGTTGCGGATGCGGAGGTCGACCGAGACCTGTTCGCCACGGGCGGCGACATCGGCGACTTCCTGCAGGTCGCGGTGGAACAGCAGCATGGCGGAATCGAGCGCGATCGAAGCTTCGGCGAAGCTCGTTTGCACGGCTGCGAACTCCGCGAGCTTGCTGCCGCCGCCCGCGATGGCGCCGCGGGTGCCGCGGGTGCGCGCCGCTTCCCGAAAATCCTCGATCGCGCCGCGCAACATGCCGAGTGGCGGGGTGCCGATGCAGACCGGCAGGCACGACAGGAACGGAATCCGGTATAGCGAATAGCCGTGCGCCGCCGCGCCCGGCGAGGTCCCCAGCGAGATGTCGGCGAACGAGACCTTGCGGTGTTCCGGCACGAACGCGCCGTCGCAGACCAGCGTCTTCGAGCCGGTGCCGGCGAGCCCCATGGCGAACCAGTCGTCCTCGATCACGTAATCGGCGCGCGGCGCCAGCAGGAAGCTGGCCGTTGGCGGGCCGCCGTCCTGATCGGGCGGCACCATCGCGCCCATCACCGACCAGTCGGCCACGTCGCAGCCGCTGGTGAAACGCCACTCCCCGGTGATCCGGTAGCCGCCGTCGGCTTTCTCCACCCGGCCGGCGGGGGCGTAGGAGCCCGCGATGCCCACGGCCGGGTTGCCGTCCCAGACATCATGCTGGGCCTGCATGGGGAAATTCGCCAGCAGCCATTGATGCGCCATGATCAGACCGGCGACCCAGCCGGTGGAGCCGCAACCCGCCGACAGCTCGTCGGAGATGCGGACCACGGTGCGCCAGTCGCCTTCCAGCCCGCCGAAGGCGCGCGGCTGCAGGACGCGGAAGATGCCGGCCTCGCGGATCGCCTCGATGGTGTCGTCGGCGACGCGGCGGTCGTCCTCGACACGCTGGGCGCGGTCACGCAGCATCGGGGCGAGCGCGCGGGCGCGCGCGACCAGTTCATCGGGCTCGATTGCGGTCTGATCCAAAGTGTCCATTCGCCGACCCCTTTCACCGGGAGTCTGGGGGCCGGACTTGCCCGTGTCAACCGGACGCGCGCGCCGGATACGGCGATCTTCCGCTTGGTTCGGTGGCGTGCTAACGTTGGGCAGTATTTTTCGGCGCGTCACGAATGAAACCAAAAGAAGCGGGTTGATGGCTGGTCGAGAATTCCGGGTCGCGGTCGTGGGGGCGGGTGTCGCCGGCTTGTTCATGGCCGAGAAGCTGACGCGCGCCGGCATCGATTTCACGGTTTACGAGAAGGCCGACGAGGTCGGTGGGACCTGGCGGGACAATACCTATCCCGGCCTTTTCGTCGATGTGATGTCGCGCCAGTACGAGTTTCCCTTCCAGCCCAACTACGACTGGTCGCGCACCTACGCACCGGCGCCCGAGATCCAGGACTACATCAAGAAAGTCGCGAACGATCGAGGCTTGCGAAAAAATATCCGCTTCAACGAGGAGATCGTCGAGGCGAAATTCGTGGACGGTCGCTGGCACCTCGCAACCGCCAAGGGCGAAACCGATATCGCCGACGTCTTCATCGCCGCGACCGGTTTCCTCAGGAAGCCGATCTATCCCGACATCGAGGGCCGCGACAGTTTCGCCGGGCCGGCGTTCCATTCGGCGCGCTGGGACCACGATGTGCCCTACGAAGGCAACCGGTGGGGCATCATCGGGGCCGGCTGCAGCGGCGTCCAGATAACCGAGGCCCTGGCCTGGAAGGGGTGCGACGTCACCCAGTTCATTCGCCGGGCGCAATGGATCCATATTCGCGAGAACCCCCACACGACCCTGTTCCATCGCCTGTGGCTGCGGCTCCCCTTCGCCTACCGGCGCGAGCAGCGCAAGCTGTGGAAAATGATCAACGAGGGGGACCACTGGCGCCTGAAGCCCGGCCCCCAGCGCGAGGCGATGGAGCGCGAGTTCGTAAGCTACCTCGATGCCATCGAGGATCCCGAGCTGAAGAAGAAGCTGACGCCCGAGCACCATCTGGGCTGCACCCGCATCCCGAAATCCGACCAGAACTACTTTGAGGCGGTGCAGTTGCCCAACGTCCACCTGGAATTCGATCCGATCGAGCGGATCGTTCCCGAAGGCGTGGTGATGGAAGACGGCACGCTGAAGAAGCTAGACGTGCTGGTTTATGCAACGGGCTTCGATTCCCACGCCTATATGCGGCCCATGAATATGACCGGCCAGAACGGCGCGACCCTCGAGGAACTCTGGAAGGACAGGATCTATTCCTTTGGCGGGATCGCTTTGCCGGGTTTCCCGAACATGTTCATGCTGTACGGGCCTTTCGGTCCGGTCAACAACGTCCCGATACCGCTCGGTCTTGATCAGGAGATCCCCTACATCATGCGGCTTATCGAGATGGCCCGGGATCGCCGGGTCGCCATCGCGCCGACGGTCGAGGCGACCGAACGTTTCGTCGCCCGCCTCGACGCCGCCTTCCCCGACACCGTATGGGTCGGGTGCCGCAACTGGTACGCCGATCAGAACGGTACCCCGATCCTGTGGCCGCTGACCCAGGACGAGCACAAGGCGCTGTTCGCCGACGTCGCGACCGCAAACCTGGAATTCACCCCGGTGCCGCCGAGGGCGTAATTCCCGGCGCGGGATGGGGCGGATTACCGCTCAAACGGCGCGATTTCAGCGAATTAAATGCATCGATAAAATTAACCAAGAATTTTAATAACGCCTATACCCAAGGTTGTTAAACATCCGCACTAATTAATTTGGCTAAGGATTAGTGCGGGCGATGTGCAAATTTGTTGGATTAGCTTCTTTTCTTCTATCGTCGATGCTGGCCGTCTCGGCCTGGGGCCAGGCCGGCACCACCACGGTCATCAGCGTGAACGATGCCGGGGTGCAGGCCGACGACACGAGTAATGTGGATTCCATGAGCGCCGACGGGCGCTATGTCGTTATCCGGTCGTCGGCCACCAACCTGGTTCCCGGCGTGGGAGAAAACGGTAATAAACGTCACATATATGTCCACGACCGCGACGCGGACAATGACGGCGTGTTCGACGAGCCCGGGGCGATCAAGATCATCGCCATGAGCGTCTCCAGTACCGGAGAACTCGGTAACAAACCCAGCACCGGCGGCAAAATATCCCCGGACGGCCGTTTCGTCGCGTTCGAATCGTCAGCGGGAAACCTGGTTCCGAGCATCGGGAAAGTAAACACCCCCCTAATATTTCTGCATGATCGCGATGCCGACAACGACGGTATATTCGATGAGCCCGGCGCAATAACAACCGAAGTGGTGAGTATTTCCGTCACCGGTGGGTTACCTGATCGTTACAGCTTCGGCCCTTCCATAAGCGCCGACGGGCGTTACGTCGGGTTTTGGTCGAACGCGACAAATCTTACAACCGAAACCGATATGAATGGCGGCACCGGGGATATTTATGTCCGCGATCGCAAGATTGGGGTCACCAGGCGCGTCAGCATCGCGGCCGATGGCGCCCAGGGTAATTCGGATAGTGTTCAACCATCGATCAGCGCCGACGGACGATTCGTGGCTTTCGGTTCCATGGCGAGCAATCTTGTTCCCGGCGGTTTCGCCAATGCCGGTTACTGGGACATTTACGTTCATGACAGGGATGCGGATAACGACGGCGTCTTCGACGAACCGGGCGCGATTGCGACCGAACGCGCCAGTGTTTCCGACGCGGGCGAACAGGGCAACGACAGAAGCCTGGGCCACTCGATCAGCGTCGATGGCCGTTTCGTGGTGTATTATTCGTTCGCGACCAATCTTCATCCATCGATCGATCCCGACAGCAGCGGGCCATATGTTCTCGTCCGTGATCGCGAAACCGGCTCCACATCGCTCATAAGCGTGGACAATTCGGGGACAGCGAATTTCTACGTCGTCAATACGCCGACAATCAGCGCGGACGGTCGTTATGTTGCTTTTGAGTCCAACGGCACCGACCTTGTTTCGAGACCCGATGAAAACGGGACAATCGCCGATATCTTCGTTCATGATCGCGATACGGACGAAGACGGCATCTTCGACGAGCCGGGCGCTACGGCGACGGACATGGTCAGTATCTCCAGCACGGGGGTGCAGGGCAATGCGACCAGCCTCAAAGCCATGATCAGCGCCGATGGACGCTATGTCGGCTTTTCTTCCAATTCGACCAACCTGATCGCCGGCGGCGATGCGAATGGCAGTAAATTCGACGATTTCGTGCATGACATGGGTGGGCCGAACCAGCCACCCGTCGCGACTTGCCGGGACGTCACGGTGGCCACGGATCCCGGGCTGTGCACCGCGACCGCCAATATCGACGGCGGCTCGTCCGATCCCGATGGCGAGCCGATCACCCTGGCGCAGTCGCCGCCCGGCCCGTTCGGCCTGGGGCAGACCGAGGCCGCGCTGACCGTCACCGACGGCGCGGCTCTTTTCGATTCATGCAAAGCTAACGTGAAGGTCGTCGATCTGGAGTCGCCCAAAGTGACCTGCCCGGTGCCGCAGACCCTTGAATGCTCCGGCACGTCCGGGGAAGTCGCCTATTATGGCCAGACCTCGGGCGATAACTGCAGCGTCACCGCCAGCGCTTGCGACGTGCCGTCGGGATCGACCTTCACCATGGGCGCCACGTCGGTTGTCTGTTTTGCCGTCGACGGCAACCTTAACAGGGACTCATGCGACTTTACGGTGGTGGTCGTCGATACCACACCGCCAGAGGTGACCGCTGACCTGATATTGATCGCGCGCATCGGGCATCAGCGCGAAGGAAACCAACGCGGTCGCGAACGCGGGCGTGGCCACCACAAGGGCCGCTATGAAATCGCGTTCGCGGCGAGCGACGGTTGCGACCCGTCGATCAGCGCCACCGCGGTGCTTGATGTGGTCGGATGGCCGTCACCGATCTCCGTCACCAATGGCCAGATCGTCGATTTCGCGTCCGTGGACCGTCACGCGGAGATCAAGACCAAGCGCAACTTCCTGAAAATAAAGGCGCCGGGCATGGTGCTCCGGGTCACCTCCATAGATTCCGCCGGCAACGCCACCACGACGGAAGTAGGGCCGACTTTTCACGGTGGCGACAACCTTTAAAATCCCCGCCCCATGAACGGCGCGCTGATCGATTGAGCCCACTTCGACCCACGGCGCTCGCTTCGCCTTGATGGACATGCACTCCCCGGACACCTAGAATTTTGACCGCGACGCGCATTCGGTGCCTGATAGAAACGCGGTCATGCTGTCACTCCAGGAAAACGAAAAGCTTTGTCGTACCGGTCCAGGCACACCGATGGGCAACCTGTTTCGCCGCTTCTGGTTGCCGGCTCTGTTGGCCGCCGAAGTGGCGGAGCCGGATTCCCCGCCGAAGCGGTTGCGCATCCTGGGCGAGGACCTGGTTGCGTTCCGCGACACGTCGGGGCGCGTTGGCATCGTCGACGCCTATTGTCCGCACAAGCTCGCGCAGCTGTTCTGGGGCCGTAACGAGGATTGCGGCTTGCGCTGCGCCTATCATGGCTGGAAGTTCGACGTGGACGGCCAATGCATCGATGTCCCCAACGTTGCCGACGCGGACAACGTGCGGCGCAAGCTGCGGATCACCGCGTATCCGACGCGCGAGGCCGGCGGCCTGGTGTGGATCTATATGGGTCCCGCCGACCGAATGCCCGAGCTGCCCGCGCTGGAATGGACCTCCCTCGATGATGACCAGGTTCACGTAAGCCGCTGGTTGCAATGCTCGAACTGGGCTCAGGGGATGGAGGGCGAGATCGATTCCACGCACATTTCCTTCCTCCACAGCGCCACGCGGGATGAGCTGAAGCTGAAGAGGCCGTTCAGCGCGGCGACGCCCGATATTGTCCCGGGCCCGCCAAGTCTCACCCTTCGGGAAACCGATTACGGGTTCGTCTACGGCACGCGGCGCAGGACCAGAACGCCCGACGCGTATTTCTGGCGTCTCACCCAGTGGCTGGTCCCCATGTTCAGCCTGATCGCCAACCAGGACTATCCGCGGGGCGGCCGCGCCTGGGTGCCGGTCGACGACGAGCATGTCACCACTTTCGCATACATGTTCAATGGGGATGGATCGTTCACGGAAGCCGAACTTGGCGCGCTGGGCAGCGGGTTTCATTTTCCGCCCCGGCTGTCGCCGGGCGCCTGCGCGCTGCCCGACGGATACGTGATCGACACTTTCCTGCCGAGCGCCAACAGGGGCAATGATTACCTGATCGACCGGGACCTTCAGCGCACGGGAAATTTTACCGGGATATTCGGCACCAACGAACAGGATCGCGCCATTCAGGAAACGGTGCGGAGCATTCCCGGAACGCGGCACGGCGGCATCGTCGACCGTTCGCGCGAGCGGCTCGTCGCATCGGACATCGCCGTCATCACCGCCCGGAAGATATTGTTGCGCCTGGCCACGGCGCTCGAACAGGGGATCGAGCCGCCTCAGGCCGAGGACGGCGATCTTTATCGGGTCCGCGCCATCGCCGCCGTCTCCGCCGACGCCGAGTTGGACGAGTTCCTCGCGGCCCACCGCGACGCAATCAATTTACCCTCCCCCGGCTGACGGATTCGGGGTCCGCGCCGTCCGCTTTCCGGCTTTCCGGAACTTTCGACATTCCGCCACTCCTGCTAGCCTCTACCCGATCCCGCCTGCAAGGAAACGAACAAATGGCCTATGACGATTTGCGAAGCTATCTCGGCGTGCTGGAACAGCAGGGCATGATGCGCTGGGTCGACAAGGAGGTCGACAAGGACTGGGAGATCGCGTCCGTGCTGCGCATGATCTTCCGCGCCATGCCGGAGGAAAAGCGCTACGGCATCGGCTTTCGCAACATCAAGGGCTTTCCCGGCGGTCGCGTGGTGGCCGGCGTGGTCGCGGCCTCGCGTGAGATGATCGCCACGGCCGTGGGGTGCGATCCCACGCTGGGCGCCATCCACGAGCGCGTCATCACCGGCATCAACGAACCCATCGAACCCGTGGTGGTCGACACCGGGCCGTGCAAGGACGTGATCATAAAGGGCGACGATATCGATCTGGAGGCGCTGCCGATCCCGGTGTGGACGCCCGAAAAAGACGCCGGTCCCTATCTCACGCCGCTCTGGGTCACCCGCGATCCCGACAATGACCGCCGCAACATCGGCATCCGCCGCTGCCAGATCAAGGGCCGCGACAAGACCGGCATCCTGTTCGGCGCGCCCGATCGGGGCGGCGCGATTCATTTCGAGAAATGGAAGCGGCTTGGCAAGAACATGCCGGCGGCGATCTTCATCGGCGCCGACCCGGTGCAGTATCTGGTGGCGCCGTCGCGCTACGGACCCGACGAGCTCGGCGTGGCGGGCGGCATAAGGGGCGAGGCGGTGGAACTGGTGAAATGCGAGACGGTGGATCTGGAAGTGCCGGCCACCGCCGAGATCGTGATCGAGGGCGAGGTGATCACCGAGGGCACGGAGCCCGAGGGGCCGTTTGGCGAGTTCACCGGTTATATGGCGGGCGGGCGCGACGGGCCGGTGTTCCGCGTGACCTGCATCACCCATCGCAAGGACCCGATCATGATGGGGATCATCAGCCAGTTCCCGCCCAGCGAATCCTCCATGATGAAGCGCGCGCTGCTGGAGGCCGGGCTGAAGAAGCATCTGACAGTTGATCTCAACATTCCCGGCATCGCGGACGTGCACGCGCTGGAGGCCGGCGGCTGCACCGCCGCTTTGTGGATTTCCATGAAGAAGATGTATTCGGGCCATGTGGACCAGGCGGCGTTCGGCACGCTCGGCTATATGGGCATGAGCTATTTCAAATGGATCGTGGTCACCGACGACGACATCGATATCGAGGACGGGTTCATGCGCGACTGGGTGATGTGCTGGCGGGTGCGCCCCGACAAGGACATGCGCATCATTGAAGGCACGGCCTCGGTCGAACTCGATCCCTCATCGCTGGGTCCCGACGACACGCCGGGCGCGGAGACCTCGGCCAAGGTGATCGTCGACGCCACCCGCAAGTGGGATTTTCCCGATATTTCCCTGCCGCCCCTGGACAAGCTCCACGAAACCGCCCGCGACTGGGAAGAATACGGCCTGCCGCCGCTGGATGATCTGAAACTGCCTAGGGGGGAGTAGGGCGCTTCCCCGGATGGCCGCGCTGAACGACGCCCTCGTCGCCCGCTGGTCGGGACTGTCGCGCAACATCCGGGGCGCCATCTGCGTTACCGTGGGCGGGTTTCTGCTGATCGTGATGGCCTCGATCGTGAAGCATCTCGGCCAGACCCTGCCGGCGTTCGAGGTGGTGTTCGTGCGGTTCCTGGCGGGGTTGATCATAATGCTGCCGGTGGTGTGGCGGCTGGGTTTTCGGGTGCTCAAGACCTCGCGGCCCGGGATGCACTTCGCGCGCGGGCTGTCCGGCTTTCTCGGCAATCTCTGCTTCTTCTTCGCGCTGATTCACATGGCGATCGGCGATACGGTGACCATCCAGTTTTCGCGGCCGCTGGTGATGGTGGTCGTCGCGGCGCTTTTCCTGGGCGAGATGGTCGGCGCGCGGCGCGGGTTCGTGACGGTGGCGGGGTTCCTGGGCGTGCTGATCATCACACGGCCGTTCGGCGACGGGTTCGAGCCCTGGGTGCTGGTCGCGTTCAGCGGCACCATCTGCGCCACGGTGGTGGTGCTGACCGTGAAGCTGCTGACCCGCACCGAACAAACGGTGGTGATCATGTTCTACTTCGCGCTCACCACCACGTTGCTGTCGTTGATTCCGGCGATGATCACCTGGCAGACGCCGAGCTGGGCCGAACCTGGCCTGCTGTTCCTGACCGGATTTCTGGGGATCGTCGGTCAGTCGATGTTCACCCATGGCATCGGGCTCGGCGAGACCAGCTTCGTGCTGCCCTTCGATTATCTCCGCATCGTCTACGCTTTTCTGATCGGCGCGGTGTGGTTCGCCGAGGCGCCGGACATCTGGGGCGTCACCGGCGCCGCCGTGATCATCGGCTCCAGCCTCTATCTGATCCGGGGCGAACGTCTACCCGATCAGACCGGGAAGCCGGTCTGAGAGGATTTCCTCGGCCTCGCGGACGATGCGGCGGACGATTTCGCCGGCCGGAAGAATCTCGTCGATCAATCCCGCGTCCTGGCCGAACGACAGCGCCGCCTCGTCCACGTCGCCGTCTTTTCGCGCCTTGATGAGCCGCGCCACCGCTTCCGCCTGGTATTCGCGAAGCGCCCATTCGCGGCCCGCCCAGCGCTCGACGAACCGGTTGCGCTGGGCCCGCGACATGGCGCCCGGCCAGACGACGTTCTGCGCGATGTCCGGTATTTCGGTCAGCACGGTGTCGTGCCCGTCGCTGTCGACGATGGCCTGTTTCAGGTTGGGGTGTATGGGCGCTTCGTCGCTGGCCAGGAACCGCGACCCCAGCAGCGCGCCGTCCGCGCCCAGCGCGATCGCGGCGGCGAGGCCGCGCCCGTCGGCGATGCCGCCGGCCGCCAGCACCGGCACAGGCGCCACGGCGTCGACCACCATGGGGGTCAGCGCCATCGACGCCATCCAGCCCACATGGCCGCCGCCTTCGGTGCCTTGGGCGATGATGATGTCGGCGCCGGCCTCGACGCCGCGCAGCGCTTCCGGCACGCCGCCGGCCATCAGCGTGACCTTGCAACCGGCGTCATGGGCGCGCTCGATATAGGGTTTGAGGTCCTGGTCGGCGCGCGGCCAGGCCAGCGCGATCGCGGCCGGCTTTTCCGCGAGCGCCGCCTCGAACGGCTCTTCCTCCATCAGGAACACCAGAAAATTAAGCGCGAACGGCCAGTCGGTGACCTCGCGGATCGCCGCCGCCGCGTCATGGATTTCGCTCGCAGAATAGCCGTGACAGCCCATGGCGCCGAACCCGCCGGCGGCGCTGACCGCCGACACCATGTCGGGGTGCGTGAAGCGACCGCCCAGCCCGCCGAGCGCGACCGGATGTTCGATCCCCAGGATTTCACATACGCGGGTCCGGATCATGGTGGTTCTCCTGTTCAGTCGAAACGGTACATGTCCATGGACAGCGCGCCGTACGACGTACTGGCGTGTATGCGCGCGGCCTGTCCGTTATCGCCGCCGGCGCCCAACGCCGTGAACAGCGGCAGGAAATGTTCTTCGCTCGGGTGATTGTACTGGGCGTGCGGCGCAAGCGCGCGATAATCGATCAGGTCTTCGATGCGCCCGCGCGCGACGGCGTCGAACACCCAGTCGGCGAAGGCGACGACTTCCTCCGTCGCCGAGCCTTCCGGGTCGTCGCGGCGCAATTCGTGGAGATTGTGGGTCAGATTGCCCGAGCCGATCACCATCACGCCCTCATCCCGTAACGGTTCGAGCGCGCGGCCTATCTCGTAGTGATGGCGCGGGCCGAGATGGCCTTGCGTGGCGACTTGCGCAACGGGGATGTCGGCGTCCGCGAACATCAGCCTGAGCGGCACCCAGGCGCCGTGATCGAGACCGCGCTCGTGATCGGCGACCGCATCGATGCCGTGCGCCGCCAGCAGCGCGCCGGCGCGCGCACCCACTTCCGGCGT
This sequence comes from uncultured Rhodospirillaceae bacterium, assembly GCA_964587515.1. Lineage (GTDB taxonomy): Bacteria > Pseudomonadota > Alphaproteobacteria > MPNO01 > MPNO01 > CAZPMO01. Next base: position 4,560 of record CAZPMO010000047.1, on the reverse strand, counting down.
CCCCGGCGCGGGGTAGCTCATCTCATAGAGCGGCTGGGGAAAGCCGTAGAAATCGTAAATCGTCTCCAGCCGCGCCGCCGCGCCGACCGCCGGGAACGGAGTCTCCCAATGGGCCGAGGCGATCAGGATCGCCTCCGGGCGCTCCAGCGACGCGCTGAATTCGCATAAAAAGCGCCGCGCCGGGCTGTCTTCCACCGACATCATCGGCGATCCATGGGAGACGAACAGGCTCGGCTGGCGCGGCATGGCGTTTCTCCCGTCAGTCGCGGCCCAGCAGGAAATCGATGTGGATGCGGTTGAACGTGTCGGCATCCTCGAATTGCGGCCAGTGCCCGCAATTCTCCATCACCACGAATTTCGATCCCGGGATCAGCGCCGCCAGATCCTCGCCCACATCGACGGTCGCGGTCGGGTCGTGATCGGTCCATAGCACCAGCGTCGGCGCGGTGATGGAATTCCACTGCTCCTTGGTGACCGCGTAATCGCGCCGCGCCTCGACCGTGTGCAGGCAGAGGATGCGCTTGACGCCGTCCTTCATCGCGGGCTTCGAATATATGGCTTGGCGCGTCGCGACCAGATCGTCATGGACATCGTCATTGTCGAACATCAGCCATTCCAGCCGCGTGCGCACCAGCGGCCAGCTTGGGTCGTCGACCGCGGCCTGGGTCGAGGCGCGCAAGCTTTCCAGCGCCCCCGGCTTCACCCGGTCCGAGGCGGCGGTGTTCAGCACCAGCTTCTCGACCCGGTCGGGATGGGCGATCGCGAAGGCGGCGGCGATCCAGCCGCCCAGCGATTCCCCGGAGAACGACGCCTTTTCGGCGCCGATCGCATCGAGGAAGCCCGCGATGTGATCGATATAGCGGGAGATTTCATAATCGTAATCGGGCTTGTCGGTCAGCCCGTGCCCCAGCATGTCGATGGCCCAGGTGCTGAAATGTTCGCCATGGGCGGCGAGGTTGCGGGCGTAGGCTTCGGCGTGCCCGCCGGTGCCGTGCAGGAAAATCACCGTCGGGTTGTCGCGCGACCCCGCGTGCAGATAGCGCGTCCTGACGCCATTTGCGTCCACGAAACCCTGCGAAAAGCTGACCCCCAGCAGATCCGACCAGACGCTGCGATAGGCGCCGGGCTCCCAACCGTCATTCATTCCGTATCCTCCCTTTTCATGCCTTGCTTCAATCGCGAACAGAATTTGCGTCGCGATCGTAATCTGCAAGCAAGGGGTTCTTGTGTTGCGTCGTTTAACGTAATATCTGTGTCGTCTGGTTTAAACAACGGAACAACGAAGTTAAAAGGGGAGACGTCATGAAAGGGAAACTGATCGCCATCGCCGCGGCGGCGTCGATTGCATCGACACCGGTCACGGCCGAAACGCTCAAAATCGGATTCATCAACACCTTCTCGGGCGGCGCCGCGATCTACGGCAAGCACATGAAGGACGCGCTTGAACTCGCGCTCGATCACAAGGGACGCAAGATCGGCGGTCTCGACGTCAAGGTCATCTACGGCGACGACCAGCGCAAGCCGGATGTCGGCCGTCAGGTCGCGACCAAGATGCTGAAAAAGGACAAGGTGCATTTCGTCACCGGCATCGTGTGGTCGAACATCCTGGCCGCGGTCCAGAAGCTGGTGGTTCGCAACAAGACCTTCATGATTTCGACCAACGCCGGCTGGTCCGCGATGGCCGGCAAGCAATGCAGCCCGTATTTCTTCTCGACCTCGTGGAACAACGATCAGACGCCCGAAGCCATGGGCAAGCTGATGAGCGACGAGGGCGTGGACAACGTGTTCCTGATCTCGGCCAACTACCAGGCCGGCAAGGACATGCTGACCGGCTTCATGCGTTACTACAAAGGCAAGGTCGCGGGCCGCATTCTGTATCGTCTGGGCCAGCGCGACTATCAGGCCGAGCTTTCGCAGATTCGCGCGGCCAAGCCCGCCGCCATTTTCGGCTTCGTGCCGGGCGGCATGGGCGTCGCCTTCGGCAAGCAGTATCGCGCCGCCGGAATGCACAAGACCATTCCGTTCTACAGCGTGTTCACGATCGATCATCTGTCGCTGCCCGGTTGGGGCAAGAACGCGATCGGCACGTATCACACCAACTATTGGGACGTGACCTCGAAGCGGGCGGACAATCAGAAGTTCATCAACGACTTCAAGAAAAAGTACGGCTACCACCCGTCGCTGTTCGCGGCCCAGACCTATGACCTTCCCTTCCTGCTTGAAGCCGCCGTCAAGGGCGTCAATGGCGACCTCAGCAACAAGAAGGGCATGATCAAGGCGATGGAGGCGGTGACCTACCTGCCGAGCAGGGGTAAGTTCCGCTACAACACCAACCACATCCCGATCCAGAACTTCTACAAACGCGCGGTGGTCGCGGACGCCAGCGGTAACGCAACGATCGTGACCAAGGGCGTCGTGTTCAAGGATCACAAGGACGCCTACTACAAGACGTGCAAGATGAAGCGGCCGTAGGCCGGGTTATCCCGATCGGGGGCGCCGTGCGGCGGTGCCCCCGATTTTCTTGCGCAAATAATAACAACAGTTCCCGGACCGATTTCCCGATGCGGGTTAAAGCACCATGAGTTTCCTGCTTATCGTCGAGCAGACCCTGAACGGTATTCAGTTCGGGGTGTTCCTTTTCCTGATCTCGGCCGGTCTGACGCTGGTTCTCGGCATCATGAACGTGGTCAATCTGGCGCACGGCTCGATCTACATGCTGGGCGCCTATTACGCCGCGACCGTGATGGGCTGGACCGGCAGTTTCCTGATTGCCCTGGTCGTCATGGTGCCGGCGGCGCTGCTCACCGGCGTGTTGGTTGAGGTGATCACGCTGCGCACCATGTATGAGCGCGATCATATGGATCAGGTGCTGGCGACGTTCGGGCTGATCCTGTTCTTCAACGAATTCGTCCGGATCGTCTGGGGCCCGGAAATGAAGGCCATGGACATTCCGGAGTTCCTCGCCGGCAGCATCGAGATCTTACCGGACGTTCCCTACCCGATGTTCCGTGTCGCGATCATCGTCGCCGGCCTCCTTGTCGCCGGGGGGCTCTATTTGCTCATTACGCATTCGCGTATCGGCATGCTGATCCGGGCCGGTGCTTCCAACCGTCCGATGGTCGGCGCGCTCGGCATCAACATCCGGCTGCTCTATACGATCGTCTTCGGGCTCGGCGCGGTGCTCGCCGGTTTCTCCGGCATGATGGCGGGTCCGATCCTGTCGGTCGAACCCGGCATGGGCGAGGACATGCTGATCCTCGCCTTCGTGGTGATCGTGATCGGCGGCATCGGATCTATCCGGGGCGCGGTGGTCGCCTCTATCCTGGTCGGGCTTTTCGAAACGCTCGGGCGCTCCATATTGCCCGCGACGCTGGCCGAGATGATTTCGTCGGACGCCGCGCAGACCGCCGGCCCGGCGCTGGCGTCCATGCTGATTTATATATTCATGGCCGCCGTGCTGTTCTTCCGCCCCGAAGGACTTTTCCCGGCGAGGACCGGTTGATCCATGCTGAGCCGGGCAAAAATTATCGTCATTCTCACGGGCTTTCTGATCGCGGCGTTGGTGCCGCCGATCACGATCGCAATGGAAGCCGATTTCTACATGGCGCTGGCTGCGCGCATGTTGATCTTCTCGATCGCGGCGGTCAGTCTCGATTTTCTCCTGGGCTATGGCGGTATGATCAGCTTCGGTCACGCCGCCTATCTCGGCATCGGCGCCTATGCCGTCGCGATCCTCGCTTTTTACGAGATCACCAACGGTTTCCTCCAGTTCTTCGTCGCGGTCGGCGGCTCGGCCCTGGTGGCGCTGGTCATCGGCGCGATCTGCCTCAGGACCAGCGGTGTTTATTTCATCATGATCACGCTGGCGCTGACCCAGATGCTTTATTTTCTAGGTATCAGTCTCGAGGTTTATGGCGGCGACGACGGCATCAATACCGACCGCAGCGAGTTTTTCGAGTGGTTCGACATCAACGACGACGTAAACCTCTATTATTTCATTCTATTTATGCTCGCGATCTGCATGTACATCTCCTACCGGCTGATCAATTCGCGTTTCGGCATGGTGGTGCGCGGCAGCCAATCGAACGATCCGCGCATGTCGGCGATTGGCTATCCGACTTTCCAGTACAAGCTCGCCGCCTTCGTCATCTCCGGCGCCATGTGCGGCGTGGCCGGCTTTCTGCTGGCCAACCTCACTGAATTCGTGACGCCCGAATTCATGCACTGGTTCCGATCCGGCGAGATCATGATCATGGTGCTGGTGGGCGGCATGGGAACGCTGTTCGGCCCCATGTTCGGCGCGGTCGCCTATTTGCTGTTCGAAGAAGTCATCTCCGATATCACTGAACATTGGATGATCATTTTTGGTCCGTTGTTGATCATCCTGATTCTGTTCGCGAAGCAGGGTTTGTGGGGATTGGTTCCCGGAAAGCGGCGCGATGATGGCTGATGCGGCGACAGTGAAACCGATCCTGACGGTCGACGGTCTGAACAAGCGTTTCGGCGGCGTCGTCGCGACCGATAATCTGAATTTCGAAGTCCTGCCCGGCGAGATTCACG
>CAZPMO010000046.1:16104-28472 GCA_964587515.1 uncultured Rhodospirillaceae bacterium | reverse complement strand
GTCTCGGTGTTGTCGCGCAAATAGGAGTCGAGCCGATCTTCGCCGTCATCGCCCATGCGGTGGACGCGGGCGGCGAGATGGACCACGGCATCCACGCCATCGAAAAATTCCGCGCGCGCGCAGTCTTCGAACAAATCGTCGATTACGCGGGTCTCGATTCCGGCGCCGAGATCGCAGGGCCGGCGAACAAGCCCGACCACATCCGATCCCGAGATTTTAAGCTCGCGCACCAATGCCGCGCCGACGAAGCCGTTGGCGCCGGTGACCAGGACTCGCGTCACGCCGGGACTAGCCGAACAAATTGTATCGGATTATGCAATAAATCGCCCAGACGCCGTCTTTCCAGGTGATTTTCTTGCCTTCCATGTAGGTGCGGCCGGAATAGGAGATGCCGACCTCGTAGATCCTCGGCATCTCTTTCCGGCGGCATATTTTCGCGGTGATCTCGGGCTCTATGCCGAACCGGTTCTCGCGCAGCGTGATGGCGTTGATAATCTCGCTCCGGAAAGCCTTAAAGCCAGTTTCCATGTCGGTCATGCTGACATTGGTGAACATGTTCGACAGCGTTGTGAGGACCCGGTTTCCGATGCTGTGCCAGTAGAACAGAACCCGCCCGGCTTCGCCGCTCTTGAACCGCGATCCGTAAACGACATCGGCGCGGCCTTCGACGATTGGCGTCAGCAGCCTCGGATAATCCGACGGATCGTACTCCAGGTCGGCGTCCTGGATCAGCACGATGTCTCCATCTGCGAGGGCGATGCCGTTACGCAACGCGGCGCCCTTGCCCATGTTGTTTTCGTGCAGATGAACCTTGATTTCCGGATGCCGGGTGGCGAGCTCCTCGATGAATTCGCGGGATCCATCCGTCGAGCCATCATCGACCAGGATCACTTCGCGCGCGAGCCCCAATGTATCGGCGTCGAGCACCCGGGTTATGAGCTCCTCGATGGTGCTGGATTCGTTATAGCAGGGGATGATGATGGAGAGTTTCACGGCGCACACGCACCGGGTTGAATGGCGAGCAAACGTAAGCGGGAACGGCTCACGCCAAGCGTCGGGAGCGTTCGGGATGTTGGGGCATTCATGTCGAAGATCTTTATCTGTCGCGCGCAACCGGCCTGTTCCAGCGCGTAGGCCAACCTTTCCGTTCCCGTAATGGGATCCGGCGCCGGCTTCTCGTCGGCGTTGGCGCCTGTCGCGCTCGGAATAAGCAAATGCGTGACTCCCTGCTGCTTTAACTGGCGCAGAAACCGCGCCGGATCCGTTGAGTCGGGCCTTACTTCAATCTGAGCCTGCATCTGAGGATGGACATAGAATACAGGCACCCGCGCGAGATAAACGAGTTGGCGCTCGTTGAGAAGTACTTTGTCCCGCGCGGCAAGGTTTCTGTTGATCCAGGCGATCGATTCGAACCTTTTCACATTGCGCAGCAGGAATGCTGATCGGTCCTCGCCTAGAAAAACATGGCGGGCGTAATTCGCCGCGAACACGGAGTGTCCCGCCAGTTGGATTGCGACCGTGAGCGCGACCGCCGCGACCAGGGGCCGCCCATATTCTTTCCGTTCGATCCATCCGCGGGCCGCGACGGTCACACACATCAGGACCACCGGATAGACGGGCAGCAAATGACGGACGCGCTGGGACGATCCGGTGAAGAACCAGACGGCATAGAATATCACGACGATGACCGCGGGGACCATGAGTTCGCTGGGCGCCAGCCGTCGACGCGCCGCGAACACGCCCAGCGCCGCGAAGGGAAGCGCCAGCAGACCGTATGGGCCGAACCCGGTACGCCCCGACTCCAGCGCATAAATCCCGCTCAGTGTCGCCTGGAATGGATAGGAGATGAAGCCCGCGAGCGATTTCGACAGTGGCGCTTCTGTGCCGAAATAGGCGCGCTGGAAGAACGCCGCCTGGCGCGCGTTCCAGATGTCGCTGTCGGGCAGGCCGAGCCAGGCGTGCAGCATCGGAAACAGGGGATCTCCGGTATGCAGCCAGTTCCAGCCGTACCATTCGCCGCCGGCGATGGTCGCCGCGATACCGTATACCGCGCCGCGCGCCAGCCATTGGCGATGGACCAGCAGCGGCAACCCGCAAGCCAGAACGAAGATCAGCCCGGTAAACTTGGCGCCCGCGAAAAACCCCGCCGCGAGGCCGGCAAGAATGACGAATCGAAATCCATCAGCGCGGCAAGCCCGCGCCGCCGCAAACATCGCGGTCAGCGCGAACAGCACGAGGCGTGTTTCGGCCTGTCCCGACCCGGCCCCATAGAGCACTGCCGGCGTGGTCAGGAATATCAGCGCTACGGCGAGCGACCAGTTGACGTCGAGAAACCGCCGGCAGAGCGCGAACACCAGCAGGCTCGCCATCCAGCCGCTGAGCATGGTCCACAGCGTCAGCGCCGATTCCCCACCCATCCCCAGCGCAAGCATGTAGCCCATATGCAGCAGCAAAGGTGCCGCGCCGTCGGCGGCGCGCGGCACGAACTCCAGCCGGCCGGCCGCAAGGAACTGTTTGGGTAACGCGAAATGATAGGCGAGCGAATCGCCGTCGGCCGGCGGCGACAGCCCTTCCAGCAGATCGAAGGCCAGCGCCAGCGCGATCGCCGCGCACAGCGCGCGCCCAGCCCAGTCGAGGGTAAGCGGTTGGCGCGGACCGGTGTTCGACCGGACCAGGAAATAGAGCCCGGCCGCGGCGACGGCGCACAGTATAAAAAGATGCACGGGCGCGATCAGCCCGGCCACCGCCGGAAAGAACGTCACCCAGCCGAGGACGCCGAGCCCGATGGCGAACGACCAGGCAAGCCGTTCGGCGCGGCGTAAATCGTTGAGCACGCCGAGACCCGCCAGCGTTGCCGCTCCCGCGCCGATACACCCGGCAAACAGCATTGCGACGGCGATGCTCGCCAGCATCAAATAAGCCCCAGCGACCGCAGCGCCGGGCCGGCGATGTGGCGAAACTGAATCATAAAGGCGGCGAACGCGCCCAAAACCCAGACCCACAGCAGGAACGACATCAAGCGCGCCATGTATTTACCGCCGCGCCCCCGGCGCGCCGCCGCGATGGGCCCTTCGCCGGTTGTCCCGCCCTTCCGGACGATCTAAATTAAAATTCCCACTTCCAAACATAGCGCCATGAATCGCAAGATCACATTCGTCCACGCGCCGGAAATCCGGTACGACCAGAATTACGGCACGCTGTTCAGTCCGTTGTGGGCCTATACGCTCGCCGCGCATTTGCCTGAGGGCTGGGACGCGCTTGTGGTCGATTGCGTCGTCGAGGGGACCGATCATATCGCGGCGGCCGATGTGTTCGCTTTTTCGGGGCTTAATCAGGACATTGATTCCCTGCGCGCGGTGCATGATCTTCTGAAGGCCAGATATCCGGACGCCACCTTCATTCTGGGCGGACCGATCACCTGGTCGCTGGAACAGGAAGGCAAGCTCGACCTGCTCGAGTATTTCGACCGGCTGTTCATCCTCGATGGCGAGCGCACCCTGCCCGATTTCCTGGAACGGTTCGATCGCGGCGATCTTGACAGTCTCCCGAAGATCATTCGTGCGGAACGATTCCCGCTGGGCGACGCACGCGAAATCCGGTTCGATCTCTACCGGCCCCATGCCGGGAGTTACTACGGCGCGCTGGTCGAGGTGTCGCGCGGCTGTCCGTTTCTCTGTGAATTCTGCGACATTCGCGTCCTGCCCGGCAACAACCGGTCGCACAACAAGGATGTCGGGCTGATCATCGCTGAATTGGACGCCTATTTCCGGCTCGGCGTAACCCAGTTTCAGTTCGCTTGCGATAATTTCATCGGCGATATCGTGTGGGCGCGTGAATGTGTGTCCGCCATCGTCGAGTGGAAACGAAAAACCGGTGCGAAGATCTCCATTTTCACCTGGCTGACGATCAATCTCTACAAAATGCCCGATCTGATGGCGAACATGCGCGAGGCCGGGTTCTCGATCCTGTTCATCGGTATAGAATCCGTCAACCGTAATTCGCTTCTTGAGACCGCAAAAGTTCAGAACAGCAACGCCCTCAAGCCGGCGGTCCTGGCGATCCAGTCCCACGGCTTTATCATCGCGCCGGGCTTTATATTCGGTTTTGATTCCGACACCGAAAGCGTGTTCGACGATACGCTGGAGTTTTTGATCGAAACCGGAACCATCGGCGGCGACCCATCATTTCTGACAGCCCTGCCCGGCACGCCATTGTTTGCCCGCATGCGGCGGACCGGCCGGCTTATCGAACGCGACGATTCGGTGACCGTTCGCGAGAAAATCACGACCAATATCGAATATTTGCAGGACGCCGAGTTTCTCGCCAAGGGGTTCGTCCGTTTCATGAAGACCTACACCAGCCCGGCATTTCAACTGGCGCGGTTTCGAACCCATCTCGAAGTGATCTCCCGAAGCGAGAACTTCGTGCCCAATGACGGCGTCGGGTACGGCTCTCCCAGGGAATATCTCAAGCTCCAGCTCAAGGACCGGGCCAACCGGAAATATTTCCTGGCGCGGATCGCATATCTGTTATACCGCCCGACCAATTTAATCGCGGCGCTGCGCGGCTGGTGGTTGATGAAGCAGTATTCACGGCGCTTTCCAGGGCTCGGAATCAATTTTAATTACTGGGTTTATGTCTGGACCAATATGGGGCTCAAATATTGGGGCCTGAAGCGGGGCGACGTTTCGCTGCGCTCGGTCGATGCGAATTTCGATCTCGCCAGTCTCGTCGATACCGAGTCCGCCGAAATCCAGGCCGGCGGCGACGGCCCCAAGGCCGGGCATCAGGCGCGCTACACCGATCGCGCGCTGAAGGCGCTGGTCGCCGAAAGGCTGGAACGGGAAAATGGCGAGAATTCCGGTGAATCCGCCGATCACGCTTCCCGGTCCGACACCTGAACTGGGTCGGCGCTAGCATTGGGCCGGGGTCCCGGAATGGCCAGATAGCGCATCCGTTTTGCTTCCCGGCGTCCACGGCTGACCGTATCCAGGATAATCCCGCAGGCCAGCAGGATAAAGCCGAGCAGCATCAGACCGGTCGATAGCACAGTGGTCGGAATGCGTGGAACCAGACCGGTTTGCAGAAATTCGATCACGACGGGATAGATCAGGATAATGGAAGTCGCCGCCAGCAGGCCGAACAGCGTCCCGAAAAACTTGAACGGGCGCACCTCTTTATACAGAAAGCCGATGGTGGCGAATATTCGCATACCGTCCCACCAGGTATTGAGCTTGCTGGTCGAGCCTTCCGGGCGCGCCTGATAGGCAAATTCAATTTCGTCGATCGGCATTCTGAGTTCGAGCGCGTGAATGGTAAGTTCGGTCTCGATTTCGAAGCCAGTCGCGAGCGCCGGAAAGCTCTTAACGAAGCGCCGTGAAAACGCGCGATAGCCGGACAGCATGTCGCGCACGGGCGCGCCGAACAGATGGCTCACCAGACGGGTAAGCATGGCGTTGCCCCACTGGTGACCGCGCCGGTATTCGGCCCCGCCATCGGCGCTGTCCGGTTTGCGCGCGCCGACCACCATGTCGAGACAATCCGACGCCACTTTTTGGACCAGCTTGGGCGCGGCGGACGCATCGTAAGTGCCGTCCCCGTCGGCAACGACATATATGTCGGCGTCGATATCGGCGAACATGCGCCGCATAACATTGCCCTTGCCCTGGATTTTTTCGGTCCGGACAATCGCGCCGGCCGCCGCCGCGCGCGTCGCCGTTTCATCGCTTGAATTGTTGTCATAAACATAAATTGCCGCGTCGGGCAGCGCTGCCCGGAACGCCTCGACAACATCTGCGATGGTCTGCGCTTCATTGAAACAAGGCAAGAGAACCGCCATGCGCTGGGTCATGGAATTATTCAGTCCTTTAATCCGGCAGATCGTTGGGATGATTATAGCCGGGATAAGGCCAGGTTCGCATGATTGTCCATTCGTTTCCATCGCGCCGCATCAGATATGATGAACCGAGGGGCAGTTTGGCGCCCAGCGCCGCCTCAAGATCGGGCGTCCCCACATGGACCCAGGCATGGGTGGCGGCTTGCTTGTCGAGATAGGTCCTTATTTTGTGGGGTTCCGACCCGGTATAGGACGATACCCAGGCGACGATCTCAACCGACCTGTTCAAGGCGTACCGCATCAGGACGCCGTAAAAACCGTTATGGGATGGATCAATCAGCGCGATCCGCATTTCCGGTTTCAGGATCCGCGCCATTTCCTCGCCGACCGCGCGAACATGGTGTTTCTGCGGCCGGTCGTCGAAGCGAAGCTTGCCTGAAAGCGCCGCCGGCAGCGCCAGGATCAGCGCGACCGCAATCGCGGCAAACGGAACCCGCGCCCATGATGCGGGGCGAAATCGCCATAAAAGCGCCAGCACGTATGCGCCGAACGCCACGGCGAGGCCGCCCAGATGCATGTTGTATCGCCAGTAAGACGCCGCGCGCCTGGCGTCATACTCCCCAAAGGACACGATATAGGCAAACAGCAGGGCGGCGTTGTATCCCACGAAGGTGATTGCGACGATCAGCGCGAGCCTGTCCAGCCGGCTGTTGACCCGTATGGACGCGCGCAACGCCAGACCGATGGCCACCAGCATCAAGCCGAAATAACCGCCTTTTTTGGTCGCTATCAGTCCCATCCTTTCCAGCGTGGCACCGATCAGATCGAACCGCCATTCCGAGGCCGGCGAAATGATGAACTCGCCGCCACCGATATGGAGACTGACATAGAGACGCCACATCGCATAAATCGCGGCCGGCAAAACCGCGGAGAGCGCCAGAAGACGCAGCAGCGGCGCCAATTGGATACGATTGTCGCGCCAGCCGGCATACGCGATCCCCGCGAGCAACGCGGCAAAGAGGGTAATATTGACCTGCTTGAGATTGACCAGAACCGTCGCCACGAGGCTGATCTGCCAGGCCAGCCGCCGTGCCTGGTCCCGGTCATTTTCTTCCAGCGCATCCAGCATCATCCAGCCGAGCACGCCTATCATTCCAACGGAAACCGCCGTGCCGGCATCGGCATATGCGGTAAACACCACCTTTGGCACGAACGTGGGGTTCAGCGCCGTCATCGCCAGCCCGCCCAGCGCGTAATATCCCCAACCGAGGGGGCCGGTTGACACGGCGTCGCGATCGTCTTCGGTCACGCCCAATTGGATGATGCGGGCGATCACGGCGCCGAAACTCAGATAGAAAAGAAGATTGAAGACTCCGCCCGCATGTTCGACCAGCCCGCCCGTGATCAGGCTGGTCAGATAGATCAACAGCGGCAGCCCATAGGGGTAGGCGGGGGACGGTTGATAACCGTCGGCCTCAAACGCGCGTGGAAAGCTGTTATGCTCCAGCAAATAACGAACGTTCGGCAGCCAGTTGGTGAACTCGTCCCACTGCGACGGGACCATATCGGCAATCAGGATCAGCAGGGGAATGCTCAGTAAAACCAGACGGCGCAGTCCAGGGTCGAGAAAGCGCCCATCCCGTCGGACAATCCACGCCACCGCCACGGCGGCAATCACCAGCAACGCATAGGCGATAACGGCGAATGACAGCGTCGATATGAGCCCGAACGTCGTAAACACAACCGATACCAGCGCCCATCCGTAGATCGGATCCGCCTCGGCGAGCCTGTTCGGTCCTGTCGTCAGACGCCCCAGGGCGGACAGCGCCGCCCCCCATAGCAGAACCGCGCCCAAAGCAAGGACCTGGCCCCAGTCGAGCAGGAAATATCCCACAACTGAATTCATGTTTGAAATGCCGGCGATTGGGTCAGCGTTTGAAAATCCAGAAATAGCGGGTGCCGAAATTCCACCCGAACGCGGAAGCCGTGCCGAAGATTTTGGCGAGCAGGGGGTGCATCGCCATGAATTCGACCAAACCACTAAGGACGCCGAGATTGATCAGGATGCTGATCCCGCTGACGATGTACACAAGCGTAATTTCCGCCCTGCGCGAATATCGCCCGCCCTTAAAGACGTAGCGAACCGAAAGCACGTAATTAAGCGCCGTGGCGAAAATGAATGATGCTGTCCCGGCCAACAAATAGTGCAAATCGGCGACGTAAAGGAAGATCGTAAAAAAGGCCCAATCGACCAAGGCGCTGGCGCCGCCGACCAGAAAATACCGGCAGAAATTGCGGCCGAAATCGGTCCGGCTCAGGGATCGCAGGGATTGATTGATCGTGACGCGCCCGGCCAAAATCTCTCGGATCTGAAAGCGGGCGAGCGCCAAGGCTCCCATGGGTGTCGGAATTTCAGGTCTCATATTCATGTCAACGGCGCAGGATTTTCGCGGCGACTTATGCCCGATCCTCCTGACCGAAACAAGCCGGACCGCGGCGCTTCCCCATTTCAGTCCCCGCCAATCGGCGCGCCCGGCCTGGCGACATGGGCGACGAGAAGCCATCCGAACCGGGCTTTCAGATAGCGGTCCAGCCATGCGGGAATGAAGGGTAAAATCTTCTTCTCCATCTGGGTGACGATGAGTTCGCTCACCGTGAGGCCGGATGATTTCAACTCCTCGACAAAAGCTCGCCTTGTGTAATTGCGGTGATAAAAGCCATCCGTAAAAAAGCTTTGTACTTTCTCCAGCGTGTAACCCTGGAGCAGCTTGCCCCGCACGACCAGCCAGTACAGACCCAGCACGTAATAAATGATGCTGCTCTTGTGATAGACCATGATGATCCCCGACCCGCCCGGCTTTAAAATTCGTGCGACTTCTCCATAGGCGCGGCGGGGCTCGGGGGTATGGTGCAACACCCCCCATGAAAAGACATAGTCGAAACTCGCGTCATTGATGCCGAGGGATTCCGCATTCATCTGCGTGACCCGGACCGGGCAGCCAAAGACCTTGCTGCTGTCACGGGTCAGTTTCACCGCGGCTTCCGTCAAATCGACGGCCGTCACATTCGCGCCCGCTTCCGACAGCAGGCATGAAAACACGCCCGACCCGCATCCGAGATCGAGCACCTGAAGTCCCTTCAGACGCGTCATGTCGAAACGTTCCCGGAAAAAAGGACTGTTGGCGAAGACAAGGCTGCGGATGGATTCGAAATCGCCGGTTGCCTGGGGCATCCGATCATCGCCCTGCCAGTCGGCATATGTCATGGGCATCCGTTCCCACCATTGGCGATTACGCGCCAGCGGGTCGCTATTCTGTTCGGTCACGTCATCCCGCGAGGCGGTCAACAAATTGCGCCGCGTTCCCGCCAGCTTGATTGCGATACGAGGCAGATCGATCAGCAGGCGTGGAAACTCAATACAGGCCGCGAGCATGTTGCCGGCCCCCCGGCGCATCCGCGTGGTCTCAACCGCGATCAACATTGTTCGCCACAACGCGTTGGCAAGTGGAAACCGGGCGCGCCGCCGCAACGGGCCAAGCTGGCCTTCCAGGATTTTCACGGCGCAGGCGCGCCTGCGTCCGATATGGCTCGATACGCTGCCGGGCATAACATGGCAGCGCGCCAGAACACCGTCGAAGGTTTCGAAGCGGGCCCCCGACTTGGCGGCAATCGACAGCCATAGCTGATAATCCTGCGCCGACAGCAGCGAAGCGTCGAAGCCGCCATGGGCCTGGACGGCCGCGCGCCGGGCGACGACGGTGGAGGTCGCGATGAAATTGCGCAAAAACAATGACAGATAGGGCGACGCACCCCGGTTGAAGTGCCGGGTGCAGTCCACCGTGGTTTCCCGGCCGTTATTGTCCAGAATGTAATTATGGCTCACCAGTACGACGGATTCATCGTCGAATTTTGGCATGGCGCGGGCCAGTTTCTCGGGCAGCCATTCGTCATCGGCATCGAGGAACGCCACATATTCGGTCTTGGCATCGGCCAGCGCCCGGTTTCGCGCGGCGCCCGGCCCGGCATTATCCTGCCGCAACAGCGTCAATTCGATGCCGTCGAGCCGGCCTCGGCACGCTTCCGCCGCGTCCATAGTCGAATCGTCCGACCCGTCATCGACCATGATGATGGCGCGCGGTTTTAAGGTTTGCGCGGCGACGCTGGACAGCGTCCGCTCAATCGTCGATGCCGCCCTGTATGCCGGCATGATAACCGTGACGTCGGCGAATTCTGTCGTCATTTACGCAGCCTCTGCAAACTCAACCAGCCCTGCGGTCGGGGCCGTGTCGCACGATCCGTTCTCGACATGGATACGAATGGCGAGTTCCAGCATCAGAAGCGCATAAATCCGTGCGCCGTGCAGGTTGACGTCGGTGAACAAACTATCAATGCCGCCCTGGGTCCACCAGCCCCGCGCCAGCGTTACCCGGCGGGTTAAAATCCGTCGCGCCCATGATCCGGGTTCACCCTTGAGCCACGCCGTGACCGGTGAGGCGAAGCCCTGTTTCGGCGCGTTGATGACGGATGATGGCAGGAAGTCGGCGGCAATGTCGCGCTGCAACGCTTTCGCCTTTCCGCCCGGCGTACGCACCGTTTCGGAGACAGAAAGCGCCGCGCCCACAAGTCTGTGGTCGAGCAACGGCACCCGCCCTTCGACGCCGACCGCCATGGTGGTGCGGTCCAGCAGGGACAGCAGATCTTCGCTCAATGCCGTCGTCATTTCCGCCGCAAGCCCGCCAGTCTGAAGATCGGTCGACGCGATGCGGATAAATTCCTCGAATGCATTCGCCTGGCATGAAACCTGATCCGGGGCGTGGTATCCGATCAATGCCCGCATGGGCGGTGGAAACAATGTGCTGTGTTCAAACAGATACGCGCCCCGGTTGCCGGCGAGATTGCGCACCCGGGCCAGTTGCCATGCCGTCATGGGCGACATCAATTTGATCGCGGGTTCCATGAATTGTTGCCTGAGAAATCGCGGCAAGTGCACATAGGCCTTTTCAATCGGTTTCGGGAAATAGCGCGGATAACCCGCGAAAAGCTCATCCCCGCCGGTTCCGGTCAACGCCACCTTGACGGACCCGGCCAACTCACGGGCGATCAGGTAATTGGGCAATAAAGTCGCGTCGAACAAAGGCTCGTCCGCATGCCAAGCCAGCATCGGCAACAGCGCCCCGACGTCGGAAACGCCCAGGTCAAATTCGGTGTGGCGGGCGCCGTAACGCGCCGCCACTTCGGCGGCGAGGGGCGTTTCGTCAACCGCCGCGCCCTCGAAGCGGACTGTGTAGGTGCGCAACGGCCGGTCGATGGCCTCCGCCGCCAGCGCCACGATCATTCCGGAATCGAGACCGCCCGACAACAACGCACCCAGGGGCACATCGCTGCGAAGCTGCAATCGAACGGCATCGCGCATCAGTTCCAGCATTCGTTCGCGTGCTTCCGCCGGTTGCGTCAGCGGTTTTTGGTCCGGCGTGGGTTGCCAGTAACGTTGGATGGAAATCTTGCCGTCCGCCGATACGATCATGCGATGACCGGGCGGCAGTTTTCGCACGCCCGCATAAAGCGTGTCCGGTGCGGGCACATATCCGTGGGCGAGATAAGACGGCACCGCCTTCTCATCGATTTGCGGCGTGATCAGCCCGGAAGCGAACAGCGCCTTGATTTCCGATGCGAACAGCACGCCGCCGCCGGGCGTCCGCGTCCAGTATAACGGCTTCACCCCCAGCCGGTCGCGCGCCAGGGTCAAGCGGTGCGGCTCGCTCTCATAAAGCGCCAGCGCATAGATCCCGTTCAGCGCGTCCACGAAGCCGGGCCCCATGCGCCGCGCCAGCGGCAGCACCACCTCCATGTCGCCGTCGCTGCGGAACCGGTAACCCTGTTCCCGGGCGCGAAGTTCGACGTAATTATATATCTCGCCATTGCCCATCAACACGCGCGTGCCATGACCTTCGCTTTCGACGAATGGCTGGTCGGCGGTCGCGGGATCAATGATGGCGAGCCGGGCAAATCCGGCTTGATAGCGATGGTCGACGCTGATCCAGGATCCTTCGCCGTCGGGTCCGCGGTGGCGCAGGGCGGCAATCATCGCATCCAGCCCGGCATCGACCACATTCGCTTGACGCGGCAGAAACAATCCGGCGAGTCCGCACATGTCAGACCGCCTCGAGCATGAGCGTCGTTTCGAGGGGCAGTTCCGTCGTTATGGTGATGTCGATCGCCGTCGTCGGAACCGCCTCGCCATAGGCAGACCAGCATTTGGTTCTTTCCAGGGCCACCGCGCCGTCGCAGGTTAGTTGGAACCGGTGTTCCGCGCCCGCAATTATCGCGCCGCCGGGGGCGGCCTCAACCGGCAAAGTGGTGTGTAGCCGTCTGACAATCTTGTGTCGGCCTTTTCCGTCGATGCGATCGGTTACGACCATGGCTTCGGGGTCGAAACGCCAGCTTCGCGTCGCGGCACCGACGCCCTTGATCCGCCGAAATCCGTATTGGGTCAAGGTAAGCCCGTCTTCATTCCGCGACATGGCGGGCGGCG
>CAZPMO010000046.1:0-16038 GCA_964587515.1 uncultured Rhodospirillaceae bacterium | reverse complement strand
GACGGCGCGGCGGAAATTGTCGTCATAGTAAGGCCTATTGGGCGGGTAGGGCTCTGCGCCGTCAATCATCAGGCCGTTATGGACGCGGGCGGACGCATAAGCCGCCGCTTCGCCATCGTTGCCATAGGCGCCGCGGCCCGGGTCCAGGAATATCGGCGCGCCGTCGAAGTGGACGTCAAAACTACCAAGGTCTTGGTGACCGTGGCCCGGCATGGGGGGCCAGCCATCCGGCGCAACATGCCATAAAGCGGCCCAGGGTCCGTAATCGAACCGCCACCAACCATCGCGTTCCATTTGTTCCGTTGCGGCGCTTCCGGCGCGGTCGGCCAGGGCCACCAGGGCTTCGCGCTCATCCGCGGTTCGCAGCCCGGTCCAGCCCCGGCCCGTGTCTCCGCCCGGCAGCAATCCGGCCAGAAATTCCGGTGGGCAATCGGGCGAAATATCGCCGATCAGCGGCATTCCGCCCGGCAATATTAGGCTCGGTAACGCGGCCAATGCCTGTTCGGTGATTTTCTCCAATGCGGCGGTCTCGGGCCGGTCGAGCGCGCGCGCCGCCAGCCAGGCCGATGCGTAGTTGCGGGTGAGCAGTAGATGATAATGTGTTGATCCCTCGCGCAGCATGCCCGACGGGCTGAAGATCCGTTCGCTTTCCTCGATCAGGATGCGTCCGCCCATGGCGGCGAATTCATCATTGCCGGTCGCAAGCCCCAGCAAAAAAAGCCCCCGGCCGTTATTGGACAAATGGTTGCCGGTATAATGCTCGCCGAAATATTCCAGCGTGTTCGCGATTGTTTCGCCGTGACGGCCAAGGAATTGAACAATGTCGTCGCACGGCCCCGGCAGGCCGCGCCGCCCGGCGTAATCGAGGATATTGATGACCCGTTCGGCGGCGGTATATGGGTGCCACGGCCAGCCGGTTTGCGCCGCGCCGTGGGCGTTCCGCCATGCCCGCCACAGGGCGGAAACCCATTCCGGCGCAACGTCGTCGCCCATGATCGGCAACCAGGCAAAACGGTGCAGGCCGAGCATGGTCTCGGAGTCTTCGAAATCCCGCGCCATCAGCGCGTCTTCATCACCGGGCGACATGTGGATTTTCTCGCCCGGCAGCGGCAGAATTATGTCGTCCCTGGGACCGGTTTCCAAAAGATCCCGAAATTTCGTCGCAGTCGGTTGGGCCGCTGAGGCCAAATATTCGACGAGATAGGGAGGCTTCCGCTGCGCCATGCTGTCGCCTCCGGGCCACCTGCCGAGCAAGCGTCCCCATAGCCAGCGCCGCAATACCGGATCACCGTTAAGCTGGCGCGCCTTCCTCGTTAGAGCGCGCATCATGACATGGACAGGAAGTAGCGGAGCTGATGATTGCCCCAATTGGCGACAATATGGTCCCGCTTTAGCGACAACGGATCGGCGCCCCGCCGCATGGCACCCCGGGCTCCGGTCGCGAATGACCGATAACCGGCGGCCCGGGCCAGGGCGCCGTCACGCGCCGGATCGAAATCCCGGCCTGAAACGCCATATGGCGCGCAGAAATGATTGCAATCCCGACCAAGTTCGGTTTCGATCGCCTGTTTGGACTCGCACAATTCAATGTTGGCGGCCTCGGGGCTGAGCGCCGAGAGTCTGGCGTGGGATGCGGTATGGGATCCAAAGCTCATCCCGACCCGCGCCATTTCACGGCAATCATCCCAACTCAGGAAATCCAGCGTCGTGCCGCGTCCGGCGAAAGCGAACACGTCGCGCGCGACGGCGTCGTCGGGCGTCAGCGAACGTCCCATCAACCCGGTGACCAGATAGAACAAGGCCGGAATATCGCGTTCCGCCAGAATTGGCGTCGCCCCCGAAAGACAGGAGCTGAAGCCGTCGTCAAAAGAAATACAGAAATAACATCCGTCAATGGGGCCGCCAGATTGCAATAATGTGACGGCATCGGACAGGGAAATGAATTCGCCGAACCGGGAAAAATAATCCAGCTGTCGCGCGAAATCGGCGCGCTCGTCATCAAAGACGTGGTGGTAAAATGGAAACCTGATCCATCCGCCGCCGCGATCGATGCGCCGGGTCAGCGACAATCCGCGCAAGGCAAAGTCGCGCGCGGCCCACCTGGCGCGAATATTATAGGGAACAGTGGCGATGAACTCCGTATGGAGCCGGGTCGGCGGAAGTCTGCTGGCCGGTCGGTCGGTCATTACAGGGTATCCAGATCGCCGCCCATGAAGCGCCAGGAGGCGTGATCGAATATACGGTCATCGACCGCGCCGTCGCCCAGCGAGCGCACGATCAACGGCGCGCCCCGGTGACTGAAAAACCCGTTACGCTTCAGCGCGGAAACCACCGGCGGGATATTTGTCACGGTTTCCAAAATCCACGCCCCGCGCTTGGCGGCTCGACCGATGACGGCGCCGGTCACCGCGCGCAACCCAGCCGGATCGGCGCCCAAAAGTTCGACCAGATGGGCGCGGCCATCGGCTACATCACCCCATTCGGCGTTCTGCATCCCCCACGCTCCGGCCGCTACCGGCTTTCCATCGCGCTGGGCGCAGACCCACTCATAATCGTGGGAAGCCGCGCCGGCATAACGCCAGTCGAGCCACCCGGGCGAGCGTTCGACGTGACACAATCCCGCCTGGCGACGCCAACCCTCCATCAGTTCCTCGCGCACCGCCGCGCCTAGCGGCCCGACCGAAAATTCCATGTCACGCCCGCCGCTGCCACGCGGCAACAGCATCGCGGCCATGTCGGCAACCGGTCCGGCGATTCCAGGAACCTTGGGGTGGCGCGACGGCCGAAGAAACCGGATCCAATGGGGGATATCGCCGGTGTGATCCCAGTCCAGCCGCCGCACGAAACCCGGATAGCTTAATGCATTGGGAAATCCATAGAGCACCCGGAACCCACGCGCGGCCGCCATTTCGTAGCACGCCTTTGCCAGAGAGGGGAGACTTCCCCGCCCCTGATAGGCGGGGTGGGTCATGGTATCCATGGACTGGCCGCCGAGGACGACCGTCTCGCCAATTCGCAGCCGCACCGGCCACAGGGTGTAGAAACCGGCAATAATGTCACCGTCAAGCGCGACGGCGATTGGGCATTCGCCGTCCGGCGAGTCGAACCATCGCCAACGGTCGAAGGTTTCCGGCCGGTTGTTACCACGCACTGCCGCGTATAGCCGGCGGATGGCTTCCAGATCGTCCCGGCCTGCCTGACGAACTTCAAGCGTTTCGGCGGTCGCGATAATGCTTAATCCACGAAGGGGGGGGTGCCCCGCTCCGGCACGAAATTGTTGGCGACCCCGTCGATGGCGGCGCGGCCCATGGCGATGCGCGCTTCTTCGGCGCTGCCGCCGATGTGGGGCGTACACAGGAAATTCGGCGCGTTCAGCAGATCGTCATCGGTCGGCGGTTCGACGGCGAAGGCGTCGAAACAGGCGGCGCCGAGTCTTCCGTCCTGCAGACGTTGCTTGAGCGCGATCTCGTCGACAATGCCGCCGCGGCAGGTATTGAGCAATATGCTGTCCGGTCCCAGCTTGTCGAGCATGTCGGCGGAATACAGCCCGCGCGTCGTATCGTTGAGCGGGATATGCAGCGACACGATTTCCGACCGGGTCAGCAATTCGTCCATCGATACCGGTTCAACATCATGTTCGCGGTAAAATTCCGGATAATCGCGAATGTCGCAGACCAGAATTTTGCAGCCGAACGGTTTCAGCAGCTTGACGACCTCCTTGCCCACATTGCCGCAGCCATGCAGACCGAAGACGCGCCCGCCGATTTGACGGCCCATTCGGTGATGCGGGCGTTCGGCCATGCGCATGGCATGGTTCAGCGGTCCCACATGGCGCATCGCCGCGATGGCGAAACAGATCGTAAGTTCGGCGACGGAATGGCGATTGGTGCCTCCGGTCCAGCCGATGCGGATGCCGAATTTATTGAGCAGTTCTACGTCGATATTGTCGACGCCGACCCCCATGCGAGAAATGATTTTGAGATCCGGGAGGCGTTCCAGCATGTTCTCGGTCAGCGGCTCCAGCCCCATGATCGCCGCCTCGCAGCCGTCGAGAAATTCGACCAGCTGTTCTTCCGACAAGCGTTTGAGGGTGTCGTTGAACCGGGCTTCGGGATAGGCGGCCGAAAGCTCGTCTCGGAGGGTCTGGGTTTGGCAAAAAGAAATACTGGGAACGGCGACGCGCATGCTGGGTTTTCCTCGTTATCGCTCGCGCCTTATGCCGTTTGTTTGTCGATCACGGCTAGGCGGTGGTGTTTTCGGTGGGGCGCGCGGATCCAGAACGGCGGTTTCGGCCCGTATTCCAATTCGGTCCAGGGGCAGGTCTCATCGACCAGCAATTTGTCGCTGTCGCTCCAGGGATAGTCGTCGAACCGGATTTCGGTGTCGTCATAAAACGGTTTATGCACCCGGTTGCAGCAATAAAAAGCCGTTTGCTCGCCTGTCGCGCTCCGCAGCAGGCGGAAATATTCGTTGATTACCGCCAGGTCCATCTCCTGCATGGAAACGATATTGACGGCGAGGCCGATGGGCGCGCCTTCCAGGAGTCCGGCGTCATCGGCCCGGAGTCCGATCACGTCGACATCCGGGTCCGCGAGCGCTGCCGTCATCTCGTCCATATCGCCGGGCATGGCGAGGCGCATGCCAGGCAGGGCCTGCCGGGCGAACGCCAGATCGGCCAGCAGCGGAATTGTCAGGTTAACGGCAATGGCTTTCGTTTCCGGCCACGCGAGACGCAGCAGCGACGTCATGACCCCGTAACCGTCGCCGATTACCAGGTTCACCCCGTTGCCGGGCCCATCCGGCAGATGGCGGCGGATCAGCGCCAGGCTGAGCGCTTGGCGCATGATGTCGCTGGTGTATTGCCGCTCCTGCCCCCGGGCGATAATCCGGCCCAGCCTTTCGCAATCGGCGTAGTCCGGCAGGCCCCGCGCCATATAGCGATAAGGCAATTGCAGCACGCGGTGCATCAGCGTGTACAGATGGCCGGTCTTGCGCGAAATGTTGCCGATACAGGCGACGCCGGTGCGCCCGCCGTCGGCGGCGACCCTGAAGTTTTCCACCTCTACGTCCCAGAACGACGAACGGGTGGCCTCCGGCTGATCGGCGGCGGCCTCAAGCGCGATAAGCGCTTCTTCGTCTCTCAGCATCTTGGGCTCCGCATCAGTGCCATCCATTCGCAAGCCGCGCCAGTGCGCCGGGCAAGTCAGCAAATTCCGAAATCAGAATATCGGCGTCGAGATTGTCGGGTCCGACGATACTGTAACCGTATGATACGGCGACGCTCGGCAGGCCCGCATTGCGCGCCGCCTTCATATCGGTTGGGCTGTCACCGACAAAGGCGGCGGCTCTTGCCTGGGCGTTTATGCCGTCCAACACCGCGTGAACATGGCCCGCATCGGGTTTGCGGACGGCAAGCGCGTCGCCGCCGATAACGGCGTCGAAGAAATGGCCCATGCCCAACGCATCGATTACCAGATTGCTCATCTCATGGGGTTTGTTGGTGCAGACCCCCATGATGACGCCGTCGCTGGCGAGCCGTTCCAAAACGTCCCGGACCCCAGGATAGACGATGGTGTGGTCCGCCGGCGTAGCGCGATAGAACGCGATATAGCGCTCCACCAAGGCCGGCAAGCGCGCCGCGTCGACAGGCTCACCGGTCAGGGCGATGGCGTCCCGCAGCATCGGACCCGGCCCTTCGCCGACCATGGATTTTCCCTCTTCCAGCGAAATCGGCCGGCGACCTTCTTCAACCAGCACCTGGTTCATGGCCGCGACCACATCCGGGATACTGTCGATCAACGTGCCGTCCAGGTCGAAGACCACCGCCTGAAAGGAGCTCATTTGTAATATGCCCTGGTCATGTCATGACGGTTCCGGATTCAGTATTTTCCCCAATAGGGATCATCCGCCATATTTGCTTCGACCAATGCCAGATCGGCCGCGCTATCAACCGAAAAATATCGGCGATAGGGTACTGGCGCAATGCGCTGCCGCAGCCCGTTATCCAGCAGACGGTTGGAGTCGCAGGCCTCGGCCATTTCCAGCGGCGATTCAGGAAGGGCGCCGAATGCCTTGAGGAAATGCCATCGGAACCCGAAAATTCCGCCGATGCGCTGCGCGCCAAGTTCGGTCGAGAAACTTTTGCAATACGGAATCGGGCTGCGCGATGTATAGAGCACATCGCCGTTCAAATCATGCACCAGCTTGACGATATCCGGATTGCGGTATTGCTCCTCATCGACGATAGGCATCGTCAGCATGGTGCCGTTGACCGACGGATCTTCCTCGAACGGCCGAACCACGGCGGCGATCATTTCCGGGTCCAGCATCGGCTCGTCGGCCTGGACGCAGACCACGATATCGCTGTCTTCCATGGCGATGCCGCATTTCCCGGCCGCCTCTTCTATCCGGTCCAGCGCCCTGACATGGGTGTCCGCGGTCATGATCGCGGGATAGCCCTTGCTCTCGGCGAAGTCGCGGATTTCCGCGTCGCAGGTGGCGAGAAACAAACCGTCCCAGCGCTCAAATAGCGCGGCGCGCTCGAAAACATGCTCGGCCATCGGACGGCCGAGGATGTGGGCGAGCGGCTTGCCTGGAAACCGGCTTGCCGCCATGCGCGCCGGAACGATTCCGATGATCTTCACGGGGTTCTCCCTTGATAAACTAAAATATCATATAGATGAAACGCGCGCCGTCCGGTCCGCGCGATACCATCACCAGGCTGACGACGACTGCCGTGACAACCACCGCCGGGGCCATCCAGACCGCGCGATAGGGGACTTTGAATGGCGGTGGCGGATCCAGCACGGGTTCGTGATCCGCCATCAATTCCTGTGAGTTGGGGGCGAGCCAGACAATCGCCAGTAAAATGCCCAGCCACGCGAACTCGGCGCCGTTCACGCGCCAAGCGAAATCCACTGTATCGCCGATCCCGTTGAAATTCGCCATGCCGCCCAGGATCGACAGCGCCGCGTTCCATGAATCGGCCCGGAAAAACACCCAGGCGATCACCACGGCAATGAAAGTGATCAACCGCGCGACCCAGCGTCCCACGGGCGTCGGTGCCGAAAGGTCATGCCCGACACGGCGGCGGACGGCGCGCCACAAATGATTGATCGCGAGGAAGAACCCATGCAACCCGCCCCAGAAAACAAAATTCCACGCCGCGCCGTGCCACAGCCCGCCCAACAGCATTGCGGCCATCAGATTGACGTAACGCCGGTTCGGTCCCTTGCGGTTGCCGCCAAGCGGGTAATACAGGTAATCCCGAATGAAACGCGACAGCGTGATATGCCAGCGCCGCCAGAAATCGATGATATTGACCGCCTTGTAGGGCGAATTGAAATTGACCGGCAGCCTGATCCCGAACAGGAAGGCGGTGCCGATGGCCATGTCGGAATAGCCGGAAAAATCGAAATAGATCTGAAAGCTGTATGCGAGCGCCCCGCCCCACGCCTCGACCAGCCCCGGCGCGCCCGTCGCCGCATTGTCGAACACCCGGTCCGCATGGACGGCGATGCCGTCGGCGAGCATGACTTTCTTGTAGAGCCCGATGACGATGATGGTGAGCCCGACCATGAGCCGGGACCGGTCGATGCGGAACGTATCGCTACGCTGGAACTGCGGGATGGTTTCGCTGTGATGGACAATGGGACCGGCGATCAGCTGCGGAAAAAACGACACGAACAGGCAATAGTGCAGGAAATCCGGGTCCTTGGTCCGGCCCTGATACGCGTCCGCCAGATAGGCGATTTGCTGGAATGTGAAGAACGAAATCGCCAGCGGCAGGACGATGGATTGCGTCGGAAGGGATGCATCGGCCAGCGTATTGACGGTGCCGATCAAAAAATCGGTATATTTGAAAAAACCGAGCAGGCCCAAATTGAAAACGATGCCGGTAATCAGCAGGGGCTTCGACCGTTTGACGACGATCGCGCGGCCCAGGGCGTAGTTGCACATGATGGAGCCCGCGAGAAGCGGCAGGAACGCCGGGTTCCAGTATCCGTAAAAAAAGACCGACGCCGCCGTGAGCCATATCAGGGCGACGCGCGGCCCGCCCAGCCGCCCGGCCAGGTAGAATCCGGCAAGCGTCGCCGGCAGGAAGGCGAACAGGAATTCCGTCGAACTGAACAGCATGACCCGCGCGCCTAACGCCCGCCGATTTTTGCGGCGATGGCTTCGGCGGCAATTTGATGCCCGGCGGCGCGCCAATGACCATCATTCAGGAAGTGATATCGCATGGGATCGCCGCCCGCTTCCAGCACCGGGCGCATGTCGATCACGTCGAGGCGGCGTTTCGACAGCTCACGCATCAGGCCGCGATGGACCCGGTCCGTCTCCGCACGGTTTTTTCCCAGCCATAGCGCGCGTGACGGGATAATCAGGAAAATGATATTGAAACGGCGCGCCAGGCCCGCGAGCCGATCGGCGGTGTTTTTGATTTCGAGTTCGCCCGGCGACGCGGCGTTGACATTGCCGAGCGGGATGATCAGCCCGGCGCGGATCAGGATTTTCCGCAGCCAGGCGACGCGATTGACCATGCTCGTCGTCAGAAAATACAGGCTCGAATGGGCAAGCAAAATCAGCTTGATTTTATTCAGGGCGGTACCGCCGGCATCGGATCCGTTGTTCGCGGCGGCATCTTTCGCGGCTGGCGCGTATTCGCGCAAATCGTCAATCATATTGACGGACAGGATGACGTTCCGGACGCGGGCGCCCTTTCGCGCGGCGTAATCCAGCAGGCGTTCATACCCGTCGACATTGGCCGGAATGCCCAGATTGAAAACGCGCCGTCCGGTCAGCTCGCGCAGCCGTTCGGAAAACCGTTCGTTCTCCTCGACCCCCCATCCGAACGCAAAGGAATCGCCGACCACGAAGTAATCGTCGAGCCCGGCGTCGGACAGGTCTTGCGAATCGCGCAGGCCGTGGCGGTTGAACCGCACGGAAACGTCGTAATCACCCGAATTTTTGATCAGCCGGTGGACGCTGTTCCGAACCCCGAGCGGCGGCATGTCGCCATCGGCGCGCTCGAACCGAAGATGCCCGGTCGGGTCATAGGCCGGCATCGCCATGCGTACGGAGAATTCCATCGCGGCCAGCGTGGCGGCCAGCGACAGAATTCCAATCGCGGTTATTCGGAAATTTCGTCCCGGCATATTTATTCGGGCGTTTTCGCGTCGATGTTCCAACGCGTACGCCATTCCGCGTCGGCGCCGTAAATGCGATAGACGGTCGCCATGGTCTGCAAGGCTTCCGCCGATGAGCCGTTGACGATTTCCCCCTTGCCCAGCATGGCGGCGGCAAACTCGTCGATTTCGTCGCGCCAGGAATTATCTTCGTTATAACGGGTGGTCTCTTCGCGCGGGTCGCCCCGGTCGTCGCCCGTGGCGCGCGCGACGGTCAGCGTTTCCGCGCCGTAACTTTTCGAGCCGGACAAGATGCCGGCGAGGATCACGGTGCCGCGCTGCAATGTCATTTCCAGACTGAAGCGGTGACGCCACTGGGTCGCGGAAGAATGCAGCATGGCGACCACGCCGTTCTCCGTGCGCATCAGCGCATAGGCGTTGTCTTCCACGTCGTGACGCCAGAAATCGTTCGACACGAAGCTGTTGATTTCAATGAACTCGCCGCCGAACAGCCGCAGCAAATCGACCATATGGATGCCCTGGTCCAGCAGGATACCGCCGCCGGCGATCGCGCGCTGGGTGCGCCAGTCGGAATCCTGGCCAAACGTAACCAGTTGGGATTTTCCGTACACCCCACGCAAATTGACCATGGGTCCGAGCTCGCCCGATGTGACGATCGCCAGCGCATCGCGCACCGAATCGTGGTAACGGTGGTTGAAGCCGTATTTGAGCTTTTGGGCCGGGCGGGTTTTCTCGCAGGCGATGACGGCCTCGATCTCGTCCGGGTTCCGCCCCGGCGGCTTCTCGCAGAACACATGCAGCCCGGCTTCCAGCCCCGCGATGGTGACCTCCGCCGCCATGTCGTTGGACATGCAAACAAAGAGCGCATCCAGACCGCGTTCGATCAGGGCTCGGTAATGGGTAAAATATTCAACCCCGCCCGCTTCCCGTCCGTCCACTTCGAACGTTCTGTCGCAGACCGCCACGGTTTCAAGCGCCGGGTGCAGGTCGATGAATTCGCGCCGCCGCTTGCCGACCACACCGTATCCGGCGATCCCGATCCTTAATTTTTCCGCCATCCTGGATCAATTTCCCTGCGGCGACGGCGTGCGGTAGAGCGCGGAAATCGCTTCATCCGGCCGGCCGAGCCGCGCCGATTGTTCGTTCGTATCGACCGTCGCCCAGCCGTCGGCTTCGTCCGACCGATAGAACGCATGCAGCAGGCGCAGGGTCGCCAGGCAATCGTCCCGGCTCACCGGATAGGGCGTTCCGTCGTTGAAAAACCGGACGATATCTTCGTACATGCCCGCGTGGCCGTAGCCATAAACCGCGCCGTGCCCCTCAATGCCGATGAAATCCTCGCTATTGGCCGCGCACGCACCCGGATCGGGCGTAAATATCTGCAGCTCATTGACCGCGATGCCGCCGATCAGGGCCAGCCCTTCCGAGCCGACGATGGAAATCGACGCCTCGAAATCATCGGGCCGCGCGGCGGTGGTCACCTCGACCGTTGCAATCGCGCCGCTGTCATATTCCAGCGTCGCCACCAGGGCGTCCTCGACCTCGATCTCGGCCCCCAATGTGCGCATGGAACAATTCACCCGTCCGACCTCGCCGCCGAGATGCCGCAACAGATCCACATGATGGATGCCCTGGTTGGTCAGCGCTCCGCCGTCGTGGGAAAACGTGCCGCGCCACGGGGCGAGATCGTAATAGCGCTGCGGCCGGCACCAGCGCACCCGCACCGACACCAGCCTGATGTCGCCCAACTCGCCGTCGGCGAGGGCCGACCGCACCCGAGTGACGGCTCGGTTATACCGGTTCTGAAAAACCGGAAACAAATGCAGCCCCAGCCGGTCCGCCGTCTCATAGGCGGCGATTTCCTGCTCCGGCCGCATGAAGGTCGGTTTTTCGACGATCACATGCTTGCCGTGGCGTTCCATGATTTCCGTGGCGTGCTCAGAATGCATGCCCGATGGCGTGATCACGGCCACCAGATCGATTTCGGGCAGCGCGGACAGCATGTCGTGGTAGTTGACGAAATAGGGGATGGAATATTCATCGCCGAAGGCGCGCGCCCGATCCTCGACCAGATCGCAGGCGGCGGCGATTTCGGCGCCGTCCACGGCCGCGATGGATTTCAAATGATGGCCGGAAACCCGGCCGCAGCCGATCACCGCGACTTTAAGGTTTTGTCGTTTCGTCATGTTGTTTCCAGACAATTTTGCCAATGCGCCATTTGTACCGGCGCGATGATGTCTTCCCGCCGAATGCAAGTTTGTGGTTCGGCGGCGGCCAGAATGTCGCCCAATTCCGATGCTTCGGCCGTCGGAACATTTATGTTCATTGGCAGGATGTCGATGGCGACCTTGCCCTCGGGCAAAAAACGCACCGTGGGCAGGCCGGCCATAACCGCCTCCAATCCAACGGTTCCGGTCGCATACAGCACCGTGGACAGCGTGTCCTGTTCGGTCAACTCCACTTCCGTCCGTTCAATTCCGGGCCCGGGGGCGAACTCGAACGGGTATAAGGGATGCGCCTTTATCAGAAATCGCCGCCCGCCGTCGCCGGCATTCGAGACCGTTTCTCTGATCGCCCGCAGCATCTGGGCCGAAATCACCTGATCGCTCGATAACGCAACGAAAACCGGCGCGGCAGGATCAAACCGCAGTCGGCGCGGCACGGGCAGACGAAACGCGCCCGCCACCAGAAGCCGATCCGCCGGAACGCCCCAATTCTCGAGCTGGTCGCGATAGACGGGACCATTGCACAACACCTTGTCCGGAATGCCCGCCATCCCGTCCGAATTGGCGGCGGTTCCGTAATTGTACAAATGCTTTCCGACCACCGTGTGCTGATAGCCGATCGTCTTCACGCCTTGGCCGCGGGCGATGCGGATCAGCGCTCGCTCCCAGGGATGGCTTTCCCACGGCCATGCGATTGCCGCCGGTTTCGCGTCGGCCATCCAGGCGGCCTGACAGATCGACTGCCAGCGCGTCGCCGCCGCCGCCGCCGCCCCGCCTTCGCGTTCCGCCGCGCGCCGGACCAGCCAGCCGTAACGGCCCGATTTGTCTTTTGCCGATGGACGCCATTTCGCGAAGATCAATCCAGCCGCGCGCAAGCCCGAGCCCCAGCAGTGAAAGCTCATCGTGCGCTCGCCCGCCAATCCGCGCGCCCGCGCAACGCCGCAATCCACATGCAGCATGCGCATGAGGCCCGGGATTTCGTTCATAAGCCCGCCGAAATAGGCGTCGTAGCCGTCTGCGTCGGATCCGGGGTGCCCGTAGACCAGCAAAGAGGATGTGCCGGTTGCGGCAAGATTTCGGCGGCCTCCACGCAGCGCGCGTGCGGCGTATGCGGCGCGGAAAGCGTATTTCAGCCGGGCCGCCACGCCGCGAAGCCGCAGTTTCAATGTGTCCGGCCACAAGGAAGGCGCGGACCCGGCGGTTACTCCCGGCAATCCGGCGAAATGCCGAAACAGCCACGGGTCGTCACAGATCACCAGAAGCTGCGCCGGCTTTGCGGCGGTGTCAGTCACGATCCGTTCCCAGGCCATCATCACACCCAGATCCGAGGCGTAGCTGGACGCGGTGGGCGCGTGGCCCAGCTCCGCCGACGGCGTTTGTCCCAATGTCCGTGCGAGGTCCCACCAGTCGTCCCGGACCGTGCTGAACGCGGTATCAAGCAGCCGCGCCGCGCCGGCCAGCCGGTTGGGACGCCCCTCAGGCGCGCGGCTTCCCGTGGTCGCAATCCAGTCGCAATCCATCGGGATGCCGGCAAGGTCCCGAGACCGGCGTATAAATACCGGCAATGCTCTATAGCCAGTCGCCGCCGGTGAGGGCGAACATCTGGCCGGTGATAAATGACGACCAGCCGGACAGCAGATAGATGATCAGCGCCGCGGCTTCCTGTGGATCGCCGGCGCGCTTGAGCGGCACCATGTCCGCCCGATCTTGCATGGAGGCCTCGCTTCGGCCGGTCCAGCGTTGGTGAAAGCCGCTGGCGATAAAGCCCAGCCTGACTCCATTGACCAGAATTGAATAGTCCGCTCCTTCGCGCGCCAGCCCCTGGACCATCGCTTCGGTTCCACGCTTGGCGACGGCATAGGGAAATGATTGCGCGCTACCGCCGTGCAGGGCGGATTCGGTCCCATTGAGCACGATCCGCCCGCCGCTTCCCTGCGCTTTCATGGCGCGCAAGGCGGCGCGGGCCATATAGAACGGTATATTGAGATTGATCTGGATATCGGATTCCCACTGATCCGGTGTCAATTCGTCCCAGTGTTCGGTCGTCGTCAGTCTTCCGGCCAGCATGACCAGCCCGTCGATGCCGCCGGCCGCGTCGCAAAATTCCCGCACCAGATGTTCGCAATCCGCGGCTGTTTCCAGCTTTCCTTGAAGTTTGTGCACCCGTTCATCGTCGCCCGCATGGCCCGGCTGGGTGTCGCCATGGGCGCCGATCACGCAGTTGGATCCGTCCAGCAGCATATCCACCACCGCCCGGCCGAGCCCGCCGCTGGCTCCCGCGACCAGAATGCGCGCGCCGTCAGCGACCGCCGGCGTCCAGCCGGGGTGCGAGAACGGGCTTCTCGGTTCGGTCATCCGTAGCACTCCTTCAACACGGCGGTGCTGCGCGCCAGATCCGACAGCGGGTCGTCTTCATTGACCATGCGCTGTTCGAGGGACACGAACCCGTCATATGAGATGCCGCGCAATAAATCCCCAAGCGCCGCGTGATCGACCTCTCCGTCCCTGGACAGGACGCCGAGATCGGGCTCGTTGGCGTGAAAATGCACCGCCGTGGACCGCGCCCGGACGAAGCAATCCGCGTTGACCTCGCCGGCCTGAACCATCGCCTTGGCGTCCAGATGGGTTTTCATGACCGGGCTGTCGAGGCCGTCCACCACGCGCAGGGTCTCGGTCACCGAATTGAGAAAATCGCTATCCTGTTTGCCCAGCGCCTCAAAGGCGAAACAGGTGCCGTGACCTTCGATACGCGGGGCGAGCTCACGGAAAAACCGGATGGTTTCGGCGATGGCGTCGTCAAGCGACAGCGCGCCCCTCATGCGCGCCCGTCCCGATCCAAAGACCAGGCTGCGTCCGCCGAGATCCGCGCATAGACGCGACATATGCGTCAAATAATCGAGCGTTTGTGCGCGTGCGTCCGTTGCGCGGAACAGGCCGAGATCGGGCTGTTGCCAGAACAAAGTGTGCAGACCCACGACCCGGAGCCCGGCACTCTCGGCGGCCGTGCGATAGGCATCCACCGCCGACGGTTTCAGCCCATGCCACCAGTCTTCCCAGGCGCGGCTCGGCGAAACCTCCAGACCGGTCAAGCCCATCGCGGCGAGTCGGTGAAAATCGTCAAGATGGTCGTATGATTTCAGGGCGATATTGGATGCGGCGAGTTTCATGTCCGTCGGTGCCTAATCGGCCCGGAAGTTTTCGAATCGACGATTGCGGCGCTTTTGCACTGCCTTGCGTATGGGTATCTGCAGTGCCTCGGGCATCATGTGAAACGCCTTGCGGGCGACAGTCTTGGATCCGTATCCCAGGGGGGAGTTATCCAGCTCTCGATGTTCGCGCAGCGCGGCGCGCAGCGACAGAAGCGTGGTTTCCGCATCGCTCAACCCGGCGGCGCGGACTTTCGGCAGGCTGGCCTCGATCTGAGCCTGCATGCTGTCGAACTGGGTGTTGCTGAAATTCAGGAACTGGCGCTGAAACTCCATGGTCTGGTATGGGTTCGAGACCAGCATGATCAACGGCTCGGCGTCATGGGCCAGGGCCAGGTCGACGAATTGCTCGATCTCGCCGGCATTTATCTGGTTCAGTGTCATGCTGACCGGAAAGATAAAATCCTTTTCCCGTTTCAAATCACGCAGCCGGCCGAGATTTTGCATCACGGTTTCCCAGTCGGCGTTGCGCCCCCGCACCCTCAGCTTGTCGAAGCTGTCGGCGGTCGCCGCATCCAGCGATACCGCCATGGTGCTGATCGGCAGCCGCTTCAACCGGTCGAAAATGGCGTCAGTCAGGATGGTCGCATTGGTGATAAAGAAGAACCGGCTTTCGAGATTCGCGTTGTGATTTTCCAGAAAATCCACGACCGGTTTGAAAAAGAACGGCTCGCCGCCGAACGGATAGATGATCTGGCTTTTACGGGCGTAATCGGGCAGCTCGTCCATGAACCCATCGGGCAGCTTGAGACGCATCTTGGCGTCTTCGCGCTGGTAGCAGTGATAGCAATCCAGATTGCAGGCATATGAATAGGTAAAGCGCAGCCAGCGTGGCGTTGACTTTAGGGTGGTTTCCGCCGCGGCGTATTCTGCTTCGTTGAGCGCCGCGTTCTTATATGGCTCGCCGTCGCGGCTGAGCTCGTCATGCCAGTCCAGGTTTTCATATTTCTTGCCACCCTTCAGGACCGGGCAGGTATGCGGGCAGAACGCATGCGCGCCTTCGTCCAGCATGCGCCGGCGCATCTTGCGAAATCCTTCCCCGTTCCAGATTTCGCCAATCGTCCCGTCATTGACGTTGCCCAGCACCGCATTGTTGTTGCAGCACATGGTGACGTCGCCATTCGGGTTGTTGACCTCGAAATGGGACCAGGGGTGGCGACAGACGAATTTGGTCATGGCGCGCTGTTTCTCTCGGGTTTGCGGGCGGTAATATTCCAGGCCCATCCCACATGGCGGCCGAGGAAGACTTCAAGCTCGGAAACCAGCGGCCACGGCTCGCCGTAAACCAACAGCCCGCCGGGGTGGACGCCGTAATGCTTGATCTGCCAACGCCGATAAATACGCCCGAGCTTGGGGATAAGATAGAAATAGAATTCGGATTTGCGGAGCCGCAAATCGTCGAATTGATCAAACATGCGTTTGATGCCGCCTTGCGTATAGCAACGCGTGATAGGATTGATC
>CAZPMO010000045.1:0-28556 GCA_964587515.1 uncultured Rhodospirillaceae bacterium | reverse complement strand
CGACCGGGCGTTCTCCTTTGCGAAGCTTATTCGCGATCCCAGTTGCGGGTCACGAGCTGCTTCTTGTCGCGCATGTAGTTCATCCAGGCACCCAGCATCTTGGTGCCGGGCAGACCCGCCTTGTCCTGCCGCTCGGCCCAACTCTTCGCGATGTTGGGAATCGCAAACGCCCATTTCTTCTTTTGCGCGTCCGACAGTACGTGAGTTTCCTGATTGTATTTCTTCTCACAGACACCCTGGCCCCATTTCGCGCCACCAAGAATCCGCTTGTTGGTCGCGGTCAGCCAAGTCGCCGAGGCTTCCTTGACCGCGGCCTGCACCTCGCGGGGCATCTTCGGCCAGGAATCATTGTTGACCGACAGGATCGCGTTCGCGATAGCGCCGAAACCCGTCGCCATCCTGTACCGCGTGATCTCGCAGAACTTGAACGCCGCCATGGCCTGCTGCCACAGGACAGCACCCTCGAAGATGCCGGACTTCAGCGACGTATACATGGTCGCCAGGCCCTTGATCACGACCGGGGTCGCGCCGGCGGCGGTCACCCAGGGGATGTTGGAGCCGACCGCGCCGACCTTCATGCCCTTGAGTTCGTCGAACCGGGTGATTTTCTTTTTGGTCCAGAGTTCGTAATTGTCGGCGGTTCCCGATACCGAAAGGACGGTCTGGTTGAACCGCTGGACCTGCTTGCCCATGGCCGGATACGTATCGAAAAGATGACCCATCGCCGCGGTGGTGGTCTTCACATCATTGGAGGTGAACGGGGTGACATAGCCGATCTGGTAAAGTGACAGCTTGGCTGGATGGAACGGCCCCGGCACGACGCCGATATCGCCCAGCCCGCTTTCGACGCCGTCAAGCTCGCCGCGCACCTTGACGATCTGGCCGCCGAAACCCAGGATCCATGAAATTTTGTAGTTGCCCGTGCGGGCGAGAATTTCATCGATCTTCGGTACGTAATCCTTGATGGCCGCGCCGACCGGCGCGAAATGGTGGGTATTCCCCGATATGATCGTCAATTTGAGTTTCTTGGCCGCGTCGGCGGGCCCGGAGGCGATGCCGAGTATGGGCAAAGCCAGGGCAACGGTCCCGACCACGCCGAGCAGACGAGTCGTCCGCTGACCGAAATATTTCATCTTTTCCTCCCGTGATGTTCGAATCTTTTTTTGCATCGAAGATAGTATGCGAAACAAAAGTCCGGTCAAGCGTCGGACGGTTCATCGACAATGTGAGGCGGCAACCAAAAAAGGGATCGAAGGACGAAATCGGCAAGCTGGAGTGCGAGATAAACCCGGTCTATTCCGCCATGTCGCGCAGCGCGGTCTTCAGGACCTTGCCGTAATTGTTTTTGGGCAGCGCGTCGACGAAGCGATAGGCCTTGGGGCGCTTGAAGCGCGCGATGTGATCGAGGCAGATTGCGTCGAGTTCGGCCTCGGGCACCGAGGCCCCGTCGCGCGGCACCACGAAGGCCACCACTTCCTCGCCCCAATCGTCGTGGGGTCGGCCGATCACCGAGGCTTCCAGCACGCCGTCGTGGCGCAAGAGCACTTCTTCCACCTCGCGCGGATAGATGTTGCTGCCGCCCGAAATGATCACGTCCTTGGAGCGATCCTTCAGGGTCAGGAATCCGTCGGCGTCGAACGCGCCCATGTCGCCGGTATGCAGCCAACCGCCGCGCAGGGTCTCGGCGGTGGCGTCCGCATTGCGCCAATAGCCCGCCATCACCGCGTCGCCGCGCACCGCGACCTCGCCGATTTCACCCGCCGGCACGGGCTGGTCGTCCTCGTCGATGACGCGGACCTCGACCACCGAATGGGCGACGCCAACCGAGGCGAGCCGTTCCATATAGCGGGGATGGGCCCGGTCCGAATGGGCGGCGCGTGACAGGCACGTGATGGTCATGGGCGATTCCCCCTGGCCGTAAATCTGCACCAGCTTGGGCCCCAACATTTCCATCGCGCGCAGGCAATCCTCGGCGTACATGGGTCCGCCGCCATAGACGATGGTCTTGAGGTTCGATGTATCGGCGTCCGCGAGGCCCGGCGCGTTGATCAGCCGCGTTACCATGGTCGGCGCGAAGAAGAACGTCGCGCCCGGCCAGCGTGGCAGCAGCGCAAACACCTCGTCCGGATCGAAGCCGCCCGTCGCCGGGATCACGTTGCAGGCGCCCTTGGCGATGTGGGGCAGAATATAAAGCCCCGAGCCATGCGACATGGGCGCGGCGTGAATGATGCAGTCTTCCGCCGTGACCGTATCAACATCGGCGAAATAGGAAAGCGTCGCCGCCATCAGGTTGCCATGGGTCAGCATCGCGCCCTTGGGTCGTCCGGTGGTGCCGGAGGTATAGAACAGCCAGGCGAGATCGTCGGGCGCGACGTCGGCGAGGGGCAGGGGGGTGGACGAGCAAAGCTTCTCGTAGTCAGCACCACTGGCCCGGATCACCGCCTCCAGCGTCGCGACGTTCGAAGCCGCTTCGCCGATGCCGGCTTCAAGGTCATCGGTCACGAAGCACGCGCGCGCGCCGGAATTTTCCAGGATGAATTCGAACTCGCGCGGATGCAGCTTGGCGTTCATGGGCACCGCGGCAAGCCCCGCGTGCCAGGCCGCGAACAATATCTCGATGAATTCCGGGCAGTTCTTCATGGCGATGGCGACCCGGTCACCGGGCTCCAGGCCGAGA
Organism: uncultured Rhodospirillaceae bacterium; assembly: GCA_964587515.1. Lineage (GTDB taxonomy): Bacteria > Pseudomonadota > Alphaproteobacteria > MPNO01 > MPNO01 > CAZPMO01. The sequence goes on along the minus strand of CAZPMO010000045.1, from coordinate 25,879 downwards.
CCGGTTCTCAACCCCGAAGCCAGTTGCGCGACGCGTATCGCGAGATCGCCATAGTTCGCGGTCACGGATTCCCCAAGCGCCACCGCCGGATGGTCGCGCCAGGTCTCGGCGGACCGGGCGAGCAGCGCCGCGAGGTTCACGCCTCAATTCCCAGCAGTCGCGCCGCGTTGCCGCCGAGAATCAAGGATTTGTCGGTGTCCGAAATCGGCAGGCTGTCCACATGGGACGTATCGGCGTTGATGAACGGATCGTCGGTGCCCCACAGAATCCGTTCCGGCCCGACGAAACCGTGCGCCATCATCAGGGCGGGCTCGAAGAACGAACATGAATCATAGTAGAGGTTCTTGGCGAATTCGCTGGGCGGCTTGGAGATGTGTTCCGAGCAGTCCGGGAACAGGCGGTAGCCGTTATCGAGCCGCTCCAGCAGCATCAGCAACGTGCCGCCGGTATGGGCCATGATGTAGGGGAAGTCCGGATAGCGCTCGAACACGCCGGCATAGATCAGCCGCGTGACGCACAGCGTGGTGTCGAACACGAAGCCGACGCGCAGCGGCAGTTCGAATTCTTCCATGTCGGCGGTCTCGGCCGGAAACATGGGATGCTCGAACACCGGCAGTTTTAGCGCGTTGATGCGCTCCCAGACGGGCTCGAACGCGCCGTCGTTGAGCGCCGCGCCGTCGATGTTGGAGCCGATCATCACGCCCGCCATGTCAAGCTCCTCGACGGCGCGGGTAAGCTCGATCAACGCCGCTTCCGGATCCTTCATGGGCAGGCTCGCGAAGCCCGCGAAGCGGTCGGGATGGGCCCGGCACATGGCCGCCGTCGCGTCGTTCAGCCGGCGCGCCACCTCGATTTGCGTCTCCGTGGGCCACACGTAGACATTGGGCGCGCTGAGCGAGAGCATGCGCATGTCGATGCCCTTCTCATCCATCTCGCGCAGTCGGTGATCGACGTCGAACATCTGATCGCGATACCAGGCGAAGGTCTTGCCGTCGCGGCGCAGCAGGGTCTGGCCCGGCCGCCCCTCCGACGCCGTAAGCCCAAGCAGCTCGATCAGCTCCTCCACATAACGCCGTTCGACGATGTGGGCGTGGATATCGATTATCTTTGTCATAGGTGGCCGATCCCGAGGCTATTCCGCTGCAACGCTTTCGGTCATGGCCTGTTCGGCGGCGATGCGCTCGGTGATCTGGCGCGCGGCGAGGGGGCCCGCGTCCTGGATGGTGTCGATCACCGGCCGGTCGTCCCAGTTGGCCTGTTGCATCTCGAAGACTTCCCAGTCCTCGCGGAAGGCGGTCAGGATCTGGCGGTATAGAGCGTCGGTGGTTTCGTCGGTGATCGGCTTGGTGTCGTAGGCGTGGCTCCAGAAATAGTGGCACGTGGTGTCGGTTTCCGGCGTGATGGCGTTGAGGTTGCGTTGCCCGAAGCCGCCTTTCGGTGTCGGCCGGTCCAATTCGACAAAGCCAAAATCCTTGCCCTCGGCCGCGTCGGGCGCGCTGCCCACGGAAAGGCGCACGAAGCCCGGGGGATGCCACTCGATGATCTGCCAACGGTCGACGACCATGTCGGGCGCCCATCCTAGGACCTTCTGGAAGCTCGGCGGCGGCGTGGTGTTGACGATCCAGCGCGCGACGGTGACCGAATTCTCATGGCGGAAGGTCTGGATTTTGGCGTCCTCGGCCACCGCCGCCGTCCCGATCGTCGACAGATGGACGAAGCCGAGATGGGAGAGGTCGAGGAGGTTGTCGATGATCAGCCGGTAATCGCAATTGACGTGGAAATGCGTTCCCTTGTTGCCCCAGTCCTCGCTGGTTCGCCAGGGATAGGGGACGATTTGGGTCGGGTCGAGCAGCGCCGGATCGCCGATCCAGATCCAAACCCAGTCATAGCGCTCCAGCACCGGATAGGTCTTGACGCGGGAGTCCGGCGGGACGGTGGTCTGGCCGGGGACATGCACGCATGTTCCCGAGGCGTCGAATTCCAGCCCGTGATAGTGGCAGCGGAGCTTGTCGTCGGTCACCACGCCCTTGCTCAACGGCATGCGGCGGTGGCAGCAACGATCCTCGAAGGCGACCGGCGTGCCGTCCTCCTGGCGCCAGAACACAATGCGTTCGTTGCAGATGGTTCGCGACATCGGAAGCCGGCCGATTTCCTCCGGCTCGGCGGCGACGTACCAGAAATTTTTCAGCATCATCGTTCTCTCCCAGCGAATTTCCCACGATGAACGATGACGCTAGCACAGTTGTGATTTGCTCGAAAGCGCACCTGCGCTAGCATTGATTATTGAGCCGTCAAAATCTCATGGGAGGACCAACAGTCATGAAACTGCGCATCATCGCACTGCTCGGCATTCTGTTCCTGATCCCGGCCACGGCGGCCGTTGCAGGAAACGGGCTTGTAACCAAGTCCAGCGCCCATTCCGCCGGGGCGACGCTCGACCGCCTCGCGAAAGCCCTCACCAAACGCGGCTTCACCATCTTCGCGAAGCTCGATCACGCGGCGGCGGCCAAGTCCAAGGGACTGAAAATGCCGTTTTCCACCGTTCTGGTGTTCGGCAATCCCAAGCTGGGCACGCCAAATTTTATCCGCGAACCCCGTCTCGCCATCGACCTTCCCCTAAGATGCTGGTGTGGAACGACAAGGCCGGCAAGACATGGCTGAGCTACAACACAGGAACTTACCTGCACAAGACGCTCTACGTTCGGCACGACGCGGCGTTCAATCCGAAGGTAACGGCAAAGCTCAACAAAGGGCTCGGCGTCATCACCGACGAAGCCACGAAATAGGGCCGGCGTCTTACCTTAGCGGCTCCAGGATCGAGGCGTAGTTGGCGACGGCCGAGCCGCCCATGTTGAATACGCCGGCCGCCTTGACGCAGGGGAGCTGGATCGCGCCGGCCGAGCCGTGAAGCTGCATCGCGCTCATCACATGCATTGAAACCCCGGTTGCGCCAATGGGATGGCCCTTGGACTTGAGCCCGCCCGACGGGTTGATCGGCAGCTTGCCGTCCTTCTCGGTCCAGCCTTCGAGGATGGCGCGCGCGCCCTGACCGTGCGGCGCCAAGCCGATCGCTTCATAGACCACCAGCTCGGCGATGGTGAAGCAGTCGTGCACTTCCATGAAATCGAGATCGTCGAGAGCCATGCCGCTGGCCTCGAATGCTTTCTTCCAGGCGTGTTCCGCACCGGAAAACCGCGTCACGTCGCGCTTCGACATGGGCAGGAACTCGTTCACGTGCTCGGCGGCGCGGAAGATGATCGCCTTGTCCATGCCAAGCGCGATATCCACGTCCGTCAGCACCAGCGCCGCGGCGCCGTCGGTTACCGGCGAACAATCGGTCCGTTTCAGCGGCCCCGAGATGACAGGGTTCTTGTCCGAGACCTCGCGGCAGAAATCATAGCCGAGATCCTTTTGGAAGTGGGCCAGCGTGTTGATCGAACCGTTGCGGTGGTTCTTGGCGGCGATTCGGGCCAGCGCGTCGGACTGGTCGCCGTATTTCTGGAAATAGCGCTCGGCGATGCGTGCGAAAATATCGGCGAAGCTTGAATTCTCGTCCTCTTCCTTAAGGTAGCTCGCCTTGGTCAGGACCTCGCCGATGGCCGCGCCGGCAAGCTCGGTCATCTTCTCGACGCCGACCACCAGGACGATGCGGGCCTTCTTCGCGTCGATCGCATTCAGTCCCTGATAGATTGCCGCCGAGCCCGTCGCGCACGCGTTCTCGACCCGCGTCGCCGGCTTGAAGCGCAGATCGTCGTGGGCCTGCAGGACCAGCGAGGCGGGGAAGTCTTGCTTCACGAAACCTCCGTTGAACAGCCCGAGATAGATCTCGTCCACATCGGCGGGCGCGACGCCGGCATCTTCCAGCGCGCCGACGGCGACTTCGCAGATCAGCGATTCGATGTCGACGCCTTCATGTTTGCCGAACTTGGTATGGGCCCAGCCCACGATGCAGCCGGTCATATCGGCCCCCCTTCTTGGATTCTCTGGCTCGCCGGGCAGATCCGACGACGGCCTATTCGGCGGCCTGCGAGACCTGGGTCTGTTCCTTCTCGATCATCCTGCCCAGCGCGATGCGGGCCAGGGCAAGGGCGCTGTCCGCGTGGATTCCGACCAGTTCACGGTCGGGGTCCAGGTCGATACGCTCCTGCTGGGCCTCCATGATCGACTTGTCCTCGAGGAAGGTGGGATGAATCTCGTTGTACATGTCCAGTGTCGCCTGCGGATCATCCTGGCGGTAGCCGTTCGAGGCCGACCAGAAATAATGGAAGCTTGTTTCGGTCTCCGGCGTCGCGCAGTGGATGAGCCGGAAGTGAAGACCTTCCTGATCGCGGTTCTCCAGCGCGCCCTTGCCGACGTCGAGCGCGCCCGACCATTGCAGAACGATGGAAGGCGCGACATATTCAAATTCCTGCCAGCGATCGACATTGCCTTTGAATCCGACGCCCTTGACGAAGGTAGGCGGCGGCTTGCAATCCATCATCCAGCGATCGAGCGTGGCGCCGGTCGCGGTTGGCTTGGATTCCGTTTCGGCCGTGACGTGGGCCCTGGCGTTGCCGCCGATTGTCTTGGTGTGGAGGTAGCCCAAATGGCTCAAATCCATCAGATTGTCGATCATCAGCATGTAGTTGGATTTGATCTGGAACGTTTCCTTGCAGTGCGGCCACTTGTCGGGCTGGTCGTGATAGGACCAGTCGACGATCCGGTTTTCGTCGGCCATTGAAGCATCGCCCATCCAGATCCAGATGATCTGATTGCGTTCCACGACGGGAAAGCTTTTGACGCGCGCCTTCTGTGGCACGTTGTCCTGTCCGGGGACCTCGACGCACGCGCCCGTGGTATCGAAGATCAGCCCGTGATAGCCGCACTGGAGACCTTCGGGGATAATATCGCCGTGGGTCAACGGAGCGCCGCGATGACAGCACCGGTCTTCCAGCGCGCCCACCTTGCCGTCGGCGTCGCGGAAGATCACCATGGGCTGGTTCATGATTTTCCTGCCCAGCAAGCCGTCGTCGAGTTCGTCGGCCCAGGCGGCGATGTACCACGCGTTACGCACGAACGGCGAATTGGCTTTGTCGGCGGTCATATGGACGCCCTCCCGTAAATTAATCCGACCGATGGTCGCGGCGAATACGCTATGCGTTCCGGATCGTCATGGCAATAGACAGGGCTCAGGCTCCGAACACACGGTCGAGGTTGGCGTTGATGACGTGGTGGACGCCGTGCTCGAGGTGCGACATAGGGCCGGGTTCGAATCGTTTGGAGGCCACCGCTTTTTGCAGCGATTCGATCATGGTGCGGTCTTCTTCGAGGATCTGGCGGTTGGTGGCCGCGTAGTCGGCGACCTTTTCCTTGAAGTTCTCCCGTCCGAAGAACTCGTGCGGCATCAAAATATAAATGGCGATGCGGCTTTTATTGGGTCCGATCGGCCAGGTGACGATGGGGTGAATGTCGTCCACATGGGCGAACAGGGTCATGTTGGGCGGCAGCAGGCCGGTGACCGACAATCCGGCCGGCTGGTCTTCGAGCCACGGCATGCGGCCGAACAACGGCTCGCCGCTCTTGGTCTGGGTGCCCGTGTTGAACAGCGCGAAGTAGCCGCCGTGCGGTCGCGCCTCGACCGGGTCGCCCTCGGTGGCGATGTTGCGACCCACCGTGGTCGGGTGCAGGACGCCGAAGTGATAGATGTCGATGATGTTCTCGACCAGCAGCTTCCAGTTGCAGTCGAACTCCAGCACCATCTTGTCGGCGAGCCCGCAGCGTTCCATGTGCAGGAAGTCGAAATCGCCCTCGAACGCGGCGACGTGCTCGGCCAGCAGCTTGGCGTCGTCGTCGAAATTGATGAATATCCAGCCCGCCCACTCGCCGATCCTGATCGGCCGCAGGCGGCATGACGCCAGATCGAATCCCGCGGACTCCGTCATGTAATGGGCGCCGGTGAGCTGACCGGCGAGATCGTAGCTCCAGCCATGATAGGGGCAGGTGAACTGGCGCGTATTGCCAGCGCCGGTCGCGACCTCGGCGCCGCGATGGCGGCAGATGTTCGAATAGGCGTGCAGCGCCCCGTCCTCGCCGCGGGCGATGACGATGGGCTCGTCGAGCACGCGCAACGCGGCGTAATCGCCAATTTCGGGGAATTCATCTGCCCGCCCCATGCACAGCCAGTCCTTGAGGAAGATACGCTCCTTCTCGAGCTCGAACATCTCGGACGAGGCATAGACATACCCCGGCGCATGCCGCGCCTGCGTCACCGGCGCCCGCGTCTCGTCAAGTCCGTCACCAACCGTCATGGGCGTCATTTCGTCAGCCATAATTCAACTCCCTCATCCGCCACAATTCTATTGTAAAGTCGGACGGCGCGTGAAATCCATGTTTTCCGTACCCATGATAACCCTCTCTTGCTAGGCTTCGTGTCCCGGCAGGCGCATGGAGAGGAACCCATCATGGCCCGAAGATTCGTCGATATCTCGGTGACGCTAGATCCGTCGATTACCGCCGATCCGCCGATCATGATTCCGGAGATCGAATACCAGACCCATGGCGAGACGGCGGGCAACGTGTGTTCGTTCTTTCCCGGGTTGAAGCCGGAGGATCTGCCAGGTTCGGAGGGCTGGGCCATCGAGAATGTGCATATCTCGACCCATAACGGCACTCATGTGGACGCGCCCTGGCATTACCACTCGACCATGGACGGCGGCGAGCGCGCCATCGCCATCGACGAGGTGCCGCTCGAATGGTTCCACCAGCCGGGCGTGAAGCTCGACTTCCGGCATTTGGACGACGGCTATGTGGTGAGACCGGCGGATATCGAGGCCGAGCTCGACCGCATTGGCCATAGGCTGGCGCCGCTCGATATCATCCTCGCCAACACGGCCGCCGGCGCGCGCTATGGCCATGACGACTATGTCTCGCGCGGTTGTGGCTTCGGCAGGGAGGCGACGCTGTGGTTCACCGAGCGCGGCGTTCGCGTGGTCGGCACCGATGCGTGGAGCTGGGACGCGCCGTTCATCCACACCAAGGCGCGCTGGGAGGAAACCCGCGATCCCTCCATCATCTGGGAGGGTCACAAGGCGGGCATGGAGTGCGGCTACTGCCAGATCGAGAAGCTGGGCAATCTGGACGCCTTGCCGGCCACCGGGTTCATGGTGTCGTGCTTCCCGGTGAAGATCAAAAACGCCTCGGCCGGCTGGACCCGCGCCGTCGCCATGTTCGACGAGTAGCCTGATGAGCCTGCTTCCGCTGACCATCGCGACCGGGGATTACGACCGGGTGCGTCCGGTCATCGACGGGCGCGTCGCCGTCGAGGGCTGCGATGTCAATTACCTGCCGATCACCATCGAGGAGGGCTCCTACCGCACCTTCACCAATCACGAGTTCGACGTGGCCGAGGTGTCGCTGTCGAACTACATGATCGGGCGCTCGCGCGGCGAGATTCCCTATATCGCGATCCCGGTATTCACGTCCCGCATGTTCCGCCATTCGTCCATCTATGTCCGCGCCGACGCGGGCATCGAGGGTCCCGCGGACCTGAAGGGCAGGGAGGTCGGCGTGCCGGTCTATTCCATGACCGCGGCGTTGTGGGTGCGCGGCATGCTGGCCGACGATCATGGCGTCCAGGCGTCCGACATCGCTTGGCGCACCGGCGGGCTTGAGCAGCCGGGGCGTTATGGGAAGTTTGCGTTGAACCTGCCGCCGGAAATCGAGGTGACGCCGATTCCGGCCGACCGGGCGTTGTCGGAAATGCTGGCCGCCGGTGATCTGCCGGCCCTGATGACGGCCCGCGCGCCGTCCTGCTTCGACGGCGACAAGGTGCGCCGCCTGTTCACCGATTACCGCGCGGCCGAAGCCGATTACTACCGCCGCACCGGGTTCTTCCCGATCATGCATGTGCTGGCGGTGCGCGAATCGCTGGCCGAAGCGCACCCGTGGCTGACCTCGAGCCTCTATAAGGCGTTCCTCAAGGCCAAGAACCTTTGCGTGGCGGAACTCGACGACGTCACGGCATTGAAGGTCTCGAACCCGTTCCACACCGCCGCGCTGGACGAGGCGAAGGCGCTGATGGGTGACGATATCTGGCCCTATGGCTTCGCTGACAACCGCGACGCGCTGGAAGCCATGACCCGCTGGTCGTTCGAACAAGGCCTGTCCGCCCGACGCCTGACCCCGGAAGAACTGTTCCACCCCGCCAGCCGCGAACGCGCGCGGGTGTAAGCCTTCAGCCGAGCCCCTCGAACAGATCGCGGCCGGCTTTCAGGGCGGCGAGTTTGCGGTCGGCGACGTAGCGCTTGTGGTTCCACAGGCCGCAATCGGGATGGATGTATTTCACCCGGCCGGCGCCCATGATGGTCTCGGTGCGTTCGATGGCGCGTGCGATCTCGTCGGCGCTTTCAGCCACCGTGGTCTTCACGTCGAGCACGCCGAGTCCCATGCCGATTTCCGGGCGCAGCTCGCGGAAGATTTCCAGCTCGTCGGCCGGGCGGTGGGCGTTCTCCATCACGATGTGATCCACATGCAGCGCGTTCAGATAATCCATCAGCCGCGCCCAGGTGCCCTGCTGCGGCTGCTGGCCGGCGTAATTGCCGAAGCAGAGATGCACCGCCGGCGTGGTTTTCACCGCGTCCAGCACCCGGTTGATGGCGGACGCGGCCCATTCCCATTCTTCAGGATGGCCGGGCAGGTTGGCCTCGTCGATCTGAACGATGTCGGCATCCAGCCGCGCGACCTGTTCGGCCAATACATCGGCGATCGCATGGGTCAACGCCGGCAGGTCGCCGTAATGATGGTCGACCAGCGTCTTGGCCAACATGTGCGGGCCGGTCAGCGCGAACTTGAAGGGGCGCGTGGTCAGCGCATGGCCGCGGCGGCAGGCGGCGGCGAGGTTCATCACGCCGCTGGTGACCGGACCCTCGACCACGCCGGCCGGCGTGGACCGAAACTTCATTACATCGGCGTCGCGCTCGAAGCCGACATGTTCCTCAAAGGTGATCTCCGAGCGCACGCCGCCGAGCGGGCGGGTGAAATATTCGATCATGCCGTTGGTCTCGGGATGGCTGAGGTCGTAGCGATAGCATTCGCCATCGGCGACCACGTCGATGCCGGCCAGCTCCTGGGTCTGGATCACCACCTGGATCGCATCCGCGATGGTGCGTTCGGACGGCGCCGTCCCGAACCAGTCGGGTACCGGGTATGAGCCCACCACGGTAGTCTTGATGCGCGGTTCCGCGTTCGCCATGCCTTGCTTCCCTTTGATTGATTTCTCGACAAGGGTGCATGGGTTTCTGCTATGCTTCAAGCGGACTCATTCATCGGGAGAAAACTCATGCCGGACGACGCCACGCTGACCGCCGACATCGACGCTGGAGAACTGCGCGATGCGTTGGGCGAGCCCGTGAAATTCGTGCTCGACAAGGAACGCCCGGCGCTCGACAAGCATGGGCGGCACTTCATTTCACTCTCGCCGTTCCTGTGCATCGGCACGGCGGACGCCGAAGGGCATCAGGACGTCAGCCCGCGCGGAGACCCGCCGGGTTTCGTGAAGGTGCTCGACGACCGCACCCTCGTGATCCCCGAACGCCCCGGCAACCGCCGCGCCGACACGATGCTCAACGTCATCGCTAATCCCGATGTCGGGATATTGTTCATGGTGCCTGGTGTCGAGGAAACACTGCGGATCAACGGCCGCGCGCGCGTTACCCGCGATGGCGGGCTGCTGTCAGGCATGGAGGTGCGCGGCAAGGCGCCGGCTTTCGGCATCGTGGTCGAGATCGAGACAGTGTTCTTCCACTGCGCCAAGGCGATCGTGCGCTCGAAGCTGTGGGAGCCGGAGACCGCGATCGAGCGCAAGGAATTCCCGACGCTGGGAAACATCACGCGCGACCAGCAGGATCCGGGCGGGGATCTCGAGCCGCACGAGAAACGCATCGCGGAGAATTACAAGACCACGCTCTACTGACGTCGGGCGCGGCCCTTAGGCTCCCTCAGAACGCCGCTTTGTCGCCCGGCTGCATGAACTTTACGCGATTGTCGCCGGCGAAAGCCGCCCGGACCTCCTTCTCGCTCGAGAGTATGCCCCACGTGCCGTAATGCATTGGCACGATGACATCGGGGCTGAAGTACTTCTTGATGGCGAGCGCTGCGATTTTGGGGTCCTGATTATAAGGACCGCCGCCCGACTGCAGCAGAATGATGTTGGGCTTGTGGATCTCCTGGATCAGCCACATGTCGCCGAATATTCCGGTATCGCCCGTGTGGTAAAGGGACCTGCCGTCCGTGAACTCGAGTACGAACCCGACCGGTCGGCCGCCGGGCGCGCTGGCGTGCATTGCCGGTGTGAAGTGCACGATGACATCGCCGATCTTGATCTTGCCGCCGGGGTTGCCACCCTTTTTCTGTCCCTTCGGTAGATCCCATTTGCGGATGTGGTCCGAGTTGCCGACCACCTTTGCGCCGCTCGCCTTGGCGATCGTCATCGCGTCGGCGGTGTGGTCGAAATGCGAATGGCTTACCAGGATGCCAGCCGGCTTGTAGCGCGACAGGTCTTTCATCGCTGCCGGTGCCTTCGGATTCTTGACCATGAACGGATCGATCAGCAGAGTCATGCCCCCCGGCGAGACGACCTCAAAGGTTGCGTGCCCGATGAAGGTGACGGTGATTTTGCCGGCGGCGTAAACCGGTGAGGCGATGCCAAGGACGAACGCGAGCGCGACGACGGAAATAGAAACAATCGCATATTATGACCCCCTGTTTGCGTTGGTAGTGATCGCCGAATAACGATTTTATTCAACCTGAGCTTGACTCATTATCGCTCATTCGACAATCGGATTGGCGCGATATCTGGTTCAGTCGGCGAGCCAGCGTTCGAGATTTTCGCGCGTGAAGTCGTCATCGGTGAGTTCGGGGTAATCGGCCGCAACGCGCGTGATCTCTCCTGCCTGGCCGGGGCTGAGCGTCTCGTCCGGATCGAGGCACCAGGCGCCTTCGAGCAGACCCTGGCGGCGCAGCACTTCGTGACAGCCGGCGATGCAGCCGTCGAAGCCGTTGGCCACGTCGAACACGGCGGCGTTCATGGCGGTGATGCGCGAATCCATGGCCAGCAGATCGTCGTCGATATGTCCGGATTCGATGGCGGTATGAATGCGCTCCAGCAGTTCGACGGCGCGCCGGGTCCAGACGCTCCAGTGGCCCAATAGCCCACCCCGGAAACGCACCTGGATTTCGTCGCCGTCCCGCTTCGCGGCGAACGGCGTAAGCAGGTCGAGGACAATGTGATCGTCGTTGCCGGTATAGAGCGTGACGCGATCTTCCGCGCCGGCTTCGATCACGCCGCGCACCACGTCCAGCGTGGCGTAGCGGTTGAACGGCGCGGCCTTGATCGCGATCACGTTGTCGATGGCCGCGAAGCGCCGCCAGAAATCCGCCGACAGGGGAATGCCGCCGACCGCGGGCTGGAGATAGAACCCGACCAGCGGAATTTCGTCGGCGATGCGTGCGCAGTGGGCGACCAGCTCGTCCTCCGAAGCGCCCTTCATGGCGGCGAGGCCCAGCAATCCGGCGTGATAGCCAAGCGCGACGGCGGTCCGGGCCTCGGCGACGGCCTGGTTGGTGGGACCCGCGAGACCTCCGATCTTCACCGTGGGCCGGTTGACCCAGTCGTCGACGGTGATCGAGGCCAGTTCGAGGATTCGTTCATAGAGTCCGGCTTCGCGGATGGCGAACTGGGTCGCATGCACCCCCACCGCGAGCCCACCGGAACCCGCATCCAGGTAATAGCGCGCCAGCGCCCGCTGGCGGCGGGGATCCATCTCGCGCTTGTCGTCCAGCGCCAAAGGGTGGGCCGGGATCACCGCACCGCGCCGAAGAATCTCAAGCACGGGCTGAGGAATATCATCACGATGCAAGGCCATCGCGCGACTTAGCCAAACACGGCTCCCGAGGTCAATACGGCCGGCGGCGTTTACGGACGAGCGTGAACCTGCCAAATTGTGACAAACTGGGAGCTCGTCATCAAATGCCGGCCGACATGCGCGTCATCTATCCGCCGCACCCCAATCCGCGCCGGCCCGATTACAAGCTGCCGCCGGGAAGCTGCGACACCCATTTTCATATTTTCGGCCCGACCGAGAAGTTTCCCTATGGACCGACGCGGGTCTACACCCCGCCCATCACGCCGCTGGAGCATTATCACAATCTGATGGAGGTGCTGGGCATCGATCGCGGGGTGGTGGTCCAGCCCAACGCCCATTCGTTCGACAATGCCGTATCGCTGGACGCCATCGCGCGCTCCGACGGCCGGTTGCGCGGCGTGATCAAGGCCGACGACCGGTTCTCCGAAGATGATTACCGCGAGATGCACGCAGGCGGTATCCGGGGCGTGCGCTTCAACCTGATCCCCGACAATGCAGGCTCGGTCGATATCCCCATGTTCGAACGCGTGATCGAGAAGATCACGCCTCTGGGATGGTCGACCACGTTCCATTGTCTGCCGGCGGAACTTCTTTCCTGCGCCGAGTGGCTGCGCACGCTAAACATCCCCACCATCATCGATCATTTCGGACGGGTGAAGTTCGCCGACGGCGTCGACCAGGAAGGTTACCAGGCGCTGCTCGATCTGATGAAGCTGGATCATATGTGGTGCAAGATCGTCTGCGCCGAGCGCCTGACAGCCGTCGGTCCGCCCTATCACGACGCCATCCCGTTCGCCAAGGCGCTGCTCGACATCGCGCCGGAACGGCTGTTGTGGGGCACCGACTGGCCGCACACCCAGCGTTTCAAGCCGGGCCAGCAACCCGACGATGGCGATCTGGTCGATCTGGTTCCCGCCATGGTGCAAGACGAGACCATGCGCCAGACGATCCTGGTCGATAACCCGACGCGACTGTTCTGGGCGGATTGAGACAGGGATGAGCGAGCAACCCCCCACCGGTTTCGCCGACGAAGACGCGCTGGAAGAGTTCATGACCCGGCCGGGCCCGTCGCTGATCGCCGATCTGGCCGACGTCGAAGGCGATATCATGGTGCTCGGCGTCGGCGGCAAAATGGGGCCGACATTGGCGCGGCTCGCGAAACGCGCCGCGCCCGAAAAACGCATCATCGGCGTCGCGCGGTTTTCCGAACCCGGCCTGCGGGACAAGCTGAATAGCCACGACATCGAAACCGTCGCTTGCGATCTTTTGGACCGCGACGCGGTGGCGGCGCTTCCTTGGGCGGCCAACATCGTGTTCATGGCGGGGCGGAAGTTTGGCACCAGCGGCAATCTCGAACTCACCTGGGCGATGAACGTGCATGTCCCGGCGATCGTCGCCGAGGCCTTCCGCTCGAGTCGCATCGTGGCGTTCTCGACCGGTAACGTCTATCCCTTCGTCAGCGCGGCCGGCAGCGGGGCAACCGAGCAGACGCCGGCCGGCGCCATGGGAGAATATGCGCAGTCATGTCTCGGGCGCGAGCGCATGTTCGAATATTTCTCCCATGTCCACGACACGCCGGGGCGCATTGTCCGCCTCAACTACGCCATCGACATGCGCTATGGCGTGTTGTGGGACATCGCGACCCGGGTGTGGACGGAAACGCCGATCGATCTCACCACCGGTCATGCCAACGTGATCTGGCAGGGCGACGCCAACGGCCATATCCTAAGATGCCTGCGCCACTGCACCACGCCGATGACGCCCCTCAACATCTCCGGGCCAAAGCTCGCGATCCGTGAGACCGCCCAGGCATTCGCCGAGCGCATGGGCAAGACGCCGGTTTTCACGGGCGAGGAGTCCAGCCACTGCTGGCTGGTGAATTGCGACGCCGCCAACCGGCTCCTCGGGCCGCCCGGAACATCCCTTGAAACCATGATCGGCTGGGTCGCGGACTGGGTTTCCCGCGATTTGCCGAGCCTCGATAAACCGACAGCCTATGACAGCCGCGACGGATCCTTTTGAGGCCGGCGGCCTGACGCTGCACACGCTGGTCCCCGGTGATTCGAGGCGCGGCGCGGCGCTGTCGGCGGAGATCGGCTGGAACCAGACCGAGGACGACTGGCGTTACATGCTGGCCAACGGCGAGGGGTTCGGCCGCACCAACGCCGACGGCAAGCTGGTCGCGAGCGCGATGGCGTTGCCATACGAGTCGTTCGCCTGGGTATGCATGGTGCTGGTCAGTCCGGATTACCGTCGGCGTGGCCTTGCGACCGATCTGATGCGTCGCGTGATCGACGATGTCGAGGAACGCGGTATGACGCCCGGGCTCGACGCCACCCCGGCCGGGCGCGAGGTATACCGGCTGCTCGGCTTCGAGGACATCTACGGGCTTGCACGGTTATGGGCGACGCGGGTCGCGGCGGCCCCGGAAGGCGAGGGGACGCTGGCGCGTATCGCGCCCATGACCGAGGCGGAGATCGACGAGGTCGCGGGATACGACGCCCAGACCTTCGGCGCCGACCGGCGCGCGCTGCTGGCTCATCTGCGCGAACGACAGCCGGATCGCGCCTTCGTCGCCCGTGTCGGCGAATGGCTGGCCGGCTATGTGCTGGCCCGCGACGGGCGCGAGGCGATCCAGGTCGGCCCGATTGTCGCGGAAGATTCCGATATCGCCATCGCGCTGGCGCGCCATGCGCTGGAGGGCTATGACGGCGCGGCGGTAATCGACGTGATGGATTATCAGACGCCTTTGATCGAATGGTTCAAGAAGTCGGGATTCGAGTTCCAACGACCCTATATCCGGATGCTGCTGGGTCGGCTGGAACCGATCGATCAAAAGGACTATGTCTTCGCGCCGGCGGGGCCGGAACTGGGTTAGGGAGGGAGATATGAAACTTTACGACTGGTCGATCGCGCCCAATCCGCGCCGCGTGCGTATCTATCTCGCCGAAAAAGGGATAGAGGTGCCGGTGGAGGAAGCCGGCTATCCCGATAAGCCCATCCTGCAACCGGAATTTCTGGCCGCGCACCCGCACCGCCGGGTGCCGCTGCTGATCCTCGACGACGGCGCCGAGATCGGCGAGGCCATGGCGATCTGCCGCTATTTCGAGACGCTGCATCCCGATCCGCCGCTGATGGGCGGTGACGCGAAGGATCGCGCGATCGTCGAGATGTGGGAGCGGCTGGCCGATTGGGAAGGCTTGCAGGCGTTTTCCGAGGCCTTCCGAAACGCCAAGCGTTCTTTCGCCGATCGCGGCCTGCCGGGCATGGATGCGCCGATCGCGCAGATCCCGGCGTTGATCGAACGCGGCACGCAGCGCGTCCGGCAATTCTATGAAAAATTCGACGCCCGCCTCGAAGACAACGCGTTCCTGGCCGGAGATCGTTTTACCGTGGCCGACATCACGGCGTTCTGCGCCGTCGATTTCGGCATCCTGGTCGGCCACGCCATCCCCGACGATTGCCCGCACATCGCGCTCTGGTATGAGAAAGTCGCGGCGCGCCCGAGCGCCCGGCTCTAAATCAGACCGGCGCTTTCTCGCGCCGCGCGGCCTTCCAGCGGTTCCAGTTCCGGAGATTCTCGTGGGCGTCTTCCCGATGGCGCGCCATCTCGGCGGACTCGTCCTCGTCCTCGGCGGTGAATTCCCAGCGATAGCCGCTTGGACAGTGGAAATAGATCGACGTGCAGATGCCATGCGCGACCGGGTCCTCGACCTCGACGCCATTGGCCAGCAACCGGTCGTATATTTCCCGCAGGCGTTGGTGGCTCGCCACCCGCATGGCGAAATGGAGATCCATGCCCCAGCGTCGCTTATAGAGTTCGTCGGGGTCATCCTCGGCGCGGTCGGGGACCTCGAAAAAGGCCAGGTAATCGGGCGCTTCCGGATCAGGCCCGCCGATATCAAAGAAGGTATGCATGTAGCGGACGTCGCTTCCCGTGGTTTTCTGCTGGTCGAGCTCCAGCGCCATGACCAGGGGAAAACCCACCTTGTCCTCCCAGAACGCGCGCGTCTCTTCCGAATCGCGGCAGCGATAGGCGGAATGATGGAGGCCCAAAACGGGCAGTCCGACGTTCTTTACCGATGCTCCCGCCATGATGCTCTCCTAACCCTGGATGGAAGACGTTGCCATTAGACCGGCGCGCCGAACGAAAGGCAAGGCGGCGATTATCGTTAACGCAGCGTTAATACCCAATGCATAGGCTATAAGCGCGATATATCGGGCGAAGGCCCGCCTAGAAAGACATGATATGGATACGCTTTCCACGGCTGTACAATCGGATGGCGAAGACGTCGCGCCGGACGCGGCGGCGCCGGTTCTGACCGACATTACCGACGATCTCCGATCGATGGCCGATTTCGACGATCACGAGAATGTCTATCATGTCGAAGACGCGGCGTCCGGTTTAAACGCCTTTATCGCGCTCCATGATTCCACGCTCGGCCCATCTCTGGGGGGCTGTCGCATGTGGCCCTTCGCGACCGAAGAGGAGGCGATTACCGATGTCCTCCGCCTGTCGCGGGGTATGAGCTACAAGGCGGCGCTGTCCGGTGTCGAGTGCGGCGGCGGAAAATCCGTGATCATCGGTGATTCCAAAACCGATAAGAGCGAAGCGCTGTTCCGGGCCTTCGGTCGCGCGGTCGACAGTTTCGGCGGACGCTATTATTCCGGCGAGGATGTCGGTGTCACGATGCAGGACATGGATTGGGCCGGCCAGGAGACCAATTATGTTTTCGGTACCGATGACCGAGGCGGCGATCCGGTGCCGACCACGGCTTACGGCGTTCAGGTGGGAATCAAGGCCGCCGCACGCCATCGCCTGGGCAGCGAGGATTTAAGCGGGTTGACTATCGCGGTCCAGGGTCTCGGACATGTCGGCAACGAACTGTGTGCGCTGTTGCGGCGCGATGGAGCGAGCCTCGTGGTTTCCGACATGGATCCAGACGCGGTGCTGCGCGCCGTGTTGGCCTATGGCGCGATGCCGGTGGAGCCTGACGAAATATATGGCGTCGAAGCCGACGTTTTCGCACCCTGCGCCCTCGGCGCGGTGATCAACGACGACACGCTGCCGCGGCTTAAATGCGCCATCGTCGCGGGCTCGGCGAACAATCAACTGGCTCAGGCTCGTCATGGCGAGGCGCTGCAACAGAACCGTATTCTCTATGCCCCTGATTATGTGATCAATGCCGGTGGGCTCATTGCGTTTTCCCTGTGGCTGACCCCCGAGGGTTACAGTCAGGAACGGGGCGACGCGCTGACCGCGCGAATCGGCGGCACGCTGGCCACGATTTTCAAGCGCGCCGACAAGGAAAACGCCCCGACCAATTCGGTCGCTGATCGGATCGCGGTCGAACTTATCCGTCAGGGCGGCTAGCTTAAATTCGGCGCCGCCACACGGCGGCCGAAGTCCAACCCAACAAAGCCGTTGACGACCCGTGCCGGTGCGTCGTAAACGGCATTTTTATCGTGACAAGAGCTCAAAACAATCGAAACTGATGCAGTTGGACGTCCGGATTGCCGGCGCAGGAGTATTTCGGTGACACGATTGCGGTTCGCACGGTCTAAGCGCCGCGGGCGGGCTCGCGGGGCCACGGCCTTGGCGCTCATCGCCGCCGCCCAGACCTTATTGGCGCGGCCTGGCCTGGCCGCTTCCGCCGAACCCGCCGCCCCGGGGATCGATCCCGGTTGGGTGATCGCCGTCCTAGTGCTTGTGGTTGTCGCATCGGGCGCGATCGCCTCGGTTCTGATCAAGCGATCCCGGCGCGCGGTGGAGAACGACCGCGATCTCTATGGCCAGGCGCTGGATCTTGATAGTGACGCGCGGATGATCACGGCGCCGGACGGTTCGGCCGCGATGACCAACCAGGCGTGGCGCCGCGTTGTCGGTGGCGATAAAAAAATCCGCTGAAACGGCTGACCAACGGTTTGTTCGCGGACCCCAACGCAGCCAGCGAAATTGCGCGGCTCGCCGCGGCGGCGTCCGGCGGATCAGCGCGCGCGGAACTTGCGCTGACGACGGCGCCGGAAGAGCCGAGGCGACTGAGTATCAGTCCGCTGCCCAAGCGAGATGGATATGCGCTGTGGTCTCTCGACGAAGGCGGCGCGCCCACCGGCCTCGAACATGCGCTTCGTGAAGAATTGCGCCGGATTAGCGGTTTTACTTCCGACGTGGCCATCGGGTTCTATTCGCTCGACGAGCGCGGCCGTTTCCATTTCGCCGACGACACCGTCGCGGGATGGTTGGGCCTGGAAGCATCCGAACTGGTCGATGGCCGACACGCGCTTACCGATTTTTTGACCACAAACGGTAAAGGCGCTGGGGACATCGCGGCTCTGACCGAAGCGCCGCATGGAGAGATCACGCTAAAGGGGGCCGACGGGCGGGAAATCAACGCCGCTTTTTCCCAGGCCATCGTTCCGATCGCCGATGGGTCGGGCTTTCGAACTCGTTCCATGCTCCGGGACCTTGGCGCGAATTCCCAGCGCCAGGGCGAGCGTGACAGACGTCGCGGCGAAGGTTTTATGCATCTGTTTTACGATGCGCCAATGGGCATGGTGTTGCTCGACGCCAAAGGTGAAATCGTTGATTGCAACACGGCGTTCGGTCGGATGTTTTTCCGTGGCGCGGGCAAGTCGAAGGGTGTGACTCTGGTCGATCTGATCGCCGACGATGACCGGGCGAGGGTTGCAGGCTGGCTCGAGAACCTTGTCGACGGCGCGCAGCCTTCCGAGACCATTGAAGTGGGGATTGCCGCCGGGGAAGGGAGCGCATCCCTATTCGCCGGGCGCCGCGACGACGATAGCGGCGCCGATCTGGTCCTGTTGGCGCTGCCCGCCGGCGGCGGTGCCGATATCGAGGAAAAACTGGTCCAGTCACTGAAGCTGGAACTGGTGGGCCAGCTTGCCGGCGGCGTGGCCCATGATTTCAACAATCTGCTGACCGCGATGATCGGCTTTTGCGATCTTTTACTGATGCGCCACAGTCCCAAGGACCAATCCTTCGCCGATATCATCCAGATCAAGCAAAACGCCAACCGGGCCGCCAACCTGGTGCGCCAACTCCTGGCGTTCTCGCGACAACAGACCCTGCAGCCGCGGGTGCTCGATATCACCGATGTGCTGGCGGAGCTATCGCACCTGCTGCGACGGCTGATTGGCGCCGAGATCGAGCTCAATATGGTTCATGACCGCGAACTCGGCCTGGTAAAAGTGGATCAAGGGCAATTCGATCAGGTCATCATCAATCTCGCGGTCAATGCCCGCGACGCGATGGAAGACGGCGGCACGCTGACGATCGAGACCGAACGCATGCCGGGCAACGATTCCCGCCTCGCAGGTTATGACGATCTGCCGGTCGCCGATTACGTCGCGATCCGGGTGATCGACTCCGGTTGCGGTATCCCGAAGGATTTGCTCGACAAGATTTACGAGCCGTTCTTCACCACCAAGGAGGTCGGCTCCGGGACCGGGCTCGGGCTCGCGACGGTCTACGGTATCGTCAAGCAGACCGGTGGTCATATTTATGTCGATTCGGTTCCCGACACCGGCACCACCTTTACAATCTTTCTGCCCGAGTACAGTCCGGAAGCCGAAGCTCCGGGCGAAGCGGTTAAGGTGGTCGAGGAAACCATAGAAACGCCGGCTGATACTACCGGCGCCGGCACGGTGTTGTTGGTCGAAGACGAAGAGGCTGTGCGGCTATTCGGCGCGCGCGCACTGCGCAACAAGGGCTATACCATCATCGAGGCCAAGAATGGCGAGGAGGCTCTCGAAGTGCTTGGCGGCGGAGAAGCGGACCAAATAGAGCTCCTCATCACAGACGTGGTGATGCCCGGCGTTGACGGGCCGACCCTGATCCGGGAAGTGCGCAAGACCCGGCCCGAACTCAAGGTGATTTTCATCTCCGGTTATACCGAGGACAGCTTTCGCCAGCGCCTCGACGAGGGTGTCGAAGTCCATTTCCTGCCGAAACCCTTTTCCCTCAGTCAGCTTGCCGGCATGGTCAAGGAAGTGATGGAGGTTTAGGCCGCCGCCGAGTCGTCGCCGAATCTGGCGGCGGATTTAAGAACATAATCCGAACAAATGTATAAGTAGCTGTTTTCATGGATAGTTATTTTTGCTTGCGATTGAGAACAAAACATGTACAAATTGGTTTCAGCGAATCACATTGAATCCATATGATCCCTATGGAATAAGAAAGGAACGTACAATGACCGATACGCCGCTGCGTTTGGTAGAGAAGGACGGGATGGACAAGACCAAGGCGCTTGAAGCCGCGCTCGGACAGATCGAGCGCAATTTCGGCAAGGGCTCGATCATGAAGCTCGGCCAGTCGGATCAGACAATCGAAATCGACTCGATTCCCACCGGCTCGCTGGGGCTCGACATCGTGCTCGGGATCGGCGGACTGCCCCGTGGCCGCATCATAGAAATTTATGGCCCGGAAAGTTCGGGCAAGACGACGCTGGCGCTGCACGCGGTCGCCGAGGCCCAGGCCGGCGGCGGCACCTGCGCTTTCATCGACGCCGAGCACGCGCTCGACCCGGGCTATGCCCGCAAGCTCGGTGTCGATCTCGACGATCTCCTGATTTCCCAGCCCGACGCCGGGGAACAGGCGCTGGAAATCGCCGATACGCTGGTCCGTTCGGGCGCCATCGACGTCATCGTGATCGATTCCGTGGCCGCCCTGGTGCCCAAGGCCGAGCTCGAAGGCGAGATGGGCGACACGCATGTGGGCCTGCAGGCGCGGCTGATGAGTCAGGCGCTGCGCAAGCTTACCGGCTCGATCGCGCGCTCGCGCTGCATGATCATCTTCATCAATCAGATCCGCATGAAGATCGGCGTGATGTTCGGCAGTCCCGAGACCACGTCGGGCGGCAACGCGCTCAAATTCTATGCCTCGGTGCGGCTCGACATCAGACGCATCGGCGCCATCAAGGACCGTGACGAAATCGTCGGCAACCAGACCCGGGTGAAGGTGGTGAAAAACAAGATGGCGCCGCCTTTCAAAACCGTCGAATTCGACATCATGTATGGCGAGGGTATCTCGAAGCGGGGCGAATTGATTGATCTCGGCGTGAAGGCGGAAATCGTGGAAAAATCAGGCTCATGGTTTTCCTACGGCGATCAGCGCATTGGCCAGGGCCGAGAAAACGTAAAGGAATTCCTGAAGGAAAACCCGGAAATGGCCAATGAAATCGAACATGCAATCCGCGCCGATGCCGGTTTGATCGCCGAGGCGGCGACCTACGGGCCGGATAAGGACGATGAGGAAGACGAGGATCAGCAAGCGGTTTGATCCCGTCGGTTTCGATGGTCGGGAACGCGCGGCTTCGGCCGCGCGTTTCGTTTTGGGCCGCCGCGCTGGACACGTTACCGGGCCACGGGTAAAAGTCTGGGCGTAGCTGGACCGGAAAAATGCAGACCACCAACGAAATTCGCACCGCCTTCCTTGAATTTTTTGCAGAGAACGGACACGAAATCGTGCCGTCCTCGCCGTTGGTTCCCCATAACGATCCAACCTTGCTGTTTACCAACGCCGGGATGGTTCAGTTCAAGAATGTCTTTACGGGCCTCGAACACCGAGATATCCCGCGCGCCGTCACGTCGCAAAAATGCGTCCGCGCCGGCGGCAAACATAACGATCTCGAAAATGTCGGCTATACCGCGCGACACCATACGTTTTTCGAGATGCTGGGCAATTTCTCGTTCGGAGATTATTTCAAGGAACGCGCGATTGAACTCGCCTGGACGCTGATTACCAAGGAATACGGTATTTCAGGCGACCGTCTGCTGGTCACTGTCTATCACGACGACGACGAGGCGTTCGATTTGTGGAAGCGCATCGCGGGTCTTTCCGACGAGCGCATCATCCGGATCGCCACCAGCGACAATTTCTGGTCCATGGGCGAAACCGGCCCATGCGGGCCCTGCTCCGAGATATTTTATGATCATGGCGATCATATTCCCGGTGGACCACCCGGCAGTCCCGACGAAGACGGCGATCGTTTCGTAGAGATCTGGAATCTGGTGTTCATGCAATTCGATCAGAAATCGGCGGATGAGCGCGTCAATCTGCCGAGTCCGTCGATCGACACCGGCATGGGGCTGGAGCGGATTGCCGCCGTGATGCAGGGCGTCCACGACAATTACGACACGGACGGCATGCGGCGTTTGATCGAGGCCTCGGCCGAGGCGTCCGGCACCCATTCCGATGATTCACATGCGGTGGGTCATCGCGTGATCGCCGATCATTTGCGGGCGTCCAGTTTTTTGATCGCCGACGGGGTGTTGCCGTCGAACGAGGGCAGAGGCTACGTGCTGCGCCGCATCATGCGGCGCGGCATGCGCCATGCCCACATGATCGGCTGCACCGAACCGCTGATGTGGTGCCTGGTGCCGACCCTGGTGGCGGAGATGGGTCAGGCCTTTCCGGAACTGGGCCGGGCGGAGGCGCTGGTGAGCGAGACCTTGAAGGGCGAGGAAGAGCGCTTCAAGCAGACGCTCGGGCGCGGTCTGCGGTTGCTCGAGGAAGAGACCGGAAAGCTCCGCGAAGGCGCGGCGCTGCCCGGTGAGGTCGCCTTCCGCCTCTATGACACCTTCGGTTTCCCGCTTGATCTCACCGAGGACGTGCTGCGCGGCCAGGGGCGCGTGGTCGAAACAGCCGGATTCGATACCGCCATGGAACGCCAGCGCGCCGAGGCGCGCAAATCCTGGGCGGGCTCGGGCGCCGAGGCCGACGACCAGGTCTGGTTCGATATCCGCGAGGCATCCGGCGCCACGGAATTCCTGGGCTATACCACCACGGTCGCTGACGGGCAGGTGGTGGCGCTGGTGATCGAGGGCGACCGCGTCGACACCGCGGAAGCCGGGGCGACGGTTGCGGTGGTGACCAATCAGACGCCGTTTTACGGAGAATCGGGCGGTCAGACCGGGGATACGGGAATTCTGTTCGATGCGGACGGCGCGGAGGTCGCCATCACGGATACGCTGAAGCGGCTCGGCGATCTTCATGTCCATGTGGGCGAGGTGAAGCGTGGAAAAATTTCCATCGGCGACGTGATGGAATTGCGCGTCGACACCACGAGGCGGGATGATCTGCGGGCGCATCATTCCGCGACCCATCTCCTTCACCAGGCGCTCAGGCGGCATCTCGGCGATCACGTGACCCAGAAGGGCTCCATGGTGGCGGCCGACCGTCTGCGGTTCGATATCAGCCATCCCAAGGCAATCGATCCGGCAGTGCTGGGCGAAATCGAACGCGAGGTGAATGCCCGGATCCGTGGTAATTCCGATGTCTCCACCCGGCTGATGACCCCCGACGCCGCCGCCGAGGAAGGCGCAATGGCGCTGTTCGGTGAGAAATACGGCGACGAGGTGCGGGTCGTCACCATGGGCGGCAACGAGAGCGGCGCCTATTCGGTCGAGCTGTGCGGCGGCACCCATGTGGCGCGCACCGGCGATATCGGCGCCTTTCGCATTCTCGGAGACAGCGCGCTTGCCGCCGGTGTCCGCCGCATTGAAGCGGTCGCCGCCGGTGCCGCCGACGCGCACGCCGCCTCACGCGAAGATCTGATTTCGCGGGCGGCCGCCGAATTGCGCGTTGCGCCGGTGGATGTTCCCGATCGGATCGCCGCGTTGCTCGATGAACGGCGCTCGCTCGAACGCGAACTCTCCGATACCCGCCGCAAGCTGGCGACCGGCGGCGGCGGCGAGAGCGACGAGGATTTCGCAAAGGAAATCTCGGGCGTGAAGTTCGCGGCGGTCAAGGTCGAGGACGTGCCGGCGCGCGAACTCAAGCCCATGGCCGACGATCTCAAGCAGCGCATCGGCTCCGGCGTCGTCGCCATCGTGGCGATCGCCGAGGGCAAGGCGTCCCTGGTGGTGGGCGTGACCGACGACCTTACCGACCGCCTCGACGCCGTCCAATTCGTCCGCGCCGGTTCCGCCGCCCTCGGCGGCAAGGGCGGCGGTGGCCGCCCGGATATGGCGCGGGCCGGTGGTCCCGACGGTACGGCGGCCGATGCGGCGTTGGCCGCGATCGAAAGCGCGTTGGACGAAAGCGCCTGAGTTCCGGGAGATTGGGTGGTGGCAAGGAGATCACCGAGGCGTATCGCCTACCTGCTGCTCGAAGACGCCGATTATCGCTCGCCGGTGCGCCGTCTGGGCGACGCATTCCTGATCGTTCTTATCCTGGCCAACGCGATCGCCATCGCGCTCGAAAGCGATGGCGCCATCATGGCGGATCACGGTTCGGTCCTGCGCGCCTTCGAGGTATTTTCAGTGGCGGTCTTCACGGTCGAATATCTGTGTCGGTTGTGGGCCGCGGCCGAAATCTCAGACAACGGCATCGCAGGCGCATGGCGGGCAAGAGCCCGTTATCTGATCTCTCCGCTCGCATTGATCGACCTGATGGCCATCGCGCCTTTTTATCTCGCGGCATTCTTCGCCGTCGACTTGCGGGTTCTGCGGCTGCTGCGCGCGCTGCGGATTCTGAAGCTCACGCGCTATTCACCGGCGCTGGCCACCATGGCGGCCGTCGCCCGCAAGGAATCTCCGGTGATCGTCGGCGCGCTGGCGATCCTTGTGGTGGTGGCGATGATCGCCGCCACCTTGATTCATTATTTGGAAGCCGAGGCCCAGCCCCAGCAGTTCGGCAGCATCCCGCTCGCCATGTGGTGGGTGATCGAAACCCTGACCACGGTCGGCTATGGCGATGCGATCCCCGTAACCCTGGGCGGGCGTATCGTCGGCGCTGTGGTCATGATCCTCGGCATCGGTGTTTTCGTGATGTGGACCAGCATCTTCGCGGTCGGCTTTCTCGAAGAAACCCGGCGGCGGAATTTTGTGGTGACTTGGCATCTGGTGGCGCGGGTGCCGTTGTTTTCCGGGCTCGACGCGGAACGGATCGCCGAAATTGCCGGCCTGCTGGCCCCCGAAACGGTGGTCGCCAACACCACGGTGATGCGCCAGGGGGAGATCGCGGATTCACTTTATTTCATCGCCGCCGGCGACGTGGCGATCGATTTGGCCGGACGCGTCCTTCACCTCGGCCCCGGACATTTTTTCGGCGAGCTTGCCCTGATCGAGGAAACGCCGCAGCAGACCACCGCGACGACACTGACCGAGTGTCAGCTGCTGCGGCTCGACGGTGCCGATTTCCGCGCGCTGATGGAGAGCGAGCCGGACATGGAAGCCGAGATCCGACGCATCGCCGAGGAACGCCGGCGACATGGCCAGGCGGCGCTGCGCGAAGATCCCGAAAAATAAAGTGCGCCGTCAGGCCATCTTGGCTTGCAGCCCTTTGTCGAGCTTGTCGAGGAACTGCTGGGTGGTGAGCCACTTCTGGTCGGGACCGATCAGCAATGCCAGATCCTTCGTCGTGAAGCCGTTCTCGACCGCTTCGATGCAGACGCTTTCGAGGGTTTGGGCGAAATCCACCACATCGGGAGTTTCGTCGAAAGTGCCCCGGTAATAGAGCCCGCGCGTCCAGGCGAAGATCGAAGCGATCGGGTTTGTGGAGGTTTCCTGGCCCTGCTGGTGCAGCCTGTAGTGGCGCGTCACGGTGCCGTGGGCGGCTTCCGCCTCGATGGTCTTGCCGTCGGGCGTCATCAGCACCGAGGTCATCAGTCCCAACGAGCCGAAACCCTGCGCGGCGGTATCGGACTGCACATCGCCGTCATAATTCTTGCACGCCCAGATATAACCGCCGCTCCATTTCAGCGCGGCCGCGACCATGTCGTCGATCAGGCGATGCTCGTAGAAGATGTCCTTCGCCTTGAACTTCTCGGCGAACTCCTCGTCATAGACCTTCTGGAACAGATCCTTGAAGCGGCCGTCATAGACTTTGAGGATGGTGTTCTTGGTCGAGAGATAGACCGGCCAGCCGCGTCCCAGCCCGTAGTTCATACAGGCCCGGGCGAAACCGATGATCGATTCGTCCAAATTATACATGCTCATGGCGCAGCCGGCGTCGGGGA
>CAZPMO010000044.1:0-29200 GCA_964587515.1 uncultured Rhodospirillaceae bacterium | reverse complement strand
CATCAGCTTCTCAAGGCAGGGTCGAATGAACAACCTATTGAGACATCACAGCTAGGCCGTACCGCGCTGGAGCATCCGCAAACGGGTACGCAGCGCCAGCCAGCCGAGCCAGCCGAACATCTGACTGATCACCCCGTCGCCTTTCAGCCCAATGGCCTGAAAAACCATCTGGATGCCGTGTCGCACGATGCGAGGCGAGTAATAGCTGAACGCCTTGCGGCCATAGGCCGATGCGTTGGCGCGCCGGTCATAGGGCTGATCCATAGAGCCGTTGGCCGCATAATAGGCGTACGCCAGTTCGTCATCCTCGGATTCCGCGATACGGCCCAGCGCCACCGCCAGACGCCGCCAAAAATTCAGATCCTCTTGTTCCAGATAGCGGGTCATGTGGCGGTGGAACAAATGATAGTGAGCGAACTCGTCGTTGGCGATGCGCTGGCAGATTTCCTTCAGCACCGGCTCCTCGGTCGCCTCGGCAAGCGCGGTGTAGTACGAGCTGGTGCCGGTCTCGACCATGCAGCGCGCGATCAACTCGCCCGTGCGCGATCCCCGCACCGACTGATCCGCTTCCACCGGGACGCTGAAACCATCGGTGAATCTTTTGAAACTCTCGTTGAAATCAAATTCGGGATCGGCGAGTTCGGCCCACTTGCCCAGCGCCAACCCGTGCTGAACCTCTTCGTCCGCCCAACCATCCACGGCCGACACGACACGCGGATCGTCATGGAAGACATTGGTCAGATAGGCGCGGTAATCGCCGGCGTTGTACTCGACCATGCTGGCCGCCTTGATGACCGGCACGATCTCCGGATCGATGAGAGAAGGATCGAACCGATCCCAGCGAATGTCGTCGAGCGCCCAGCCCCCCATGGCCGAAACCCCATCCCGTTATTTCGCCTCGCGACCATTCTATAAGACCGGTGCGCGACCGCAACGGGGAAGTTGAAAGTCCTCGACGGCTCAGAGCGCCTCGCCGCCGGTCTCGCCGGTGCGGATGCGGATGGCTTCGCCGAGATCGATCACGAAAATCTTGCCGTCGCCGATCTGGCCGGTGTTCGAGGTCTCCTGGATCGCGCGGATCACCGAGTCCGAGACATCGTCGTCGACGGCGACCTCGAGTTTGATTTTAGGCACGAAATTGATCGTGTACTCGGCCCCGCGATAGATTTCCCGGTGACCCTTCTGGCGGCCGAACCCCTTGACCTCGCTCACCGTCATGCCTTCGACGCCGAGGCCGGTCAGCGCTTCGCGTACTTCATCCAGCTTTGACGGTTTGATCACGGCAATGATCATCTTCATCTGGGCAACTCCCTAATTGATCGCGCGCGCATTGCCGAGGCGGCGGGTCCACCGCGCCGGCATCGGCGCCGATCACATGTGATAGCCACGCTCGCCATGGGCCGTGATGTCGAGCCCTTCGGTTTCATCCTCGACGCTGACCCTGAGACCGATGGTCGCCTGGATCACCTTGAGAATGATAAGGCTGAGGACGCCCGCCCACACCGCGACGACGACGATTCCGACCAGCTGGGTCCGCAGCTGATCACCGATCGAAATTCCCTCGGCCAGGCCAAGTCCACCCAGCCCTTCGGACGCGAACACCGCGGTCAACAGGATACCGACCATGCCGCCGACACCGTGCACCGCGAACACGTCGAGAGAATCGTCGATTTTCCATTTCTGCTTCATGGTGCTGGTGACCCAATAGCAGATGAAGCCGCCGGCCAATCCGATGACCAGCGCGCCGCCCGGGCCGACGAAGCCCGATGCGGGCGTGATGGTGGCAAGACCGGCGACCATGCCGGTCACGATGCCGACCAGGCTGGGCTTGCCGTACTTGGTCCATTCAATGCCCATCCACACCAGCGAGGCGGTCGCGGCCGAGATGTGCGTGACGGCCATCGCCATGCCGGCATTGCCGTCCGAAGCCAAAGCGCTGCCGGCGTTGAAGCCGAACCAGCCGACCCACAGCATCGAGGCGCCGATCATGGTGAGGCCGGGACTGTGGGGCGGCGACACGTCGCCGGGGAAGCCGCCGCGCGGGCCGATCAGCAATGCCGCGACCAGCGCGGAGACGCCGGCCGTCACATGAACCACCAGACCGCCGGCGAAGTCCATCACGCCCGATCCCGTGATGGCGTTGGCGTCGCTGAGCCAGCCGCCGCCCCAAATCCAGTGGGCGACCGGCGCATAGACCAAAACGATCCAGGCGCCGCAGAACCACAAAACCGCGCTGAACTTGATACGCTCGACGAACGCGCCGACGATCAGCGCCGGGGTAATGATGGCGAAGGTCATCTGAAACATGAAGAAAACCGATTCCGGAATGTCGCCGCTCAGCGCATCCACCCCGACCCCGGCCAGGAACGCCTTGCCGAATCCGCCGATCCATCCTTGCGACGATCCGCCGTCGCCGAAGGCCAGGCTGTAGACGAACACCATCCACATCACCGACATAAGGCAGGCGATGGCGAAACAATGCATCAGCACCGACAATATGTTCTTCGACCTCACCAGCCCGCCATAGAACAGCGCGAGACCGGGCAGGGTCATGAACAGGACCAAAGCTGTCGACGTCAGTATCCACGCCGTATTGGCGCCGTTGAGCTTGGCGGCGTCCTGGGCCAGCGCCGGCAACGGCAGGAACGCCAGCACCCACGCCGACGCGATCGCCAGCCGGCCGATGACAGCCCATGATTTCGATTTCATTGGTCTCCTCCCAAACGTCTCGGCGGCGTCTTTCATGCGGAACGCGTCCGTCCGGTCGTGCGCGGTAGGATAATGTGCGAATCGTCCGACCGATGTCGACCGGTTTTAATGGCGACGCGCGACGCCGGGAAGTGGACTGGCGCGGAACTTCGGATACAATCGACCGCACAATCGACAGGAAAAATTCCACCCCATGAAACCCCCGCCATTCGAATATCACGCCCCATCGACGCTCGACGAGGCGGTCGCGCTGTTGTCCCGGCACGCGCCCGATGACGGCCGCGTGCTGGCCGGCGGCCAGAGCCTGGTGCCGACCATGGCCTTCCGTCTGGCGCGGCCGGGCCATCTCGTCGACATCAACGGCATCGGCGGGCTCGATGAAACGGACCTGACCGGCGGGACGCTTTCCATCGGCGCCTGCGTTCGCCACGCCGCGTTCCACGGCCCGGTCTGCGACGGTCCGCTGGGCGTGCTGCTGACCGAAATCGCCGGTCACATCGCGCACTATCCGATCCGCCAGCGCGGCACGTTCTGCGGCAGCGTCGCCCATGCCGATCCGGCTTCCGAATGGTGCCTGGTGGCGGCCGCGCTCGACGCCACCATGGTTGCGCTGAGCGTCCGGGGCGAACGTGAGATCGCGGCCGCCGATTTCTTCGAGACCGTCATGACCACCACGCTGGCCGAGGACGAGCTGTTGCGCGCGGTGCGCCTGCCGGTGCCGGCCGACGACACGCGATACGGTTTCGAAGAGTTCAACCGGCGCGCCGGCGATTTCGCCATCGCCATGGCGCTGGTGAGTTTCCGTGTCGAAGACGGCGTGATCGCCGATCCCCGTGTGGGGATCGGCGGCGCGGAGGACCGCCCGCGTCGCATCGCCGAGGCCGAGGCCGCGCTGACCGGAAAGCCTCCGGGCGAAGCCGCGTTTCGCGCGGCGGGCGAGGCCGCGGCCGAAGCCGTCGATCCCATGTCCGATCCCAACAACAGCGCCAAATATCGTCGCGACCTGGTGCGCGCGCTCACGCGCCGGGCTCTGGAGAAGGCGGCGGGACGGGAATAATGATTGAAAAAAGAAACATCACCCTGACCATCAACGGGCGACGGCACGACGTCACGGTCGATCCGCGCTGGACCCTGGCCGATGTGATCCGCGACCAGTGCGGTCAGACCGGCACCCATATCGGCTGTGAACACGGGGTTTGCGGCGCCTGCACGATCCTGCTGGACGGGGAACCGATCCGGTCCTGCCTGATGTTCGGAGTTCAGGCGGAAGGGGCCGAAATTCGCACCGTCGAGGGACTGGCCGAAGGCGAGAAAATGCACCCCCTGCAGGCGGCGTTCATGGAGCATCACGCGCTGCAATGCGGCTATTGCACGCCGGGTTTCCTGATGCTGGCGGCGGGCATTCTCGAGAAACAGCCCGATATCGGCGATCAGGAACTCAACGAAATCCTGTCCTCGAACCTG
This sequence comes from uncultured Rhodospirillaceae bacterium, assembly GCA_964587515.1. Classification (GTDB taxonomy): domain Bacteria; phylum Pseudomonadota; class Alphaproteobacteria; order MPNO01; family MPNO01; genus CAZPMO01. The sequence continues at coordinate 25,027 of CAZPMO010000044.1, read as the reverse complement.
TGCCGCTGCACCGGCTACGTCAATATCGCCAAGGCCGTGCGCGCCGTGCGCGATACCAAGGGAGCCGGTTGATGGCGAGCGGCACGAACAGACTCTTCGGTCATCTGGGCGACAGCGTCGAGCGGCTGGAAGACCCGCCGCTGGTCACCGGCAAGGGACGTTTCGCCGGCGACGTCAAATTCCCCGACCAGCTTCACATGCGCATCGTGCGCAGTCCTCATGCCCATGGCGAGATCAAGTCCATCGACACCGCGGCGGCGAAGGCGCATCCGGGCGTCGTCGCGGTTTGGATTTCGGAGGACATCGACGACGTGCCGCCGATCGATTTCCGGGAAGGCAGCAATCCGGCGCTGGCAATGTTCCGTCAATACGCGCTGGCGCGCGAACGGGTGCGCTATGTCGGCGATCCGGTCGCCGCGATATTCGCCGAGGACGCCTACACCGCCGAAGACGCGGCGGAGCTGGTGATCATGGAAGTCACGGAATTGCCGGTGCTGATCAACGCCGATGACCCGCCGCAGGAATTCCGGGACGGCCACACCACCGAAGCCGCGCTGGTCGCACAGGGCTACGGCGATGTGGAAGGCGCCTTCGCCAATGCCCACAAGGTGGTCGAGGTGGAGGTCAAGATGGGCCGGCACAGCGGCGTGCCGATGGAAACGCGGGGCGCCATCGGCCGCTACGACGCGGCGCGCGACGTGCTCGAACTGCACGGCGCGGCCAAGGTGCCCCACCGCAACAAGGACACGCTGTGCCGCATGCTGGGCCGCCCTGCATCCGGGGTGCACCTCTACGAAGGCCATGTGGGCGGCGGGTTCGGCATAAGGGGCGAACTGTACCCGGAAGACGTTCTGGTGTGCGTCGCGGCGATGCGGCTGGGGCGGCCGGTAAAATGGATCGAGGACCGCCAGGAACATCTAATGGCGGCCAACCACTCGCGCCAGCAGCACCATTTCTGCCGCGCCGCGGTCGCCGAGGACGGCGAGGTGGTGGCCATCGACGACGAGATGTATCTCGATCAGGGGGGCTATATCCGCACCCACGGCACACGGGTCGCCAATATGACAACCGGCGTCCTGCCCGGCCCCTACCGCATTCCGAATTATCGCGCGGCGTGCCATTTCCGCCTCACCAACAAAACGCCGGCGGCGACCTACCGCTCGCCGGGCCGCACCGAGAGCACCTTCGTGCGCGAACGCCTGATGGATGCGATCGCGGTCGAATTGGGGATGGACAGAATCGCGGTCAGACGGCGCAATCTGATCGCACTGGAGGAAATGCCCTATGCGCGCGATCTCGACGTGATCGGCGATTCGGTGGAGCACGACCCCGGCGATTATGCGGGGCTGCTCGACCAGGCGTTGGAACGGATCGGCTGGGAAGAATTACAAACCAAGCTGGCGGACCGCCGCGCCGCCGGCGAAATGGTCGGCGCCGGAATTTCGATGTTCTTCGAAAAAAGCGGGCTCGGCCCGGCCGACGGCAGCAAGATCTTCGTCGATACCGCGGGCAATATCGAAATCGTGACCGGCGGCGCCTCGGTCGGCCAGGGGTTCGAGACGGTGATGGCGCAGATCTGCGCCGAGACGCTGGGGACCGATTACCGGCGCATCCGGGTGATCCACGGCCAGACCGAACGCATCGATTACGGCGTCGGCGCGCACGCCTCGCGCGCCACCGTGCTGACCGGCAGCGCGGTCCATAAGACGGCGCTGAAGGTGCGCGAGAAGGCGTTCGATATGGCGGCCGAGCTGTTGCAGACCGACCCCGAAAGCCTTGATATCGTCGACGGCAATGTAATCGTGAAGGACAATCCGGCCGGGGCGTCGCTCACGCTGGGCGAGGTCGCCGCGGCGCTGATTCCCACGTCGGCCGCGCGCGGCGCGCGCGATCCCTACCTCGCCGCCGAGGAATGGTTTCATATCGAACACCAGACCTACCCCTACGGCCTGCACATCGCGGTTGTGAAAGTCGATCCCGAGACCGGCGCCACCGACATCGAACGCTATATGATCGCCTATGATATCGGCCGCACCATCAATCCAATGCTGGTCGACGGCCAGCTCGTCGGCGGCATGGCGCAGGGGATCGGCGGCGCGCTTTATGAGGAATTCACCTATGATTCGGCGGGTCAGCCGCTGGCGGTGACCCTGGCCGATTACCTGATGCCGACGCTGCACGAGATGCCAAAGCCGGAAATCCTGCTGACCGAGGATTTCCCTTCCATCCGCACGCCGCTCGGCATCAAGGGCGCCGGCGAGGCCGGCATTACCGGCGTCGCCCCGGCGATCGCGGGCGCCATCGATCAGGCGATCGGCATGTCCGGCGCGGTGACCCAGGTGCCGATCACGCCGCAGCGCCTCAAAGCCATTCTCGACGGCGAGACCTGAGCGATGGAACTGAAGAAGCACGGGCGCTACGACTATTCGCCGATCAATGAACGGGCCGATTACGACTGGCCGGACGGCAAGCGACTGGCCGTCTATTTCGCACTGAATATCGAACATTTCAGCTTCGGCGAGGGACTCGGCCACACGCCGACCCATCCCGGCGTGCAACCCGACGTGCGCAACTATGCGTGGCGCGATTATGGGCTCAGGGTCGGCATCTGGCGAATTTTCGATCTGCTGGACGAGCTTGGTCTGCCCGCCTGCCATCTGATGAACACCGAGATCTACGATTACGCGCCGCAGATTCCGGCGCGCATTCGCCAGCGCGGCGACGAATTCGTCGGCCACGGCGTGACCAACACCGAACAGCAGGGCGACTACGACGAGGACGAGGAACGCGACCTGATCGGGCGCGCCACCGAGGCCTTCCGCGAACATGAAGGCGCGGGCCCGGGCGGCTGGATGGGGCCGTGGATTTCCGAGACCCCGCATACGCCGGATCTCCTGAAAGAGGAAGGCTACCGCTTCATCATGGACTGGCCGTGCGACGACCAGCCGGTGTGGATGCGCACCCGCGCCGGACGGTTGCTGATGATCCCCTACCCTATCGAGATCAACGATTCACCGGCCCAACTCTCGCGCCGTCATACGGCGGCGGATTTCACCGAGATGGTGACGGGTCATTTCGACGAGCAGATGCGGCTTTCGGCGAAACAGCCGCTGGTCTTCGCCCTCGCGCTGCATAGCTTCGTGGTCGGCCAGCCATACCGGCTCGCCGGGCTGCGCGATATCCTGACCCACATCGTGAACCACAAGGACGCCGACCGCATCTGGTTCACCCGCCCCAACGCGATCCACGATCATGTCGCCGCCCTGCCACCGGGAACGGTGCCAGGGGATGAAGAGGCGTAGAGGCGCCTACACCCCCGCCGAGGCGGCGGTCAGGGTGTCCATTTCCATGTCGTCGTCGCGCACCGCGCCGATCAGGTCGGTGACTTTCTTGATGCCACGTTCGTCGCACCAGGCCTCGAGGTCGTCGATGATGGCGGTCAGCGCGGTCGGGTTGCGGAAACCGGCATAGCCGATGCCGACGGCGGACGCGCCGGCCAGCATGTATTCGACCACGTCTTCGGCCTTGGTCACGCCACCGATGCCGATCACCGGGATCGAGACCTCCTTGGCGACCTGATAGACCATGCGCAGCACGATGGGTTTCAGCGCCGGCGAGACCAGCCCGCCGAATTTGTTGCCGAGCGCCGGGCGAAAATTATCGGTGCGGATCTTCAGCGACAGGAAGGTGTTGGCGACCACCAGACAATCGGCGCCGGCTTCTTCGGCGGCCACGGCGATCGAGACGATATCACCGGCATTGGGGGACAGCTTGGCCCACAGCGGTTTGTCGGTCGCGGCCCGGATCGCCGATACCACTTCCAATGTGTGCTCGCTCAACATGGCGAAATTGCCGCCGGTGGTATTGCGCGTCGGGCACGAGATATTGCATTCGATGACATCGACCTCGGGGATCGAGAGATCGCGGGCCAGCTCCGCGAATTCTTCCGTCGATTCCGACGACACGCTGACGATCAACGGCGGCGTGAATTTTTTGTATTCGGGCACGATGTGATCGATGAAATAGTCGATGCCCTTGCCCGGCAGACCGATTGACTGGATGATTCCGGCTTCGGTTTCCGCCATGCGCGGGGTCGGATTGCCGAGCCGGGGTTCCTTGCAGATGGTCTTGGCGACCAGCCCGCCCAGCCGGTTGAGATCGATGACATCGGCATATTCCCATGAAAACGCGCCCGAGGCGGGCGTGATGGGGTTCGCCATCTCGACATCGCCGATTTTCACGGAGAGATCTACCATCCGATTGCCTCCTGGATATCGAAGACGGGACCTTCGCGGCACACCCGCCTGAGAATCTTCTCGCCGTTCACCTCGAAGGTGCGCACACAGATGTAACAGGCGCCGAGGCCGCAGGCCATGATCTGTTCCATCGCCACCTGCCCCGGCACGCCATGCGCCTTGCCGAGCCGCTTCATCAGCATCAGCAGGCGATTGGAGCCGCAGGTGAAGAACGCATCGGCGCGGCCCTCGGCGATGAGTTTTTCGAGGATCGCCTCGACCTTTTCCACGTCGCTGGTGTCGTCGCTGTCATGCACCGCGATCACGTTGGCGCCCATGGCCTCGAAGGACTCGCGCGACATCACCAGATCGGGTTTGCGCGCGCTGAGGATGGCGGTCACCCCCACGCCGTTCTCGGCGGCCAGTTCGGCCAGCGGCGCCAGCGTCGCAAGCCCGACGCCGCGGCCCAGCACGACGATGTTCTTCCAAGCGGGATCGAGGTGGAAGCCGATGCCTAGCGGCCCGGAAATGTTGAATTCATCGCCCGGCGCCAGCAGACCGATCCCCTGGGTGCCGCGACCCTCGCATTTATAGAGGAACCCGATGCGGCCGCCCGCCCGGTCGATTCGATAGACGCTCATGGGCCGGCGCATCCAGACCTCGGCGCCGTCGGGCGTCGGGCACAGCAGTTGGAAAAACTGGCCCGCCTTCGCGCTCAGCGCCCGGGCGGGAGTCTCCAGGATCACCAGCTTGTACTCGTCATTGACCCAGTCGTTGGAGACCACGTTGCAGATGAACTCGCCTGATACGCGGTCGGGATAAGGATCGGTCTCGCCGATCCGGACCGGCGCGGCGGCGTATTTATCGGAGGAAACGTAATCGGTCATGACGGCATCATATCAATCATGTGTAAAAAAATAAATACTTGTTCCAATTTTATTACAATCCTGCCGCGCCGAACAATAGGGTGATATTGATCCGGTGATTTTCGTATCCGGGCGCGAAATCGGGCGCGTCGGAGCCGTGAAACAGCCGCGACTCGAACAGAACCGCCCGGTTTTCGCCGTACGGGACGATAATTTTGTCGTCCGGCCGGGCGGTCAGGAAATCGCGGATTCGGGCCGCGTCGGCATGGTAATCCTCAAGCCGCCAGCCCTCGGGCGGCGGGGTGGTATGGACCATAAGCCCGCCATGACCGGAATCCCGGTTCGCCTGATCCGGCGTGATCCAGAAATTGATGCTCACCGCGGCATCATCGGCGTGGAGGGCGACCGGCCGGTCGCCGGCGATACCCTTGAAGGCCCAGCCCTGCGATAGCGGATGATCGCCAAGGATTTCAGGAAACGCGTCGCGGATTTCGTCGGCGATCTGGAGAATCAGCGGGCAGGCCAGCCCGTCCTCGAGATAGGCGGCGAGGAAGCCGTCGATATGGGTGAAATCGAACCATATGGTGCTTTCCAGCAGATATCGCTGCAGCGCCGTCAGCGCCGCCTGCGTCAGCAACCCGTCGAACCAGACCGCCCGGTCACGCTCGAAGCCGTCCCCGATCGCTGCGTGATCGAGGCCGGGGTTCACCGTCGGGCCCGGCAATTCCGGCGCATCGCGCAAGTGAAAGGCCGTGTTGTAGCTCTCGCCCAGCCGGTCGAGATGATCATCGGTCAACGCGGCGCTTCCCGCGCCGGCAATCTCGTCCGCGACGTCGTCATAGGCGCGGGCCGTCATTTCATATCGTTGTTGCGCGAGATGGCGGAATTGCGCCGCGTCATGGCGCAGTTTCCCCGCCGTCGCGTGGCGCAGGGAATAATCCGCGATTCCGGTCCGATCGTCACCGCGCCGTAGTTCGAGCGTGCGCGCGAAATGATCGAGCGCCCGGTCGCGGCGCGCACACGCCATCCACAGAAACGCCAGCGCGCGGTGGGCCTCGTAATGATCGGGCTCCAGCGCCACGGTGCGGCGATAGGCCTCGATCGCGTCTTCGGCCCGCCCGGCGGCCCGAAGCGCGACCGCCCGGTTGAAATGCGCCGACCCATAATTGGGCTCCGCCGCGATCGCGCGGTCGAAACAGGCGATCGCCTCCCCGCCCCGCCCCTGCTCCGCCGCGAGCACGCCGAGATTATGCAGGATGCCGGGATGATCGGGCGTGTGTTCAAGAATGGCCCGGTATGCATCTTCGGCCTCTCGCAAGCGGCCCGCGCGGTAGTGTTCCCCGGCCTCGTTCAGTCTGGCGTTGATATCTAAATCCGGCATCACGGCGCCGTCAGCCTGGCTGTTTTGCGATCATGCCGCGCAACAACTCGGCGCCGGCCGGCCCCTTGCGGGCGCGCCGCCACATATCCTCGACCGTGCGCTCATGAAGCTGCAGCGCTTCCGGCGCCGAGGTGATCATCGCAATCCCGCCATGGACATTGGGTTGTTCGCCCAGCCGAAACGGGCTGAGCGTGAGGATCTTGCGATCGGCCTGGCGGAAGATCTGAAAGCTGTTATGGGGCAGCGTGCCGGGCACGATGCCGACCTGGACGCCGATCGGCTCGTGCTCCATCAGCGCACAAAGATGCTCGGCCTCGGCGCGGGCGCGGGCGCGCCGGTCGCGTTGGACGGCGTCGGGAAGATCGGCGCGGCCCACCAGACCGTTGCGCAGCGTTCGCTCGATCTCGGCCCCCGAAATCAAATTCAGAATTCCGGGCCGGCGTTGCCGGTAGTTTTCCTTACGCCGGTTCAGGATGGGAATCAGCTCCGTCACCTGGTCGCGGGCGCGACGCGGGTCCTCGACCTCGTCGGGGATGGATTCCATCAGCACCTGTTCGAGGGTATCCTCGAACCCGTCGGTGGCCAGCAAAAATGAAATCGAGCCGGCGAGCACCACGATATGCTGGGCGGTTTCCTCGAACTGGCGTAACCGCTCGAAGAACGCGACCGGCGAGGAGATATATTCGACACCGACGCCGAGCAGCGTCGGAACCGAAACCTCAAGCAGTTCGGCCAGCCGCTCCAGGGTCTCGATCTTCGCGACTTCGCCCTTCTCGAAACGATAGAGCGCGGTGCGCGAAATGCCGATGCGGGTCGCGATCTCATCGGCGCTGAGCCCCGAAGCGAGCCGGAACGCCTTCAGACGATTGCCGATATCGTCGAACCGGATGCTCATGCGCCGTAACATGGCACAATTTTTGTAATAAAAACGAAATTAATACGAATATTTGTACATGCGCAACCGGGAGCCACGCGCAGTTGAACCGAAGGCCCGGTGGGGCGACAATGAAATGCCCTCCCCGCAACGGGGTTCGGATGTTCTGGCAGGTGGCGAGGCAGATGAGCAGTTTCACACTTCGCGTCAACGGCGTCTCCCATGAGGTGGAGGCGGACCCGGCGACGCCCCTTGTTTACGTGCTGCGCAATCAGCTCGACCTGACGGGCGCGAAGCTCGGCTGCGGGCTCGAACAGTGCGGCGCGTGTGCGGTGCTGGTCGACGGCGAACCGGTGCTGAGCTGCGTGCGCGCGGTGTCGGAGTTCGAGAACGCGGAGATCGTCACCGTCGAGGGTCTCACCGACGGCGGCGCGCCGAGCGATATCCAGCGCGTGTTCATGGAAGAAGGCGCGGCCCAGTGCGGCTATTGCACGCCGGGAATCGTGGTCGCGACCACGGCGCTGCTGCGCGACAAGTCGAAGCCGAGCGACGCGGAAATCCGCGAGGCGCTCAACGATCACCTCTGCCGTTGCGGCTCGCATGGTCGCGTTCTCAAGTCCATCGACCGGCTGGTCAGGGAAGGAGGCGTCGGTGGCGTCTAATTCAAGTCTCAACAAGCATCCCGGCCTCGACGAATGGCTCTCGATCGGCGCCGATGGGCGCGTCACCGTGCTGACCGGCAAGGTCGATATCGGACAGCGCATTTCGACGGCGATCGCCATGCTGGTCGCCGAGGAACTCGACGTGGACATGGACCGCGTCGATGTGGTGCGCACGGTGACCGGCGAAGCGCCGGACGAGGGCGTCACCTCGGGCAGCAATTCCATGGAGGAGACGGGCAACGCCACGCGGCTCGCGGCCGCCACGGCGCGCCGCTATCTGCTGGCGCAGGCGGCGCCCGCCCTCGACGCGGACGTCTCCGCGCTCGAAATCGAAGACGGGCTGGTCCAGGCGCGCGGCACCAACAAGTCCGTCACATACGCCGAACTGATGGGCGGCAAGACGTTCGACATACCGGTCGATGAAGAGGTCATCCTGAAATCGCCCGATGAGTTCCGCCGGATCGGCACGCGCGCGATCACGCGCGGCATGCAGGAAATCGTCACCGGCGCGCCCTACTTCGTCCAGGACATGAAGATGCCGGACATGCTGCACGCGCGCGTGGTGCGCCCGCCCCATTATCATGCGCGACTGAATGGCATCGACGACGCGGCGCACGGACGGCTGACCGAGGCGGGCGTGCGCGTCGTGCGCGACGGCAGCTTCCTCGCGGTCGCCACAGAAGACGAATATGGCGCCGTGAAAGCGGCGGAACGTCTCCTGGGCGCCGCCGACTGGGCGCTGGGCGACGGGCTGGAACCACAGGACGTGTTCGAGCGCCTGCCCAGCAACGAACGGGTAAGCCTGCCGGTCATCGAAGGCCGGCCGGTCGATGAGGCCGTGCCGGCGCCCAACGAGACGCCGCGCGGCGCCGCGATCACGCTGTCGGCGCGGTTCGAGAAACAATATCTGATGCACGGCTCGATCGGCCCGTCGGCGGCGCTGGCGCTGTTCGAGGACGGCAAGCTCACCGTCTGGTCACACAGCCAGGGCATTTACATCCTGCGCGCCAGCATGTCCGAGGTGCTGGGCATGGAACTGGATGATCTGCGACTGATCCATGTGCCGGGCGCGGGCTGCTATGGCCATAACGGCGCCGACGACGTCGCGCTCGACGCTGCCCTGGTCGCGCGCGCCCTGCCCGGCACGCCGGTGATGCTGAAATGGACGCGCGAGGACGAACATGCCTGGGAGCCATACGGTTCGGCCATGACCATGGACGTCCGCGCGAGCCTCGATGCCGACGGCGCGGTAATCGACTGGTCGCACGATTCCTTCAGCGACACGTACAATATGCGGCCCCGGCCCGGCCCGAACCGGATCGGTCCGGCGCGGCTGCTGGCGTCGGGGCACCTCGCCGACCCGATTCCGCCGCCCATCCCGCAACCGGCCATGGGCCGCCATGTGGGCATCCACCGTAATCTCGATCCGCTTTACACCTTTCCGGAACGTCGGCTGGTGAAGCATCTGGTGCGCGGCCTGCCGCTCAGGACCTCGGCGCTTCGGGCGCTGGGCGCCTATGCCAATGTATTCGCCATCGAATCCTTCATGGACGAGCTGGCGATCGCCGCCGGCCAGGACCCGGTTGCGTTCCGCCTACGCCATCTCGACGACGAACGCGCCAAAGCGGTTATCGAAGCCGCGGCCAAGCGCATGGGTGAATGGGACGCGCACGCCGGCCACGGGCGCGGCATCGCCTTCGCCCAGTATAAGAATATCCAGACCTATGCCGCCGTCGGTATCGAGGTCGAGGTCAACGACGCGGCCGAGATAAGGCTGCACCGCGTGGTGATCGCCGCCGATTCCGGCCAGGTCGTCGACCCCGACGGTCTCGCCGCGCAACTTGAAGGCGGGCTGATCCAGGCCGCGAGCTGGACCCTGCACGAGCAGGTGACCTTCGACCAGGGCGGCATCACCAGCCGCGACTGGGACAGCTATCCGATCCTGCGCTTCGACAACATCCCGGAAATCGAGACCATCCTGATGGAGCGTCCCGGCGCGCCGTTCATGGGGGCGGGCGAGGCCACCGCCGGACCCACCGCCGCCGCGATCGCCAATGCGGTCCGGAATGCGACGGGTCTGACGCTGCGCCGTCTTCCGCTGACGCCCGACGCGGTTCGCTCCGCGACAATGGAATGACCGACGGAGACCTGTTGTGGCCGTCGCTAGCCGACGGAGAGTTCCGCCAGCATTACGTACAGGCCGGCCCCATCCGCACGCGCTGCCTGGAAGCGGGATCGGGCGAGCACGCGCTGATCCTGCTGCACGGCACCGGCGGCCATCTCGAAACCTATATGCGCAACATCCTGCCTCTGGCCAAGAATTTCCGCGTCTTTGCCTTCGACATGGTGGGGCACGGGTTTTCCGACAAACCGGATCATGATTACGAGATCGCCCATTACGTGACCCATCTGCTCGATTTCATGGATGCGATGGGGCTGGAGCGCGTGCATTTGTCGGGCGAATCCCTGGGCGGCTGGGTCGCGGCGCGCGCCGCCATCGAACACCCCAACCGGTTCGACCGGCTGGTGCTGAATACCGCGGGCGGCCTGACCGCCGATCCGGACGTGATGGCGCGCATTTACGACCTCAGCCTGAAGGCGGTGCGCGAGGCCAGCCATGAGACCGTGCGGGCGCGGCTCGAATGGCTGATGCACGACCCGTCCATCGTCACCGATGATCTGGTCGAGATGCGCTACCGCATCTATACCCAGCCGGGCTTTGTCGCGGCCATGGAGCATATCCTCTGCCTGCAGATCATGGATATCCGCCGCCGCAATATGTTCGACGACGACGAGCTGCGCGCCATCCGGTCACCCGCCCTGGTGGTGTGGACATCGCACGATCCCACCGGCGCGGTTACGGTCGGCCAGAAATTCGCCGATCTGATTCCCGACGCCTCGCTGGTGGTGATGCAGGATTGCGGCCACTGGCCGCAATTCGAGGATGCGGCGCTGTTCAACAAGTTGATGCTGGAGTTTCTGGACGCAAAATGAGAGAGACAATTCAAAAAGGGAGAGGGTCATGCCAATAGCGAAAATCGACGGGCTCGATATCAACTACGAAATCATCGGCGATAGCGGTCCGTTCGTGGCGTTGGTCACCGGCGGACGGCGAGGCTACACCGAACTGATTTCGCTGGGCCACAAGATCGCGGCCAACGGCTATCGCGTGCTGCTGCACGACCGGCGCAACACTGGCGCCTCCAGCATGCGGATCGAAGGCGGCCAACAGGTCGAGGAAATTACCTGGGCCGATGACCTGCGCGAACTGCTTTCCCAGCACGACGGATTGCCCGCCTTCGTCGGCGGCTCGTCGGCGGGCGCGCGCACCGCCATCCTGTTCGCGTCGCGCCATCCAGACGTGGTGCGCGGGCTGTTGCTGCTACGCGTCACGGGCGGCGAATTCGCCGCCGGCCGCCTGCCGGAGAATTACTACGGCCAGTTCATCCGCGCGGCGGAAGAAGGCGGCATGGCGGCGGTCTGCGCTACCGAACAATATCGGGAGCGCATGAACGCCAATCCGGCCAGCGAGGAATATCTTCGCAACCTGGACCCACAGCAATTCATCGACGTGATGTCGCGCTTGCGCGAACTGTTCATCGCCGGCGCGCATACTCCGGTGATGGGCGTGACCAACGAACAGCTCGCCGCGATCACCGCGCCCACCATCGTGATCCCGGGCAACGATAAGACGCACAACTCGGAAAGCGGCCGCATCGCGCATCAGCGCATCCCGGGAAGCAAGATCCACGAATTGCCCATCGAGGATATGGATCTCGATCTGGTGCCGTTCGACGAGTGGGCGCCCCATGAGGAAGAGATCTGCAAGGTGTTCAGCGACTTCATGAAGAGCGTCGATTAAACGTCCCGCCCGGAAGTCCGACGCATGGATCAGGTCGACTATATCGTGGTCGGAGCGGGGTCGGCCGGCTGCGCGCTGGCCAGCCGGCTGAGCGAGGATGCCGCGATCCGCGTGCTGCTGCTCGAAGCCGGCGGGCGCGACAGCTCGCCGCTGATCCACATGCCGCTCGCCATGCGCCGCGCCTCAACGACGCCCGGCCTGCTGTGGGGGTTCGAGACCGAACCGGAACCCCATTGTTACAACCGCCGCATCGCGGTGCCGCGCGGCAAGGTGCTGGGCGGCACATCTTCCATCAACGCGATGATCTATGCGCGCGGCCATCCGCTCGATTACGACGAATGGCGGCAGATGGGCCTGACCGGCTGGGGTTATGACGATGTGCTGCCTTTTTTCAAGCGCTCGGAGCGAAGCTGGCGGGGCGGGACCGAGCATCACGGCGCATCGGGACCGTTGAAGGTTTCCCCGCCGACATACGAAAGCCCGCTTTATGATCTGTTCTCCGACGCCGCCGAGCGCGCCGGGTTCCCAAAAAGCAGCGATTACAACGGCGCCGAACCGGAGGGCGTCGCGCGTCCGGAACTGACCATCGGTGATGGACGGCGCTACTCCACCGCGCGCGCCTTCCTGCGCCCGGCTGAAGGTCGCAAGAATCTGCGTATCGAGACCGGCGCATTGGCGGCGCGGGTGATTATCGAGAACAATCGCGCCACCGGCGTCGAATATATCCAGGGCGGCCGGACCAGAACCACCCGCGCGACCCGCGAGGTGGTGCTGTCGGGCGGCACCTACAATTCGCCGCAGCTTTTGCTGTTGTCCGGAATCGGACCCGCCGAAGAATTGCGCGCCCAGGGCGTCACACCCGTGCTCGACAGGCCTGCCGTCGGCCAGAATCTGCAGGAACATGTCAACACCTTCGTCATTTACGACCTGAACCGGCCGGTTTCCTTCGACAGCGAATTGCGATTCGACCGTCTGGCACGCTCGGTTCTGCGCTGGATGATTTTCCACGACGGCCCGGCGGCGAATTTCCCGTGCCAGTGCACCAGCTTCATCCGGGTGCGTTCGGAAAGCGCGCGGCCCGATATCGAATTTCTGGTAAGCCCCGTCTCGCCCGACGCCAACCCGTGGTTTCCCGGCCTGCGGAAACGGACGGGCGACCGGTTCTCCAGCCGCATCGCTTTGCTGCATCCGCGCAGCCAGGGAAAGGTGACGCTGCGCTCGCCCGACCCGGAAGATTCGCCGCGCATCTTCTGGAACCTGTTGGACGATCCAGAAGACCTCGTGACCTTGCGCGAAGGCGTGAAGGCGATGCGGCGGATTTTCTCCACGGAACCGCTCAAGAGCCTCAACGGCGGCGAGGTGCGGCCCGGCCCCGATGTGGTGACCGATGACGAGATCGATGAATTCCTACGGCGCAACTGCGAGACCGCGCATCATCCGGCGGGCACCTGCCGCATGGGCGCCGACGACGACGCGGTGGTCGACGCCGAATTGCGGGTGCGCGGCATCGACGGGCTGCGCGTCGCCGATTGCTCGATCATGCCGAACGTGGTGGGATCGAACACCAACGCGCCGACCATCATGATCGCGGAGAAGGCGGCCGAAATGATGTTGAGCTCCTGATGGACAGGCATTACGACATCGTGGTCGCGGGCGGCGGTATCGCCGGGTTGACGGCGGGGATGGTCGCGGCGCGACTCGGGCGTTCGACCATGGTGCTGACCGGCGACATATTGGGCGGGCATCTGCTGAGTATCGAGAAAATCGAAGGCTTTCCCGGATTCCCCGACGGTGTCGCGGGCTACGACCTGTGCCCGATAACCCAGGGCCAGGCCACCGAGGCCGGCGCCGAATTCGCCATGACCGAGATCTCGGCGATCGAGGCCGATGAGGACGGCTGGCGGCTTACGACCCGCGACGGCGATTATGGCGCGCGCGCGGTCATCATCGCGACCGGCACCACGCTGAAGGAGCTCGGCATTTCCGGCGAAGAACGGCTGCGCGGCAAGGGCGTCAGCCATTGCGCGAGCTGCGATGCGCCGCTTTTACGCGACAAGCCGGTGGCCGTGATCGGCGGCGGCGATTCGGCCATGCAGGAAGCCCTGACGCTGGCCGATTTCGCCTCGAAGGTCACCATCCTGCACCGGGGCGAGGCGCTTTCCGGCGAGGCGGGTTTCCGCGAACGCGTGACGGCGCATCCGAAGATCGACCTCCGATTCAATGTCACGGTCGAGGAAATCCTCGGCGAGGGCACCGTCACCGGACTGCGGCTGCGGCCGACCGACGAACTGGAGGCGGACGGGGTGTTCGTATACGTTGGTTTACGGCCGAATTCGGCGTTCCTCGGTGGGCAACTGGACCTCGATCCGTCGGGTCTGATTCCGGTCGACGGCACCGGGCGCACAGCGCTGATGGGCGTTTTCGCGGCCGGGACGGTACGGGTCGGCGCTGCGGGACGCGCGGTGGCGGCGGCCGGCGACGGAACGGTCGCGGCGATCGCCGCCGACCGTTATATTTCAGACGGTGCGTGGCGCGCCTTTTCAGACAGTGCGTGGCGCGCCTGAGAAGCGGGAGAGACCCATGAGCGACAAGCTGACGGTACACGACCCGAGGGGCTATCCGCCCAAGGTCACGGGCAAGCGCCTCGCGCCCCGGCTCGAAAGCCTCGACGGCAAGATCGTCCATCTGGTGGATTGCCTGTTCGACAATTCCGAGGTCTTCATGGACCAGTTGCAGCACTGGTTCGCCGAAAACATACCGGGGGTAACCACCCGCATCATCAAACCGCGCGAGAGCTGGGTCGACGATCCCGAGATGCGCAAGCGGGTCGAGGCCGAGGCCGACGGGGCGATTCTCGGCGTCGGGCTGTGAAGCACCTGTAGCCCGACGGTCGTCGGGCTCGCCATGTCTCTCGAAGAAGCCGGCGTGCCGACGGTCGCCGTGCACACCCATGTCTTCAACCGGCTCGCCCAGTCGGTCGCGCTGGCCAACGGCATGCCAACCACGCGTCAGGCCTATGTGCCGCAGCCGCTGGTCGACCGCACGGCCGCCGATCTGCGCGCCTATATCGAGGGGCCCGACCCGATCACGGCGCGGCCCTTCATGCAGGAAATCATCGAGGGGCTGTCGAGTCCGCTCAACGACAATGATCTGAAGGGCGTTTCGTTCGAACGCTCGACGCCGCGCCTGCTGGAGCCCGATAACGAGGACAATCTCCAGCAGCTTTTCATGGACGAGCACTGGACCGACTACCTGCCGGTGATCCTGCCCACCGAAGACCGCGTCGCGCGCATGCTGGAAGGCACCAGCCACGCACCGGACGAGGTGGTGGGGCGTCTCAACCCGACCGCGTTCCGCGAGTTCTGGGAGTTCACGGTCGAGAAAGTCGCGGTCAACGCGGTGATGGCCGGCGCGAAGCCGGAATATTTTCCGGTGATCCTGGCGCTGGCGGCCAGCGGACTGACCGCGCGCAACTCATCCACCACCTCGTTTTCCACCCTCGCCGTGGTCAACGGCCCGATCCGCACCGAAATCGGCATGAATGGCGGGATCGGCACCCTGGGGCCATACAACCACGCCAATATGAGCATCGGCCGGGCCTACGGCCTGCTGTCGCAGAACCTCCAGGGCGGCTCGGTGCCGGGCGACACCTATATGGGTTCGCTGGGCAACTGGATCTCGGTCGGCGCGACTTTTCCCGAGAACGAGGAACGCAGCCCGTGGACGCCGCTGCATGAGGGATACGGCTTCAAGCCCGAGGACAGCGCGGTCACCGTGTTCCGGGGCGGGCGTTACATGCAGTCCGGCTTCGGCCCGCGCGACAGTTGGGAATTGAAGTTCCGCCGCGTCTTCGCCGCCTGCGCGCCGCGCCAATCGCCGCTGATCGTGATGGACCCCATCGTCGCTCAGCTTTTTGTCGAAAGGGGTTTCGACACCAAGGACAAGCTGATCGAGTGGTGCGCCGAGAACGCGCGGCAGCCGGCGGCGGAATATTGGGACGACCAGTGGGTCCAGACCCTGATTCACCCGCTGGCGGTGGCCGGCGTGGAGCCCTTCGCCACCAACCTAAAGGCGGCGCCCGAGGAAGAGATTCCGATGTTCACGCCCGATGAGATCAACATCGTGGTCACCGGCGGAGAGACCCAGGGCGCGTGGCGTATATACGAAGGCAAGCGCATGAAAGACTGCACCGTCTCGATCGACGCCTGGCGCTAGGCGGTTGAAGCGTCGATGGAGAGCCGGTCGGCGGCGTCGCCTTCGGCTGGCGTGACGCGCACCCGCGCATCGAGGGCGAGCACGCCCGTCGCATCCGCGAGCAGCGGGTTGATATCGATTTCGGCGATTTCGGCGAAATCCGCGACCAGCCTGGAGACCGCGACGAGGGCGACGCAGATCGCATCGAGGTCGGCGGCGGGCCGGTCGCGGTAGCCTGCCAGCAGGCGCGAGACCCACGTCCGCGATACCATGTCGCGGGCGAGTTCGAGGGTCAGCGGCGGCAACGCGACGGCGCGATCGGCGAGAATTTCCACCGCGGTTCCGCCATGGCCGAACAGGATGACGGGCCCGAACGTCGGATCGGTGGCGGCGCCGATGATGAGCTCATGCGCCAAGGGGCGGCGCGCCATGGGTTGCACCGTAAACCCGTGGTGCCGCGCGCCGGGCCTGAACGCTTTAAGCCGCGCCGCCATTTCCTGGGCCGCCGAGACCACATCCTCGTCGCGCCCGAGGTCGAGCGCGACGCCGCCGACATCGGATTTATGGGTGATATCGGGGGACAGTATTTTCACCGCCACCGGAAAGCCCATCCGGCCCGCGATGGTCGCGGCCTCCTCCGGCGTCGCGGCGATGTCCGTTTCCACCACGGGAATGCCGTAAGAAGCGACCAGCCGTTTTGAATCCGGCTCGTTCAACATGCCGCCACCCCGAGCCAGCGCGGCATCAATGACTCGGCGCACTTCTTCCTTGTCAGGCGCGGGCACCTCCGGCGCCGGTTTCGCCGTTTCCATCAGGACGCGGCGTCCGGCGTGGTACTGGGCGAGATGCAGGAATGCCCGCGCGGCGTCCTCGGGTGTCTCGTAAACCGGAATACCGGCCTCTTCGAGGATGCGTTTCGCCTCGGCCACCAAATCCACGCCCAGCCAGCTTACAAAAACCGGCCGGGTGGTCTCGGTCAGCGGACCCACCATACGGCGCGCGATATCGACGCTGTTGACGACAGCAACGGGCGCAAGAACGAACAGCAGCGCGTCCGCTTTGGGCGCCGCCAGCAGGATATCGAGGGACTTCAGGTAGCGCTCGGCGGGGGCATCACCGATGATATCGACCGGATTGGCCCGCGACCAGGTGGCGGGCAGCACCGCGTCGAGCTTCCGGATCGTATCCTCGCCAAGTTCCGCCAGATGGCCGCCACCCATTACCAGGATATCGGTGGCCAGAACGCCGGGCCCGCCGCCGTTGGTAAGGATCGCCAGCCGGTCCCCGGTCAGCGGGCGCGCCAACGCCAGCGTCTCCACCGCGTCGAACAGCTCATCGATATCGAGCACCCGGACGATGCCGGCGCGGCGCAGCGCCGCGTCATAGACATCATCGGCGCCGGCCAGGGCGCCGGTATGCGAGGGCGCGGCGCGGGCGCCCTCGGGGACGCGACCGGCCTTTACCGCGAGCACCGGCTTGTTGCGCGCCGCCGCGCGCGCCGCCGTCATGAAATGGCGCGCGTCGGTCACCGCCTCGATATAGAGCAGGATCGCCTCGGTCGCGGGATCGTCGGCGAGATAGTCGAGCACGTCGCCGAAATCAATGTCGGCGCTGTTGCCGAGCGAGACGAATTGCGAGAAACCGATGCCGCGCGAGCGCGCCCAGTCGAGCACGGCGGTACACAGCGCGCCCGACTGGGAGACGAAGGCGAGCCGGCCGGGACGCGCAGCGGCGCGCAAGGACAGGTCACGCGGGGCGACGTGGAACAGACCACCGGCGGTTCGGGCGAGCCCCAGGCGGAAACCCTTTCCGGGCCGCGCCGGGCGATGGCCCGCAACATGGCGCACGCCCGCGCCGAGGTTGCGCCGGCAACGGTGACCGATGACGCCGATGTCCATCATCTCGATCCGGACGCCGACATCACGGTCGCGCTGGTCAAGGCGATCTGTGCCGGGGCCGAGGCCGCGCCGGCGCTGAACGCCTGGTTCGACGGGGCGGCGATGACGCTGCGTCGGCATCAACGCGTCGATGTGGGCGTCGCCATCGATACGCCGGACGGGTTGTTCGTGCCGGTCCTGCGGGACGCGGGCAACCTCGACCCGGACGACCTCCGCGCGGCGTTCGAGACGCTGAAGGACGACGTGGTCGCCCGCCGGGTGAAACCGGAAGATTTGCGCGGCCAGACCATCACCCTGTCGAATTTCGGAACGCTGGGCGGGCGGTACGCCGAACTTGTGGTGGTGCCGCCTCAGGTCGCGATCATCGGCGCCGGTCGGATCGTCGAACGCGTGGTGGCGCGCAACGGCGAGACGGTAATCCGGCGTCTGCTGCCGCTTTCGCTGACCTTCGATCATCGCGTGGTCACCGGCGGCGAGGCGGCGCGGTTCATGGCCGCGCTGATCGGCGAGATCGAACAGGACCGAGACTAGGCGCGGGAGAGCAAGCGATGGCGGACATTTTCGATTTCGCGGACGAGTTCGGGCCGGAGAAGGTGATTCATATCCATGAGGCCGCGCTCGGGCTGAAAGCGGTGCTGGTGGTCGACAATGTCGCCACGGGGCCGGCGATCGGCGGTGTGCGCATGGCCGCCGATGCGACCGCCGGGGAGGCGTTCCGGCTGGCGCGCGCGATGACGTTCAAGAACGCGGCGGCCGGGCTGCGTCATGGCGGCGGCAAGGCGGTGATCATCGCCGATCCCAAAATGCCGGCGGCCGAGAAGGAACGCCGGGTGCGCGCCTTCGCCCGCGCCATCGCCGACATCACCGACTATATCCCGGGCCCAGATATGGGCACCAATGAGGCCTGCATGGCCTGGATACGCGACGAGATCGGTCGCGCCGTCGGTTTGCCGGCGCCGCTCGGCGGCATCCCACTCGACGAGATCGGCGCCACGGGGTTCGGTGTCGCCGCCTGCGTCGAGGCCGCCGCGCGTTTCTCCGGCATCTCGCCCGACGGCGCGAGCATCGCTGTGCAGGGCTTCGGCTCGGTTGGCCAGCACGCCGCGCGCTTCCTGTGCGAAAAGGGCGCCGTGCTGGTCGCGGCCGCCGATTCCGGCGGCACGGTCGCCGATCCCGACGGGCTCAATCTCGCGGCCCTGATCGCCTTGAAAAAAGAGGGCAGAAGCGTGGTCGCGTTCGGCGGCACAATCACCGGCGAGCGCGACGCGGTGATCGACGTCGCGTGCGACATCTGGATCCCGGCGGCGCGCCCCGACGTGCTCGATATGGGCAATGTCGACCGACCCCAGGCGCGGCTGGTGGTCCAGGGCGCCAACATCCCGGTTACGCGCGAGGCCGAAGAGGCACTCCACCGGCGCGGGGTGCTGTCGGTGCCGGATTACATCGCCAACGCCGGCGGCGTGATCTGCGCCGCGGTCGAATATGCCGGCGGCACCCGGCGGACCGCCTTCGCGACCATCGAGGAAAAAATCACCGAGAACGTCACGGCGGTCCTCGAAAAAGCTCTGGAATCAGGGCATTCGCCGCGCGACGCCGCCGATGGGCTCACCACCGCACGGGTGCGCGATGCGATGCGCTACCGCCGGGCCTTTTAGCTACCAGAGCGCTTCGAGGGCGCGCAGCACGTCGTGGCGGGTGATGATGCCGACCAGACGGTCGTCGCGCAGAACGGGGAAGCGGCGAAAGCGGCTGTTGAGGAACAACTCGGCGATCTCGACGATATCGGTGGCCGCGTCGACCGTGCGCACCTCGCCGCTCATGAAATCGGCGACCGACCCGCCGCGCTCCTGGTGATAGCTCGCGCCGAAGGCGATCCTGAGGCAGTCCTTGGTGGCGAGGATTCCGACCAGCTCACCGCTTTCATCGATCACCGGCGCGCCCGAGACGCGCGCTTCCAGCAACACTTTGATGGCGCGATGGATATCGGTCTCGGGCGTAAGCGTGATCAGGGCGCTCGACATGTAATCGCTCGCGGTCGCCGGTGGGCTCATGACGGAGGTCTCTCGCATGTCCCGTCGCAGGCCTCGCAATTACCGCAACCGGCCGTGATGGGCCGCCGCCCGGCCATGACGCCGAGCGCCATCAGCAGCGCGGCGAGCGCGATCACCAGAAAGCTGATCAGGAATATTGCCATGGCGCGCCCTCAGCCCGACCGGTGGCGCGCGAAGGCGGAAGACGCGATCTCGGCGAACCCGTCACCGCCCCTGATCAGGAACAAGGCGGCGATCCCTTCGCGTTCGGCCAGCGCCGGCCCATCGCCGGGACCCAGCACCATCAAGGCCGTCGACAACGCATCGGCGCGCATGGTGGTAGGCGCGATCACGGTTACTGACGCCAGCGCGTGGGTGACCGGCGCGCCGGTGCGCGGGTCGATGATATGGGCGTATCGCGCGCCCTCGCGTTCGAAGAAGTTGCGGTAATCGCCGGAGGTCGCGATCGCGCCGCCGTCGAGCCCGACGATCCGCATGGCGCGGCGCGGCGCGGTCGGGGGCCGTTCGATGCCGATCCGCCACGGTCCACCCTGTCCGCCCTCTCCTTTCGCCCGCAACTCGCCGCCGATCTCCACGAGATAATTTCCAATGTCCCGCCGGTCGAGAAACTCCGCCATCCGGTCAACGCCGAATCCCTTGGCGATGCCGGACAGGTCGATTTCAATGCCGTCGCGGCCCTTGGCGAGGGCCGAGCGCACGGGATTGGCGCGGATATGGCCCAGCCCGGTTCGCCGCGCCGCCCGTTCGATCTGGCGCGCGGTCGGGACGCGCGTATTGTTTGCGGAGCCTGGCCCGAACCCCCAGAGATCGACCAGCGGTCCGACGGTGGGATCGAACGCGCCGCCCGACAGACGCCCGATACGCAGCGCCTCGGCGACGACGCCGAGCATGTCGTGCGAGACCGTGCGCCATGACCCAGAGGACGCGGTGTTGAAGGCGGAGATTTCCGAATCGGCGCGCCAGGTCGACATTTGGGCGTTGACCGACTCAAGCATACTTTCCATGCCCGATTTCAACTCACGGCGGTCGAACGCGCGCGGCGGATCGGCGATCACGACGCTGTAGCGCGTCCCCATGGTCGCGCCCTTCAGCGTGACAACGCCGCGTTCGTCACAGCCAACCACGCCGAGAAACGGCGTCGTCGCCACGAGGGCGCCGGCACCGCGCAGAACTCGTCGTCTGGAAACAGGAGAGGCCATTTCCTAGCCTCCAAAATCGTCGAAGAAGATATTTTCGGGATCGACGCCTAGATTGTCCAGCATGTTGCGCACCGCGCGGATCATCATCGGCGGGCCGCAGACGTAATATTCGCACTCCTCCGGCGCCGGATGATCGTTGAGATAGTCCTCGCCCAGCACATCGTGGATAAAACCGGTGCGCCCGCGCCAATCATCGCCGGGGCGCGGCTCCGACAACGCCGCCCGCCAGCGGAAATTCCCGTGCTCCTCCTGAAGCCGGTCGAACTCGTCGACGAAGAACAGCTCGCGGCGGCTGCGCGCACCGTACCAGAAGCTGATCTTGCGGGTCGAATTCAGCCGCTTGAGCTGATCGAAAATATGCGCCCGCATCGGCGCCATGCCGGCGCCGCCGCCGATGAAGACCATCTCGCGGTCGCTGTCGGTCGCGTGGAAATGACCGAACGGACCGGACACCGAGACAATATCGCCGGGTTTGAGGCTGAACAGATAAGACGACACCACGCCGGGCGGCACGGTCTCCGCCGCGCCGGGCGGCGGGATCGCGATGCGCACCACCAGCATCACGATGTCATTTTCGGCTGGATAGTTGGCCATGGAATAGGCGCGGCTGGTGGGTACGCGCGCGCCCGCCCGGTAGCGCAGCAGGCCGAGGCGGTCCCAGTCGTCGCGATAGGCCGGGCCGATGTCGAAATCGGCGAAGCGCGCCTCATAGGGCGGACAATCGATCTGGACATAACTGCCGGCGCGGAAATCGATGGTCTCGCCCGGCGGCAAATCGAGAACCAGCTGTTTCATCAGCGTCGCGACGTTGGCGTTCGAGCGAACCGTGCAGTTCCATTGGCGGACGCCGAAAACCTCGTCGGGAACCCGCACCGTGACGTCTTGTTTTATGGTGACCTGACAGGCCAGCCGCGCGCCGTCGGCGGCCTCGCGCCGGGTGAATTGCGCGGCCTCGGTGGGCAGGATCGCGCCGCCGCCCGTGAGTATTTCCACGCGGCACTGGCCGCAGGTGCCCATGCCGCCGCAGGCCGACGGCAGATGAATGCCCATTTCGGAAAGCGCGCCGAGCAGCTTGTCGCCGGTCCGCGCCGTCACGGGCTCGCCATCGTTCACGATCAGGCGCACCTCGCCCGAGACCACCAGCTGGGAGCGCACGCCCAGGATCAGCAACACCAGGCACAGAACGATGCCGGTGAACAGGAAGACGCCGAGGACGATCTCCAACATTTCCCTACCCGAACTGTATGCCGGAGAACGTCATGAAACCCAGCGAGATCAGCCCGACCACAATAAACGTGATGCCCATGCCCTGGAGACCGGCCGGCACATCGCTGTATTTCAGTTTCTCGCGGATACCGGCAAGCGCCGCAATGGCCAGCGCCCAGCCGAACCCGGAGCCCACGCCATAGACCACGCTTTCGCCGAACCCGTAGCTGCGCTCGACCATGAACAGCGAACCGCCGAGGATCGCGCAATTGACGGTGACCAGCGGCAGGAAGATGCCGAGCCCCTGATAGAGCGCCGGGAAATAACGCTCCAGCACCATTTCCAATATCTGCACCATGGCCGCGATCACGCCGATGAAGCTGATCAAGGTGAGAAAACCGAGATCAATCTCGGGTAATCCCGCCCAGGCCAGCGCGCCTTCTTTCAGCAGATACACGTAAATCAGGTTGTTGACCGGCACCGTGATGGACTGCACCACCAACACCGCGAGACCGAGACCGACGGCGGTCTCGACCCGCTTCGACACCGCGAGGAACATGCACATGCCGAGAAAGAACGACAGCGCCAGATTTTCCACGAAGGCGGCCTGAACGAACAAGGCAGGGTAATTGGTCATCGCGCGTCCTCCGTCCCGCCTAACAAAGGTATACGAAATTCAGTTTCCTCGACCTGATCGCGGCACCATGTCCTGAGGCCCCAGATCAGAAACCCGATCAGGAAAAACGCGCTCGGGGGCAACAGCATCAGCGCGGCCGGGTGATACCAGCCACCGGCCGACACGGTGGGCAGAATTTCGACTCCCAGCAGGGTTCCCGAACCCAACAGTTCCCGCACTGAACCCACCGCGATGAGTATCCAGCTATAGCCGAGCCCGTTGCCCAGCCCGTCCATCATGCTGAGCCGGACGTTATTGTTCATGGCGAACGCCTCGGCCCGTCCCAGGATGATGCAGTTGGTGACGATCAGCCCGACGAACACCGAAAGCTCCTTGGAAATCGCGTAGGCATAGGCCTTCAGAAGCTGGTCCACCACGATCACCAGCGAAGCGATGATGGTGATCTCGATGATCAGGCGGACATTGCGCGGCATGTGGCGGCGGATCAGGCTGATGGCGGCGGACGAGAAAATGATCATCACCGTCACCGCCAGCGACATGATCAAGGCCGTGGCCAATGTCTTGGTCACCGCGAGCGCCGAACAGAGGCCGAGGATCTGCAAGGTCACCGGATTGTCGTTGATCAGCGGATTGATCAGCGCGTCGATCATCGAATTTTTCATGTCACGGCCTCATCGCTCGCGAAGCCGGCGCAGGAACGGGCCGAACCCGTCCTCGCCGAGCCAGAAATGCAGCAGGTTGGTGACGCCCCGGCTGGTCCATGTCGCGCCGGTTAGCCCGTCGACCCGATGGTGGGCGTCCGGCGCCGTGGGATCGACCACGCCCGACGCAATGGCCAGCGCGGGCTTGCCGTCATCGTCCCAGACCGTCTTGCCGCGCCAGCGGCCGAGCCAATCGCGGTCGTCGATCAACGCGCCGAGCCCCGGTGTCTCCCCGTGTTCGTAGAAGCTGAGGCCGATCACGGTGCGCGTGTCGCCGGAAAGGCCAAGATAGCCGTAAATCATCGAACCGAAGCCGCGGCCGTGAACCGGCAGGATCACCAGCCGCAACCGGCCGTCCCGGCGCACCAGATAGACCACCGCGTGGCGCGCGCGCCGCTTGATCTGGGCAAGATCGCGCGCCGGATCGCGGACGGCGCGACGCGCATCGAAGCGCGCGGCATCGATCGAGGCGACCTCGCGCCCGCTGGCGAGATCGATGACGCGCGCCTCGACCGCAACGGCGCCGGCCCCGCCCGGGATCCCGGCGATGATTTCATCGAGCCGCGCCTGACGCTCGCGCGCCTTGTTGGCGTCGTGGGCGGGCTTCAGCAGGACCGCCGATCCGGCAACCATCACCGCGCCCACCAGACAAACAGCGAGCGTCACGAGGATCGTCTTCGACGGGCTGTCGTTGGAAAATTTCCCATCAGACATGACGCCGCGCCCTTCGCCTGATATTCGCGCGCATCACCAGATAATCGATCAGCGGCGCGACGATATTGCCGAACAGGATGGCGAACATCACGCCGTCGGGATGGGCGACATTGGCGACCCGGATTATTACCACCAACGCGCCGATCAAGGCGCCGTAAATCCATCTGCCGGTATCGGTCGCCGACGCCGTCACCGGATCGGTGGCGAGAAAAACCACGCCGAAGGCGAAACTGCCAAGCGTCAGGTGCCAGACCCAGGAGAGGTTGCCGAAGAGCATCGCATCGCCCACCAACGCGTTGAACAGAAGCGCCGCGACGATCATGCCGAGCAGCGCGCCGGCCATGATGCGCACCGAGGCGACGCGGACATAAACCAGGAACGCCGCGCCGATCAGGACGGCCAGCGCCGACGTCGCCCCGAACGCGCCTGGCACCACCCCGAGAAAGGACTGCATCCAGTTGGTGCCGGCCCAACTCGCGGGCTCAAGTCCGCCGCCGGCGGCGATGCGCATGGTGGTGGCGCCGGTGAAGCCCTCGACCACGGTCCA
>CAZPMO010000043.1:15084-29431 GCA_964587515.1 uncultured Rhodospirillaceae bacterium | reverse complement strand
CAGGCGATCGTCTACCATCGATCGCCAAGACCAAAAGGGGGGAAGGCAATGGACGTAATTTTCGAGAAGGTGCTGCCGCCGAAGACCGGGCTCGCGGTGGAGCTCGAGGCCGGGCAGCATTTGCGGGTGATTGACATGGAAGGCCAGCAGGTGGTCGACATGGCGCTGTTCAACAAGGAAAACACCCGCGAAAAGCTGTCCACCTCCTATTCGCGGACCCGTTATGTGCCCAAGCCGGGCGACGACTATGTGCCGCGCGATACGCTGACGGTGGGCGACACGCTGATGTCGACGACCTGCCGCCCGATGATGACGATCATCGGCGACACGGCCGAACCCAAAGGCGTTCACGACGTGCACAACCGCATGTGCAACCGGTTTCTGTACGACAGCCATGGGGTGGGGCCGATGGACGGGTGCCACGAGATCATCACGGGCGTGATGGAGCCCTACGGCATCGGCTACGAGGACATCCCGGACACCATGGATCTGTTCATGAACTACCATCACGACTGCGCCGAACGCAGATGGATCATCGACTATCCGGTGTCGAAACCCGGCGACTATATCGAATTCGAGGCGATGATGCCGCTGCTCGTCGGCCTCTCCAACTGTCCCATGGACGTGCTCGCGCCGTGTAACGCATACAACTGCACCCAGGTGAAGGTCGAGGTGCGCGGCTGACGAAAAATGCGTCTTAATCGACCGCGAAGACGAACGGCGAGACGTCGCGGCGGCGCTCGTCGACGATCATGGGGCGGTTGATCGGCGGGAAGGCGCGCTGGTTGCAGTCGGTGCGTTCGCACAGGCGGCAGTTGATGCCGATCGGGGTCGCGGCCGCCGCGTTCGCGGTATCGAAGCCGTCGGCGTAGACCAGCCGACGGGCCTGGGAGATCTCGCAGCCGAGCCCGACGGCGAGTTGCTGTTCTGGCACGTGAAAGCCGGCGCCGGTGCGGTTGACGGTGCGCGCGACGCTGAAATAGGCGGCGCCGTCGGGCATCTGGACCATCTGGGTAAAAATTTTGCCGGGCGTCTGGAAGGCGTGGTGGACGTTCCAGCGCGGGCAGGCGCCGCCCAACCGCGCGAACTGGAAGCCGCCGGCGGAGAAACGCTTGGAGATGTTGCCGGCATTGTCGACCCGCATCATGAAGAACGGCACGCCGCGCGCGCCGGAGCGCTGCATGGTGGTCAGCCGGTGACAGATCTGCTCGAAGCTGGCGTCGAAGCGCTGTGACAGGATATCGATGTCGTAACGCGCGCTCTCGGCCGCTGTCAGGAACCGGTCATAAGGCATCATCACCGCGCCAGCGAAATAGTTGGCGAGATTGACCCGCGTCAAGCGGCGCACCTGGGGATCCTTGACGCGCCCGGCCTCGAGAATGTCGTCGAGCAGCGCGCCGTGTTCCAGCACCGCGATCTGGTAAGCGAGCTGGAAGACGCGCCCCGATACCGGCAGCATTTCCGACAACAGCACGCGGCGGCGATGATGGTCGAACAGCCGCAATGTGGTCGGCAGCACGTCGGACGGCACAACGTTGACGCCGATGCCGAGCGTCTCCGCGAGATAGCTGCGCAACCCATGATAAAGCTCGTCGCGGGCGAGACCGGCGCGCTCGTGGAAGTCCTCCGCCGCGCTCTCTATCCCGGCGAAATGATTGTCCTGGGCATGCAGGAATTCGCGCACCGTATCGCCCGGAAACCGCGGCGTTCCGCCCAGACCGGCCGTCTTGTCGGTGTCGGCCAACCGCTCGGCAAGCTCGGCCGCGCCTGTGATTCCCTCGCGATAGGCCTGGTAGAGGGTCACGATGGCCTGGCTGGCCTCGGGGTTGGAGCCGGCCAGATCCTTCAGGTCCTGGAGGCCCAGATCATAGGCCTCGAACAAGGGGTCGCTGAACACCTCCTGCAGCCCGGCCAGGGCATGGGCTTCATCGTTGCCCGCGAAACTGCGGAAATCGATATCGTAGGATTCCGCGAGGCGCACCAGAATCTGCGCGGTCAGCGGGCGCTGGTTGCGCTCGATCAGGTTGAGATAGCTGGCCGAAATGCCAAGCTCATCGGCCATGCGCGCCTGGGTCAGGCCGCGATCCTTGCGCAGGCGGCGGACCCTGGGCCCACCGAATAGTTTCTGGTCGTTCATGACCGCCTATTCTTTACAAGCTTTACAAAATTATAGTTAATTTTGATACAATCACACACTCGTTTACCTTTTTATTTCAAACACTTATAGACGTAGATAAATTAATTGTCAATTATGTATCGTCGCTTCCGGCATGGGATCCGGGGGCCGCAACAAGGAATTCAGATCATGGCCGAGATTACTTTCGACTCCCTTATCGCCGAAACAGCGAACGACCGTTTCGACGGCATCCAGCGTGATTACGCGCCCGACGAGGTCGAGCGACTGCGCGGCTCGGTACATATTCGCCACACGCTGGCCGAAATCGGCGCCAACCGTCTGTGGAACCTGTTGCAGCGCGATGGCCATGTCGCGGCATTGGGCGCGATGACCGGCAACCAGGCGATGCAGATGGTGCGCGCCGGGCTCGAGGCCATTTATCTTTCAGGCTGGCAGGTCGCGGCCGACGCAAATACCGCCGGCGCGATGTATCCCGACCAGAGCCTTTATCCCGCCAATGCGGGCCCCGAACTGGTGCGCCGCATCAACAGGACGCTGCAACGCGCCGACCAGATCCAGACCATGGAAGGCGAAGGCGACACATACTGGTTCGCGCCGATCGTCGCCGACGCCGAGGCTGGCTTCGGCGGACCGCTGAACGCGTTCGAGATCATGAAGGCCTTCATCGAGGCCGGCGCCGCGGCGGTTCATTTCGAGGACCAGCTCGCGTCCGAGAAAAAATGCGGCCATCTCGGCGGCAAGGTGCTGATCCCGACCCAAGCGCATATCCGCAACCTCAACGCCGCGCGGCTCGCCGCCGACGTGATGGGCACCTCGACGCTGGTGATGGCGCGCACCGATGCCGAAAGCGCGCGGCTGATCACGTCGGATGTCGACGAGCGCGACCACCGGTTCCTGACCGGCGAGCGCACCGCGGAAGGTTTCTTCCGCCTCAAGCCCGATACCGGGCTGGAGCACTGCATCGCGCGGGGCCTCGCCTTCGCGCCCTATGCCGATCTGCTGTGGTGGGAGACCTCGAACCCCAATCTCGACGAGGCGCGTGAATTCGCCGAGGCGATCCACGCGGAATTTCCCGGCAAGCTGCTGTCTTATAACTGCTCGCCCTCGTTCAATTGGCGGGCCCATCTCGACGACGCGACGATCGCCGAATTCCAGCGCGAACTGGCCGCCATGGGCTACAAGTTCCAGTTCGTCACCCTGGCCGGTTTCCACTCGCTGAACCATTCGATGTTCGATCTCGCGAGCGGCTATCGCGACCGCGGCATGGCGGCCTATTGCGAATTGCAGGAGGCGGAATTCGCCAGCGAGGCGACCGGTTATACCGCAACCCGCCATCAGCGCGAGGTGGGCACCGGCTATTTCGACGCCGTGGCGACGACCATCGCCGGCGGCGCGTCATCGACCACGGCGATGTCGGAATCGACCGAATCGGCGCAGTTCCACGCCGCCGAGAAAACCGAACCCGTTCTCACGGCCGCGGAATAGCGGCCAGAGACAAAACCGGAGGAAACACGCAATGGATACGCAACGCACACAATATTGGGTTGTCGGCGGCGAGTTCAGCGACACCGGCTTTACCGATCTCGTCAACGGTAGCGGTGAAATCATGGGTCCCTATATCGATCGCGCGGAAGCCGAGCGCGCCTGGTCCGAGGTCGCGACGGAGACGCGGTCATCGTGCTGCACGCGGTACTCGATCGCCGAGGAACGGCTGCGCTAAATCTCTCACGATAGAGATTGGCCTCGAATACTACTCTAAGTTAGCCTAGGAGTTGGACTATGGACGGATCGAGCGAAGGGATGTTCGCAACCATGACTGCTGAACCCTGCGAAGGCGTCGAGATTCTGGGACCCATGGCGCCCGGTTTCGACCGTGTGCTGACCCCCGATGCGATGGCGTTCATCGCGATGCTTCACCGTCGTTTCGATCCCGTCAGGCGCGAGCTGCTTGCGCGGCGGATGGAAATCCAGAAACAGCTCGACGCCGGCGAGCGACCCGACTTCCTGGCCGAGACCGCCGACATACGCGCCGGCGACTGGAAAATCTCGCCGACCCCGGCCGATCTCCAGGATCGCCGCGTCGAGATTACCGGCCCGACCGACCGCAAGATGGTGATCAACGCGCTGAATTCGGGCGCCAGCGTTTTCATGGCCGATTTCGAAGACGCCTCGACGCCGACCTGGCGCAACGTCATCGAGGGCCAGATCAATCTGATGGACGCGAACCGGCGCGACATCGAATTTACCGACCCGAACAGTGGCAAGGAATACAGCCTCAACGATTCCACGGCGGTGCTGCTGGCGCGGCCGCGCGGCTGGCACTTGCCGGAAATGCACATCCGGATCGACGGCCAGCCGGCCTCCGGCTCATTGGTTGATTTCGGTCTTTACTTCTTTCACAACGCCCGCGCGCTGATGGAACGTGGCTCCGGCCCGTACTTCTATCTGCCCAAGATCGAGAACCATCTCGAAGCGCGGCTGTGGAACGATGTGTTCATCGCCGCCCAGGAGCATCTCGGTATCCCGCGCGGCACCATCAAGGGAACCGTGCTGATCGAGACAATTCTCGCCGCTTTCGAAATGGACGAAATCCTCTATGAGCTGCGCGAGCACATGGCGGGTCTCAATTGCGGGCGCTGGGACTATATCTTCAGCTTCATCAAGCGCTTCCGCAACGACCCGGATTTCGTGCTGCCCGATCGCGGGCTGGTGACCATGACCAGCCATTTTCTGCAATCCTACAGCCTGCTGCTGATCAAGACCTGCCACCGGCGCGGCGCCCACGCCATGGGCGGCATGGCGGCGCAGATCCCGATCCGCGGCGACGAGGACGCCAACCGAGCCGCGCTCGACAAAGTCCACGAGGACAAGCTGCGCGAAGCCAGGAACGGCCATGACGGCACCTGGGTCGCCCATCCCGGGCTGGTGCCGGTCGCCAAGGCGGTGTTCGACGAGATCATGCCCGGGCCCAACCAGCTCGACATCGCGCGCGATGACGTGGACATCACCGCCGCCGATCTGCTGGCGGTGGCCGAGGGGCCGATCACCGAGGCCGGCTTGCGCCAGAACATCAATGTCGGCGTGCTCTACACCGAGGCCTGGCTGCGCGGTCAGGGCTGCGTGCCGCTCTATAATCTAATGGAAGACGCGGCGACGGCGGAAATCTCCCGCACCCAGGTCTGGCAGTGGGTGCACCACGGCGCCCATCTCGACGCCGGACCAGCCATCGACGCGACCATGTTCGAGACGGTGCTGAACGAGGAGATGGATAAAATTCGCGACGCCGTCGGCGAGGACCGCTACACGACCGGCCATTTCGAGGACGCCGCACAACTCTTCCGCGATCTGATCGGCGCCCCGACCCTGGAGGAATTCCTGACCCTTCCGGCCTACGACAAGGTGCTCGAATACGGCGACTGATAGAGGGGAAACCGCTCTATTTATCGCAGCTCGAGTCGACCGACACGCATTGGGTGACCTCACCGCCGGGTAGGGCGAGTTGAGCCGAGACAAACCCGAACATGTCGGACAGGGAAGCGCCCATGGAGCCCATGGCGGTTAAAGCGCCCAGCGAGATCAGGGAAGCGATCAGCGCGTATTCGATCGCCGTCGCCCCATACGTATCGGCCAGAAATCGTCTGAGAATTTGAACCATCTCATGCCTGTGGTCTTTGCCGGACCAGCCACAAGCATCACCGATTAATCATTAACAATTTCGGAAGAACAGAATGATGGCCGGTTGAATGGCCGCGCCGATCACTGCAGAATTCGGTCGCGACCGGTCCGCGCCGCATTCGTGAAGTAATCGGGGCAAGGAGGATCCATGAGCCAGCCACAAAGCCATCCCGCCGTCCATCTGGTCGGCAGCATTCCCCTTGGGGACG
This sequence comes from uncultured Rhodospirillaceae bacterium, assembly GCA_964587515.1. GTDB lineage: Bacteria > Pseudomonadota > Alphaproteobacteria > MPNO01 > MPNO01 > CAZPMO01. The sequence goes on along the minus strand of CAZPMO010000043.1, from coordinate 23,410 downwards.
CGGAATCCGTCTTTCGCGCGGTCTGCGCCAAGGTCGGGCCCCATCTCCGTCGCCTGCCCGACGGCGAGACCGGCAAGCGGATCGACTGGATCCGTTTTATCCAGGTCATGTTGTCCGAGCACCCCGACATGGAGGTCGATACCGAGACGCCGCCGCTTCAGTGGCGCCAGTGGGACGGGGTGCTGCTGCGCGAGATTCCGTTGGTCCGGTTCAAGTACGGGACCGACCTCGACAAAGTCGTCTTCGAGATCGGATACGCGGCCGCGGCCGAAGAATCGTTTCGCATTTTCGACCGGCTTCAGGGAAAAGGCGTCATCGGCCCTGGCGTCCGCTTTCAGATCTGCCTGCCAACGGTGGGCGCGCCCGGATACAACTATGTCAGCCCGCGCGCTCAGCCGGATTTTTTCCGTGTTTTCGAGCCGGCGCTGCTGGCCGAGGTCGACGGCATCGCGCGCAACCTGCCGCACGACCGCATCGCCATCCAATGGGACGTCTGCCAGGAAGTGCTGATGTTCGAGGATTACTACGATTTTCGGCCGGATGATTACAAGGAACAGATCCTGTCCGGGCTCGCCCGTGTCGGCGATGCGGTGCCGGCGGGCATCGATCTCGGCTATCATTTTTGTTATGGCAGCCCGCGCAACGAACATCTGTTGCAGCCGGCGGACCTTGGAATTGTGGTCGAGATGGCCAATGGAGTAATCGGGCGCGTAGGCCGAGAAATCCAGTTCATCCATATACCGGTACCGCGGGACCGCGCCGACGACGCCTATTTCGAGCCGCTCGCCGGCCTCGACCGGCCCGACGGGTGCGAGCTCTTTTTCGGCCTGATCCATGACGATGACGAGGCGGGCGACCGGGCCCGTCTCGAACGCGCTTTGGCTCACGTTCCGGTCGCCGGCGTCTCGTGCGAATGCGGCTGGGGCCGGGCGGACCCCGAGCGGGTGCCGGGCCTTCTCGATTCTCACGTCACGGCGCTGGCCCATTTCGGGGCGAAGGGCTGATCATGCCTGATACCGTTCTGGTTCTGACGAACGAACAGGCCGCCGGGCTGCTCGGCATGGGCGAGGCGATCGAGCTGATCGGCGAAGCCTTTCACGATTTCGGCTCGCAACGCGCGCAAATTATCCCGCGCCAGCGCCTCTACGTGCCCGAGGCCGCCTACGAGGATCCGACCTGGTTCTGGCTCAACGTCATCCCGGGCATCGTGCCGTGCCACGGGGTGGCCGCGATCCGCCTCAATGCCGCGCATACGACCTATCGCCGCAAGGGCGGCGGCACGCGCCAGACCATTCCCGGCGATTTTTCGGGTTTTGTGCTGGTCTGGGACATCGCTTCGCGCGAACTGCTGGGCATCGTCCACGATCACGCGGTCTCGCCGCTCAGGGTCGGCGCGACCACCGGCGTGGCGGCGAAATATCTCGCGCGCGAGGATTCCGAGACGCTCGGCATCCTCGGGTCCGGCAAGCAGGCGCGCGCCCAGATCGAAGCGGTGCTGGCCGTCCGACCGCATATCAGCGAGGTCAAGGTGTTCTCGCCGACGCCTGAAAACCGCGAACGCTTCGCCGCCGCCACGGCCGCCGAGTTCGACGTGGCGGCGCGGCCCGTCGACAGCGCCGAGGAGGCGACATCAGGGTCCGACATCGTCATCGCGGCGACGAACTCCGCCGATCCGGTGATATTCGGACGTTGGCTGTCGGACGGCGCGCACGTCATCAGCATGGTCGGCGCCAGCAAATTCGATGGTCGCCGCGAGATCGACGACGAGGTGGTGCGCCGATCCGAAGTGGTCGTGGTCAATCTCCGCGAACAGGTCGAGCTCGATCAACAGGCCGATATTCTGATGCCGCTGCGCGCCGGCTACACCTCGTGGGACAATATTTGCGAGGTCGGCGAGCTTTGCACCGGCCGGTTTCGCGGCCGGACATCATCGAGCCAGATCACGCTTCACAGCAACAATGTTGGCATGGGCATCCAGTTCGCCTCGGTCTGCAAGCGGGTACTTGAGATCGCGCGCGAACGGGGCATCGGGACCGAGCTGCCGTCGGATCTGTTCATGACGCGGCGTGAGGCGGGCGAGGAATACGCCCCTTGACCGGGGAACAGGAGCCTTTCCGACCCAATCCCGAGCAGCTGGCGCTGCTGCCGGAAATTTCGGGCAATACGCTTAACGGCCACGGAGAGCGTACCGGCCGCCGGCCAACGCCGATCTATTGGCACGACGCCGGGATATTGCCGCACGGGAAACTCATGCTGTGGTACCAGAGCCGGCGGCGCGGTCCGGGCAACGAAGCGGCCCGCGACCGCATCCGCGCCCTCAACCGGGCGCCGCTGGCGCCGGTCAAGAAGACGCGCATGGAGAAGTCTCCGGAAACCCGGGTCGAGGAGGTCAAGACGCAGGCGCTCGGCCGCGAAGCGGATTCGGTGGGCATTACCCGCCTGCGCCCGGAATGGGTGTTCGAGGGCTATGAGGCCGATTATGCGTGGATGATCGTCCTCGCCGTGCGTATGGATTATGAGATGATACGCAGTGCGCCGAGCGATGAGTCCTCGGCCGAGGTAATGGGCCAGTACGAACGCGGCGCCCGCGCGGCGCGCTCCCTCGCCGACTGGATCCGGGGCCAGGGCTACGACGCGTTGCCCCATTGCGGCCCGAGCGCCGGACCGGTGCTGCTGATCCCGGCCGCCATCGAGGCCGGCCTCGGCGAGCTAGGCAAGCATGGCTCGATGATCCATCGCGATTTCGGCGCTTCTTTCCGCCTGGCCACGGTGCTCACCGACATGCCGCTGATCGTGGATGCGCCGGCCGCGTTCGGCGCCGACGATTTCTGCCTCAATTGCCGGCTTTGCACGCGCGATTGCCCGGTAGACGCGATCCACGACGCCAAACAGTGGGTGCGCGGCGATGAGAAATGGTACGTCGATTTCGACAGATGCGTGCTCTATTTCAACGAGCATCACGGCTGTGCGATCTGCCTTGCGTCATGCCCGTGGAGCCGCCCCGGCGTCGCGCCCCGGCTGGCGGAAAAGATGGCCCGGCGATTGGTCGCGGGCGACGACGTGGGATAGGAGCCGGCGGCGCGAAGAATCGTTGTCGATCCGGCCACCCGTGAAACAGGTTAATATGGGCGATCATTGGTATAAAATCGAAGGGTGCGGGAACCAGGTTCAATAAACCGATGGAAGATCAGACTTTCAAAATCGACGATATTTACGTGCCGGTGAAGCGGCGCCAGACGCTTGATCCCGCGACCGTGAACGCTATCGCCGAGAGCATGCTCGAAGAAGGGCAGCGAACGCCTATTCAGGTCCGGGACGACGAAAAACGTCTGGTGCTGGTGGAAGGCCTTCATCGGCTGGAAGCCTGCAAATCGCTCGGCGAAGAGACAATCGTCGGCATCCTGGTCCGCGCGCGGCGCAGATAATTATACCAGCGGTCAGGGCGTGAACTGTTCGTTGAGGATGCGGTCCTCGAGATTGTGTTCCGGATCGAACAACAGGCGCAGCGAGACACTGGTGTCCTCACGCACATCGACCCGTTTGACCTGGCGAACCTCGGTATAATCGGCGACCGCGCTGACCGGCCTCTTGCGCGGCTCCAGCACCTCGATACTGACCCGCGCCGTCGACGGCAGCAACGCGCCGCGCCATCGCCTCGGCCGGAAGGCGCTGATCGGGGTCAACGCCAGCAGTTTCGCGCCCAGCGGAATGATTGGCCCGTGGGCCGAGAGGTTATAGGCGGTGCTGCCAGCCGGCGTCGATACCAGCGCCCCGTCGCAGACCAGCTCTTTCATGCGCACCGTGCGGTCGATCGAGACCCTGAGCTTCGCCGCCTGGCGAGTCTCGCGCAGCAGCGACACCTCGTTGATCGAGATCGCCTCGTAAATGTCTCCATCGACGGTGCGCGCGCGCATGTGAAGCGGGTGAAGTTCGACGGTTTGCGCATTCTCGAGCCGTTTCAGCAACCCGGGTTCACGGAACTCGTTCATCAGGAAGCCGACCGTGCCCCGGTTCATGCCGTAAATGGGAATCGCCGGGTCCATGAACCGGTGCAGGGTCTCCAGCATCAGACCGTCGCCGCCGAGCGCGACGATCACATCGGCTCTTTCCGGTTTAGTGGCGCCATAGCGCTTACGCAGCCGATGCAAGGCGCTTTGCGCCGTCTGTGACGTACCGGCCACGAACCCGACGCGTTCAAATTTCATCGCCATGGGCGAAGCCCGGCTTTAACCGCCTGGCTGCTCTTCGTCACCGTCCGCCGCGGCGGGCGTATCCTCTTCGGCCTCGTCGTCCGAAGACTCGGGAGATGCTTCTTCGTCATCGTCGGACGGCAGGTTGGCGGCGCCCTCCTCGAACATGGCCTCGGCGGCCTCGACCGGATTCTCTTCGTCGTCGTCGTCCATGAGGCCGGGCCGCTCGCCGCGCGCCTGCGCCTCGGCTTCTTCCTCCGATCGCGCGACATTGGCCGTCACGATCGAGGTGACTTCCGGGTGCAGCCGGACCTGAACTTCGTGCAGTCCGACCGTCTTGATCGGCCGGGCAAGCTGTATCTGGACCTTGTCGACGGTGAAACCGGCCGCGGTGACTTCCCGGGCAATGTCGCGCGTCGTAACCGAGCCATAAAGCTGGTCGCTGTCGCTCGCCTGGCGAACGATAACCACCGAGAGCCCATCGAGCTTATCGGAAACGCCCGCAGCCTCGTCGCGCTTTTCCAGATTTACCGCTTCGAGCTGGGAGCGCTTGGTTTCAAAATCCGCGACGTTCGCCTTGGTCGCGCGCAGCGCCTTTCTCTGAGGCAACAGAAAATTACGCGCAAAGCCCGGTTTGACGTTCACCACGTCGCCCATTTGGCCGAGTTTCTCGACCCTCTCCAGCAAGATCACTTCCATTACTCTTCCTCCTCGCCCGAACCCGTCGCGCCGAACCGTCGACGCAGCCGGGTCCACGGTTCAGCAAACCCCAGACCCGCGACCACGACCGCCGGCCATCCGAATATCAGCAAAACCAAATAAACCATCATCAGGATCAAGGGACGACCCCGCCAACGGCTGGAAAGCGCATGTATAACCGACAGTCCCAAAAAGAAAAAGGGGACTGCGATGATGACCAGGCCGTTTCGCCCGGCATAGCCGACCTGGCCCGAAATCATCGAAGCGGCGGCAAAAACCACCAGCACGGCGAGGGGCCAGCGCGGCAAATCCAGGCTCGCGAAGGCCGGCTCGGTCCGGATATTTTTTTGAAAACGCACCAGCAGACCCTGGGCCAGCCCATAATTGGCCAGCACGATCATCTGCCAGGTCGTCAGCATGGTGGCGGGAAACAACCGGGTGATATCGCGAGCCAGGGCGTCGGGCTCTCGGCCCGGCAAGGTTCCGACCACCAACCCGACCCGTTCCCGGATCATCGCGCCGGTGGTGGCTTCGAGACCACCTTGCGGTCCCGAATAATAAAGCGCGACCGCCACCAGATACACAAGCGCGACGCCGCCCAGCCATGAAATCATATACCCCGTCGGGTACCACTCCGCTTTTCCCGATGCGGCGGGCCGTGATTGAATGCCGAGATAGACGAGCAGCAGCACCGGCGCGGCTCCGGTGGCGACGAACAGCCCGGCGTTGGAGAACGGCCGGGCGACCAGTATGATCACGACGGCCGTCACGGTGGCGACGATCGCCATCATCATTCCTCGGCTAAGACCAACGACAAATAGCGGCAGTGGCGAGAGGACGACGAGGATGAGCGCGCCGGGCGACCCGAGTCCGAGCGACATATAAAACAGGGATGCGACAATACCGGCGCCGACGGCCGGAAGAATTTCCCTGGACATGACCGCGCCGGACGCCCGGCGGTTTATTTGATCAGGAAAGGCAGAAGCGCGAGGTTGCGGGCGCGTTTGATCGCGGTCGCCAGTTCACGCTGCTTCTTCGCGGATACGGCGGTGATGCGGCTCGGCACGATCTTTCCGCGTTCCGAGGTAAAGCGTTGCAGAAGCTTCACGTCCTTGAAGTCGATCTTGGGCGCGCCGGGTCCGGAAAAAGGACAGGATTTTTGACGCCGGAAGAAAGGCCTGCGGCTCATTCGGCGTCTCCCTCGGTGGTTTCGGCGTCGGGCGCCGCGGCTTCAGTCGCGGCCGGGGCATCCGCGCTACCGGCGTCTTCCTCTGCGGCGCGACGGGGTGGGCCGTCCCAGTCTCCTCGCCCGCCACGGTCGTCGCGACCACCGCGATCGCGCCGGCCCCGGTCGTCGCGATCGCGCGATCCGCGGCTCTGCAGCATCATCGAGGGGCCTTCCTCCAGCTCGTCGACCCGGACCGTGAGGTATCTGAGGACATCCTCGCTGATCCGCATGTTGCGCTCCAACTCCGAGATCGCCTCCGACGGCGCATCGATATTGAGCAGTGAATAGTGGCCTTTCCGGTTCTTCTTGATCCGGTAAGCCAGATTCTTCAGCCCCCAATATTCGTTCTTTGTGACCTGGCCGCCATTTTCGGTAACGATACCGGTCAGGCTTTCGGTCAAGGCTTCCACCTGGGCGGCGGAGAAATCCGGTCGAGCGATATAGACGCTCTCATAATACGGCACTGTCACGCGCTCCTTGTCGCCTGTGACGGCTTGTGAAGTCACCAATGGGGGCGGCGGCGAATTCGATGTGACCCCGTTTGATTTCGGCGTCCGATTTAGGCCGCGCGCCCCGACACGCACAGGCCCCACATTCGGGTTCTGCGCGGCGCGCACTATACACTTTTAGACCCACCACGCAAGCACTCCACCATCCGCGAATCCGGCAGCGAATCCGGGCCCTCCAATCGGACCGACGACATTGCCGGTTCAAAGGATTACCGTCCCTTTGTCTGTTTGGAGCGCAATAAACACGGAGGCCGTGATGGGGCCGAAAATCGGATATCTGCTGCCGACGCGCGAGCGCGTGATGGAGGGCAACCCGGCGGGCGGGCCGCTGCTGGCACTGGCCGAGCGGGCCGAGACATTGGGTTACGATTCCATCTGGATCGACGATTCCCTGCTCGACCGGCCGCGACACGAGCCAATGGTGATGTTGGCCGCGGTCGCGGGACGGACCAGGCGGGCATTGCTGGGAACGGGCGTGCTGCTGCCGGCGCTCCGCAATCCTGTTCAACTGGCGCATCAGGCGGCAACGCTCGATCAGGTCAGCGAGGGGCGGTTCATCCTTGGCATCGGCATCAGCCCGGACCAGCCCGGCATCCACGCCGAATTCGCCGCACTCGGCCTGCCGTTCGAAAAACGCGTCGGGCGGGTGCTCGAATGCATGCAGCTTTGCCGCGCGCTTCGGACCGGCGAGCCGGTCACCTGGGACGGGCGCTGGCGGCTCGAAAATGCGGTCATCGGACCGACCCCTCACCGCAAGGGCGGACCGCCGATCTGGATGGGCGGCAACACGCGGGGGTCCATGCAGCGGGCGGCGCGTTATTTCGAAGGCTGGTTCCCGATCTCGCCGACACCGGAGAAATTCAGCGAAAAATGGCGGGAGGTGCGGGAGATGGCGCAAGAGGCGGGCCGCGACCCGAATGTGCTCGACGGCGCCATGTACATGACCGTGTGCGTCGACGACGACGCGGCGCGAGCCGAGATGCGCATCGGCGAGTTCCTGGAGGCCTATTATCCCGGCTGCGGCGAGATGATGAAAAAACACCAGGCGTGGTTCGCGGGCTCCGGCTCCGCCGTCGCCGACTGGCTCGCCGGATACGCCGAGGCGGGCCTGACCCATTTCGTGATCCGCTTCACCGGCGACCACGAACGCCAACTGGAGGCGGTCGCCGACATTCGCGCGAAGTTGGGCTGGTAACCGCCGTCGTCCGCCATGCCGCCGGAATTGAGTACGGACGCGCAATTCAGATTAATCCGAACGGGTAATTTTAATCTTCCCAGGTTCACGTAACAATATATGTCGAGGAATGACATAAATTGAGATTTTTGGTCATACATCCGATCGAGGTCGAAAGCGCGAACTTTACCAACAAAAAAGTTCGGTGCGCGGTCTCCTTTTTTCGCAATCCGCGATTGGAATTAATTTACTACGTGGAGGGGAAGATATTCCCCTTGACGCGCAAATATCCTTTTGGGCGGATCGAATCCCTTGAACCGAGGGAACCCGACGGAAACGGGGCCACGAAGCCGGCTGCCTGGAGACGCCTCGTAAATCTGCTCGCCCAGCCCATCCTTCGTGTCGCTAAACGTCTTACCGGCGTCGATTTTAGAAGCATTCCCTGCGTCCTCAAATTACATGACGGCAAGTCCGTGAAGATCCGGATGAAATCCTGGACCTTCAACATGCTGATTTCAGCCCTTGT
>CAZPMO010000043.1:0-15074 GCA_964587515.1 uncultured Rhodospirillaceae bacterium | reverse complement strand
AACGAACGCGCCGGTTTGACGGGCGATGAGCCGGAAGCCGACCAGGGTTGGGGTATAGAAGCGAGGATAGAGAAGGTCGAGACCGCGCTGTTGCGTCTCTGGAAACGGATCCGAACCGATCCGATGGGCTGGCTAAAAAAGGACCTCTGGGGCTGGATCAGATCGGATTTCTGGAATTGGATCAAATCGGATTTTCGGAACTGGATCACCAACGTTTTAAAATGGGTGAGAGACAGAATCGTACGGCCGGTCCTCGCTTACGTGGCCAATCGGCGCGCGATCCGGCGCACGCGGCAAGAAAACAAAAACCTGGCGCGGCGCGACCGCGAACCTCGGACAAGGACTTTCCGCTGGCCGAACCCGTTCCGCTCGCGCGCCCGCGCAACCCCCGCCAAACCGGAAGACGAGAACGGGAAACAAAAAAACAAACAGCCCGTATTGCGTCCGCAATTCGTCGGCGCACTGGTCTTGAGCATGAGCGTTTTTCTCATAGCCGGTAAAATGAGCGGCCTGATCCTGACAGGCGATGCCGAGGCCAGCCGCCCCGTCGCGCTGAATTTCGAAGTCCGCGCCAGCTCGCTCAACGTCCGACGCGCGCCAAGCGCCAGAGCCGCCGTGGTCGACAAGTTGAGAGGGGGAGAGATCGTCCAAGTTTATGGCCACAAGAAACAATGGGCGAAGATCAGCGCACCGGACGCCGCGGTACGCTGGGTACATTCGGGTTATCTCACGCGGGGACCGACTGGAAACGGCCCGGCCTATTCCATCCTCAACAGCCGGGTGGTCGCGGACGGCAAACTCAAGGTGGTCGTCCGGCTCGCCCGGAAGACCCAACCGGCGGACCTGTCGGCGCTCGCACTGGAAATCCGAAACCACGTTGGTGGAATCTATACCAGCGTGTTGATCTCGTACTACCTTCCGGGCATGAAACTCAGCAGGCGCGCCTGGGCGACGGCGAATTTCGACCCCGAACTGAAGGTTGCCGTTCGACGATAACCAACGATTCCGGATCGCCGGATTTGCCGGGTATCCCAATCGAACGGCCCCCAAGAATCACCCATGCTTGACAGGCTCCGATCAGCCGCTATCACTGGCCATGGGACATCCATATAGATTGGCGAGTGAATATGGCGCGCGCATTTGTATTTCCGGGACAAGGCTCCCAGGCGGTCGGCATGGCCGGCGATATCATCGCCGCTTTTCCGGTGGCTCGGCATACGCTGGAAGAGGTCGACGACGCCCTCGGCCAGAATCTCTCGAAGCTGATCGCCGACGGACCCGATGACGAGCTTACGCTGACCGAGAACGCGCAACCGGCGCTGATGGCGGTCAGCCTGGCGGTGTTGCGGGTGCTCGAGACCGAGGCCGACATGGACATCGCGGCAAGCTGCCGTTTCGTCGCCGGCCATTCGCTGGGCGAGTATTCGGCGTTGGCCGCGGCGCTCGCCCTCGACATCGCCGATACGGCGCGCCTGTTGAAGACCCGCGGCCGCGCCATGCAGGAAGCGGTGCCCGTGGGCGAAGGCGCGATGGCCGCGCTGCTGGGCGCGGACCTCGACCAGGCGCGGGAAATCGCCGAAACGGCCGCACAGGGCGAGGTCTGCGATCTCGCCAACGATAACGCGACCGGCCAGGTGGTGCTTTCGGGCGCGACCGCCGCCATCGACCGCGCCATCGGGATCGCCAAGGAAGCCGGCATCCGGCGCAGCATCCTGCTGCCGGTCAGCGCGCCGTTTCACTGTTCGATGATGGCGCCGGCGGCGGATGTGATGGAAGCAGCACTGGCCGGGGTCGATCTGAAACGACCCGTGGTGCCGCTTATCGCCAACGTATCCGCCGCGGAGACCGACGATCCGCGAGAGATTCGCGAGTTGCTGGTCCGGCAGGTGACGGCGACGGTGCGATGGCGCGAAAGCGTGATCACCATGCGCGACGCCGATGTCGATACGCTGGTCGAGATCGGCGCCGGCAAGGTGCTGACCGGCATGGTGCGGCGCATCGATCCCGATATGACCGGGATGGCGCTGGCAACGCCCGACGACATCGACTCCCTGATCAAAACACTGTAGGCGCAAGTAATGTTCGATCTGACAGACAGATGCGCCCTCGTGACCGGCGCTTCCGGCGGCATTGGCGGCGCGATCGCGCGCGCCCTGCATGACCAGGGCGCAACGGTCGCGCTGGCGGGCCGCAACGCCGACGCGCTCGGCGCGCTGGCCGATGAGCTGGGCGCGCGGGCGCATGTCGCCGCGGCCGACCTGGCCGACGCGGATGCCGCCGACGGGCTGATCAAGACCGCCACGGAGGCGATGGGGCGTATTGATATCCTGGTCAATAATGCCGGGTTGACCCGCGACAATCTCGCGATGCGCCTCAAGGACGACGATTGGCAGTCGGTTCTGGACGTAAATCTCACCGCCGGATTCCGCCTGTCGCGCGCCGTGATGCGCGGCATGATGCGGGCGCGCTGGGGACGCATCATCGGCATTACCTCGGTGGTCGGCGTCACGGGCAATCCGGGACAGGCCAACTACGCGGCCTCGAAAGCCGGCATGATCGGGATGTCGAAATCGTTGGCCGCCGAAGTCGCGTCGCGGGGAATCACGGTCAATTGCATCGCGCCCGGCTTTATATCCACCGCCATGACCGATGCGCTGAGCGACGACCAGGTGTCGCAACTGACCGAGAGAATCCCCGCCGGCCGGCTGGGAGAAGGCGCTGATGTGGCCGCCTGCGCGGTTTTCCTGGCGAGCGACGAAGCGTCTTACATCACCGGCCAGACCCTGCATGTGAACGGCGGCATGGCAATGATCTAGACCGGGTTCAATCGGCACCCGAGAAATTAGCTCGGTACTGGTCAAGCCGAAATAAGTATGTTAGGTAACCCGCCGGTCGGTATGGCTCGGTGCCAGACGGCGAAGTCCAACCAACTATGGCCGAATTTACGGCACTAAACTCCAGGGAACGTAGGCATGAGCGATACCTCTGAGCGCGTAAGGAAAATCGTGGTGGAGCACTTGGGGGTCGAGGAATCCAAGGTGTCCGAGAATGCAAGATTCATCGACGACCTCGGGGCGGACAGCCTCGATACCGTCGAACTCGTAATGGCGTTCGAGGAAGAATTCGGCTGCGAAATTCCCGATGACGCGGCCGAGAAAATTCTCACCGTCAAGGACGCCATTAGCTTTATCGAGGCAAACGCCAACGACTGATCCGCTCGCGGATCGAAGGGTGGTTTCGGAGAGGACGCGAACGCGTCGTTAACCGGATCGTGGCGTCAAAGCGGACGGAATTTCTATGAGACGGATCGTCGTAACCGGACTCGGTATGGTGTCGCCGCTCGGCTCAGGCGTAAAACACTCCTGGGACCGGCTGATAAAAGCCGAATCCGGCGTCGCCGGTATCCAATCCTTCGATGTTTCGGACATGCCTTCCAAGATCGCGGGCCAGATACCTCTCGGTGATCAGGCCGACGGCAATTTCAATCCCGAAGACTGGATCCAGATCAAGGACCTGCGCAAGATGGATGATTTCATCCTGTATGCGATGGCCGCCGCGACCCAGGCAATCGAGGATTCCGGCTGGAAGCCGGAAACCGAGGAGGACTTGGAACGCACGGGTACGATGATCGGCTCCGGCATCGGCGGGCTCAAGGTCATCGAGGCTGGAACGATCGCGCTGCATGAGCGCGGACCACGCCGCGTCACGCCCTTCTTCATTCCGGCCAGCCTGATCAATCTCGCTTCCGGACAGGTCTCCATCAAGTACGGTTTCAAGGGTCCCAACCATTCGGTGGTCACCGCGTGTTCGACCGGCGCGCACGCGATTGGCGACGCCGCCCGGCTGATCCAGTGGGAAGACGCGGACGTGATGGTGGCCGGCGGCGCCGAGGCCGCGATTTGCCGTATCGGCGTCGCGGGATTCGCGTCGGCGCGCGCGCTCTCGACCGGTTTCAACGACACACCCGAGCGCGCCTCGCGCCCCTGGGACAAGGACCGGGACGGTTTCGTGATGGGCGAGGGGTCCGGCGTGGTGGTTCTGGAGGAACTCGAGCACGCGAAAAACAGAGGTGCCCACATTTATGCCGAAATTATCGGTTACGGCATGTCCGGCGACGCCTTTCACATCACCTCGCCGCCCGAGGACGGCAATGGCGGGTTCCGGTCGATGAGATCGGCGCTGAAACGCGCCGGGCTGAACCCGGAGGATATCGATTACATCAACGCGCACGGCACCTCGACCCCGATAGGCGACGAGATCGAACTTCAGGCGGTGAAGCGGCTGTTCGGCGACGCGGCCTATGATCTGTCCATGTCATCCACCAAATCCGCGATCGGGCATTTGCTCGGCGCGGCGGGGAGCGTCGAGGCGATCTTCGCGATCAAGGCGATAAACGAGGGCGTGGTGCCGCCCACGCTTAACCTCGAAAACCCGTCCGAAGGGTGCGACCTCGATCTCGTCCCCCTCAAGGCAAAGGAGCGCAAGGTCCGCAATGCCCTGTCGAATTCCTTCGGTTTCGGCGGCACCAACGCGTCATTGATCTTTACCGCCGCACCCTAAATCAGTCGTATGGGACGCCCCGCCGTCCGGATTATCGCGATTTGCACCCTGGCGTTGGCGCTCGGCGCCGCGGCGGCCGTCTATTGGGGATACGACGCCTTCCACCGGCCCGGCCCGGCCGCGCGATCCGTTACGGTGATCATCCCCAAGGGAGCCGCGCTCGGCGCGATCGCCGACCTTTTGCAGGAAAACCGGCTGATCGACCATCGCCTCGTATTCATTGTGGGCGCACGGCTAACCGATCGCGACCGGCGGATGCGGGCCGGCGAATACGCCTTCCCGGCTTCCGTCTCCATGGACGGCGCGATTGCCCTGATCGTCAGCGGCGAGACGGTGAAGCGACGGCTGACCATCGCCGAGGGACTGACCTCCACGCAAGCGCTGGCCCTGGTGCGCATGGCCGACGGCCTGACGGGCGACGTCGGCCCGCGAGTCGCGGAGGGTGTGCTGCTGCCGGAGACATATTTCTATTCCCATGATGATACCCGCCGCGCGCTGATCGGGCGCATGCGCGCCGCCATGTCGGAGATACTGCCCCGGCTGTGGCGCGGGCGCGCCAAGGGGCTTGCCATCAACAGCCCGGCGGAAATGCTGACGCTCGCCTCGATCATCGAAAAAGAAACCGGCGTCGAGAGCGAGCGTCCGCGGATTTCGGCGGTGTTCCATAATCGATTGCGGCGGCGCATGCGCCTTCAGTCGGACCCCACCGTGGTGTTCGCCCTGACGGAGGGCCGAGGACCGCTGGCGCGCCGGCTGACGCGCCGCGACCTCGCCATCTCCTCGCCCTACAACACCTATCGCCATCGCGGTCTGCCGCCCGGCCCTATCGCCAACCCCGGCCGTTCGGCCATGTTCGCCGCGCTGCACCCGTCGGACAGCAAAGAGCTTTACTTCGTCGCCAACGGCGAAGGCGGGCATGTCTTCGCCCGCACACTGGCCGAGCATAACCGAAATGTCAGAAAATGGCGGCGCATCCGCCGCGCGCGGGAAAAACCTTAGTCTTTTGCGGGCAGCGCACGTGTCAGGGGATCGGCAAGCCAGCCCGGCAGCGCCCCGAACAACCATGTCATGGCGGCCATCGGCGGCGGAAAGGCGATCAGGCCCCGGTTGCGGGCCAGGCCGCGCCGGATGATCGCCGCCGCGCGTTCGGCGCTCATCAGGAACGGCATCGGAAAAGTGTTATGCGCGGTCATGCGGGTGGTGACGAAACCTGGACAGATGACCGAAACCTTGATCCCCTCGTCACGCAGCGCGCCCCGCAGCCCTTCGCCCCAGGCCTTGACCGCCGCCTTCGAGGCCGAATAGGCGGGCGCGCCGGGCAGTCCACGATACCCCGCCAGCGAGGAAACGATAGCGATCTGGCCGCGCCGGCGCGCGCGCATCGAGGCGACCGCCGGCATCACCGTGTTCACGACGCCCGCGAGATTGACGGCGAAGATATCTCGGGTCTGCGCCGCGTCTTCGCCGCCCGCGCCGCTGCCGCCTGAAATTCCCGCGTTCGCGATGACGAGATCGAGCGGCGCGCGTGCCTCGGCGGCGGCGATCCAGGCGGCCGTCGCCGCCATGTCGGTCACGTCGAGTGTCGCCGCGACCACTTCGGCGCCGGTCTCGCGGCATGCCGCGGCGACCGCCTCGATGCGTCCCGCGTCGCGCCCGGCCAGCGCGAGCGTTACCCCCGGCGCGGCGTAAAGCCGCGCCAGCGCTTCGCCGATGCCGCTGGACGCGCCGGTGATGGCGACTGAGCGCGGATCACGCAATTTTGATGTTTCGTAAGGTTTCAACCATCCGCCATGCCGGCCAGGCGGAGATAGCCGAGAAAGCGTTCCAGCACATCGGGATTGGAGATCGGTATCGTTCGGCGGATCACTTCCAGGCTGTCGTTGGGGTTCAGTCTCAGAATCTGCCCGACCGCCGCCTTCGCTTCATCGAGACGGTCCAGGCGCGCATAGGCAGCCGCGAGATGGCGCCATCCGACAGCGAGATCGGGGGCCGCCTCGGTAAGTTCCTTTGATCTCGCGAGATATTCGTCGGGCAGATCGGCGACCAGCGGCACCACGACTCGCGCCAGGCAAAACCAGGGCATCGCCGGATCGCGCGGGCTCAGCCGGATGGCGTTGTCGAGGTGCCGGTTCGCGTCGTCATATTCGCCCAGATGCGCCTGGATCAACCCCAGCAATCCTTCGGTGAAGGCAAAATTGGGATTCAGGTCGAGCGCCTTCAGGCAAGACACCCAGGCGGTGGGGTTGTCGCGCGACACATGGCTCACCATCGCCAGCGCGACATGGGCGAGGGCATCCTGATCGTTCAGCTCCAGGGCCCTGCGGGCGGCGGAATCCGCCTGGTCCCGACTCTCCCTGAAATTTTGGATCCACCCCATCCCGGCCGGCAACATGCACGCCATCGCAAGACCGCTATGGGCCATGTAGCTGTTGGGATCGAGCTCGATCGCAGCCTGAAACAGCCGTCGCGCCTCGGTGGTGTCCTCCAGCTTCATGCGCCAGAGATGCCAGTTGCCACGCATGACCTGATCCCAGGAATCCAGGTTTTCAGGCGCCTTGCCACCGGCGCGACGGGCTTCGGTGGCCACGAATGACGGCGCGACGGCGCCGGTGATGGCTTCGGTAATTTCGTCCTGAACCGCGAAAATATCATGCAGTTCCCGGTCGTATCGCTCGGCCCAGATATGGTTCCCCGTGGTCGCGTCGATAAGCTGAGCGGTAATGCGGACCCGGTTTCCGCCCTTGCGGACGCTGCCCTCCAGCACGTATTTCACGCCCAGATCCCGGGCGACGTCCCGCACATCGGGCGAGGCTCCCTTATAGGAAAAGCTCGAATTGCGGGCGATCACGAAGAACCAGTGAAAACGACTCAGCGCGGTGATGATGTCCTCGGAAATCCCATCGGCGAAATATTCCTGTTCCGCGTCGCCGGACATGTTCTGAAACGGCAGTACCGCGATGGACGGCTTGTCAGGCAACGGCAACGGCGCGGACGCCGTTTTGCCGCGCGACGGGTTTACGCCGTGGGCATGGACCGGGTCGGCGATATTCTTCAGCTCCTGCGGCCCAAGATCATTGAACGTCGCCTCGATTTTCCCGCGCACCTGGCGAAAGACATCATCGGAGATGCAGATTCCGCCGGGCTCGGACAACCCCTCCAGACGCGCCACGATATTGACGCCGTCGCCGTGGATATCGCCGCCCTCGACGATGACGTCACCGACATTGATGCCGACACGAAACGCCATGCGGTCGGACTCCGAGGCCTGTTCATTGCGCGCCGCCATGGCGGCCTGAACCTCCAACGCAGACTGCACCGCATCCACTGCGCTGCCATATTCCACCAGCACGCCGTCGCCCATGGTCTTGACGATGCGTCCGCCGTAGCGCGCCAAGCACGGATCGATGATGCTTTCCCGGCATTCATTGAGCCGCGCGAGCGTGCCCGCCTCTTCTAGCCCCATCATGCGCGAATAGCCGACCACGTCGGCGGCCATTATCGCCGCGAGCCTTCTCTGAACGCGTTCGTCCGCCACGCTTCCTCCCAACGAAGCCGCGGGAATTCTAGGCGCGCGCAACAGGGGTGTCCATCGGCCACTCCCTTGACATTCAATTGACCGGTCTCCAGAATTTGCCATCGGAAACCCTTAAATCCGACGTTCTGGTTTGAAACCGGAACAAACTGAAGAGACTGGGCAATTCCGTCCAATCAGGGGAGCACAGGATGAAACGTTTACTGACATTCACGAGCGCGGCGGTGGCGGTCTTGGCCACGACCGTCGTGGCGTTGCCGGTCTCGACGGCCGACGCGCAGACCAAGATCCGCGTGGGTCGCACCACGGGCGCCAGCGGGTTCCATATCCCGTCCTACGTCGCCATGGATCGCGGCTTCTTCAAGCGCGAAGGGCTCGACGCGCGTTATGTCGCCATGGGCGGCAAGGCGCTGGTCACCGCCGGCATGGGCGGCGCGATCGATTTCGTGCCGATCCCGGGCGGCGGTTCGCAAGCCGTGCTGATGGGCGCCGATCTGAAATATGTGGTCGGCGAATCCCTGATCTCCCAATGGGTGATCGTGGTGCACCCGTCAATCAAGAAGGTCTCCGACCTCAAGGGCAAGGTCATGGGTTACGGCCGCGCCGGCGGCGCCGATTACGACGAAGGCGAAATCACGCTGTCGCAGTTTTTCAATCTCGAGGTCGGACGCGATTACAAGGTGATCAGCTTCCAGGACGAGGTTACGAGACTTGCCGGCCTGATCAACGGCGCAACGCAGGCCGCGCTGCTGTCGTTCCCGCATGCCGCCAAGGCGCGCGTCGCGGGCTTCAAGGGCCTCATCAAGACCGGCGAATATCTGCCCCGCGTCGGCGGCAGCTTCTGGGTGACCGGCAAGTACCTCAAGAACAACAAGCCCACCGTGAAGAAGTTCATCCGCGCCATCGCCAAGGCGACCCAGTATCTGCGCGAGAACAGGAAAGGCTCCGTGCCGATCATCCAGAAATACTTCTCGATCAAGGACGCCAAAGAAGCGAACTTCATCTGGGATGAGGTGCACGATCAGTACGGCCCGGACATGCCGGCGAGCCTGGTCCAAAAGCTGTTCGAATCGCGCCGCAATCGCATGGTCAAGCGTGGCCTGTGGCCGAAGGACAAGCCGCTGCCCGACCTCGACAAGATCGTCGAGCGGAAGCTCTTGAACGAAACGCTGCGCGACATGGGCTACTACTTGCAGGCGCCGCCCAAGGTGCAGGGCAAACTCAACTAGCCCAACAACCAAGACCCGAAAACAAACGCCCGGGAGGAAACTCCCGGGCGTTTTTTTCGTGGCGTTAAGGCTTCTTCGCCGCAGGCTCGATTTGCAATCTCTCCGGGACGACGTCACATTCCCCCTGTCGCCCCGGACTTGATCCGGGGCCCAGCGGTGGCCACGGGATTAAATTCCATCCAAGAGAAATTTCCCCTGTTCACCTGTATAACGAGGAGGCCTTGATCAAGCGGTACGACCTTAGCCCGAACGATCGCTGGACCCCGGATCAAGTCCGGGGCGACAGCAAGTACGCCATGAACGGGCAATTTAGAACGTCTTGACCTTTTCCGGGCGCCAGCGGCTGAGGCGGTTTTCCATCTGTTTCACCCCGCTGGTCATGACCAGCGAGATCGCCATGAAGATGATCAGGACCGCGAACAGCACGTCGATCGAATAGCTTTGCGCCGCGATCACCATCATCTTGCCCAGTCCGAATTCGGCGCCGCCGAAAAACTCCGCCACCACGACGCCGAGGATGGCACGGCCGATGGCCAGCCTGAGCCCGGCGACAATGAAGGGCAGTGAATTGGGCAGCACCACGAGCTTGTTGATTTCCCACTCGTTGGCGCCGAAGGACCGCACCACGTTGATCAGCAGCCGATCGGCGTTCTTCACCCCGGCATAGGTATTGATCAGCAGCGGGAACACCGCGCCGATGAACACGATCACCACCACCGACCAGAACCCGATGCCGAACCAGATCAGCACCAGCGGCAGGAAAACCAGCCGGGGCGTCGCGTTGAACGCGGTGATGAAGGGATCGACCATCGCATCGACCGTCTGGGAGCGGCCCAGCACCACGCCAAGCGGCAAGGCGACGACGATTGAAAGCACCAGCCCCAGCCCGAAGGACGACGCGCTGGCGTTGAAGTGTTTCCACAACGACCCCAGCACGGAGACATCGCGCAGTCCGAACAACAGCTCATAGAGCGCGACGGCGATCGCCGACGGCGTGGCGAAGAACAGCTTCATCCCCTTCGACAATTCGAAGACCAGGGGATAGACCTCCCACACGGCCAGGACGAGAATGATGAATCCGGCGCCCAGGATTGTCGGCTCGTAAGTCTCGAAAAAGGTTTCTTCCGCCGCGGGCGGGCCAAGCGCGCCCCCAGCTGGAGTACCGGTGACTGTTGCGACGTCCGCTGAATCATCCATGACGCTACATCCCCACCCGCCAGGGGAACGCGACCCGTTCGGCCCAGCGTATCCCCTCGGTAAACGCGACAGCGATCACCATCATGATGATGATATACGCGAACATGCGGTCGAGCGCGTACATGTCGCTATAAAAGGCGATCTGATAGCCCACTCCCGCCGAGGCGGCGTAGAACTCACCCACCAGGACGCCGACCAGCGCGCGCCCGATGGCGTAACGGCCGCCGGCGATGATATAGGGCAGCACGCTGGGCACGATGACCTTGAAGTAGATGTCGCGATCTTTCCCGCCCATCGAGCGCACCACGTTGACCAGAAGCTGGTCGACGGATTTTACCCCGGCATAGGTATTGAAGATGAACGGGAACACCGAAAGGACGAAGATCAGGATCGCCTTGCCGGAGATCCCGACGCCGAAGATGATGATCACCAGCGGCGCGATCGCGATCAGCGGGCTGGCGTAAAGCGCCGTCATCAGGGGATCGAGCGCGTAACCGACCCGGGTGCGCCAGCCCATGAAGGTGCCGATGAAAATGCCGACCACGATCGCGGCCACGAAACCGAATAGGAACGGCTGGCCGCTGATCAGCACTTCGTTCATCACCTTGCCGGACTTGAGATCGTACAGGAACCCCAGCCAGATCAGGCTCGGCTTCGAGATGAAGAAGGGGTTGAGTTTCACGACCCAGGTAAAGATTCCCTCCCAAACGACGAAGAACAGGATCACCGCGAATAAGCCGAGCAGAAACCGCCGCTTGTCCTCGACCCAGACCATGAACCCGGCGTTTTGTTGGCTTGAGCTCGATATCGACGCCATCAGACGTGTCCCGATTCTTCGTCGCCGCCGGCGCTGAGCTCGTCCTTGAGTTCGTTCCAGATCGCGAGCTTGAGATCGTTGAATTGCGACGTGACCCGCATTTCGTAATCGCGCGGCCGCGGCAAGTCGATATTGATGATCTTCTTGGCGCGGCCGGGCCGCTTGGTCATCACGATCACGTGGTCGGAAAGATAAACCGCCTCCTCGATCTGATGGGTCACGAACAGCACCGTCTTCTTGGCTTCCTGCCAGATGCGCAGCAGTTCCGCCTGCATGATGTCGCGGGTCTGGGCATCGAGCGCGGCGAACGGCTCATCCATCAACAGCACGTCGGGATCGGACGCGAGTGCGCGCGCCAACCCGACCCGCTGTTTCATGCCGCCCGAAAGCTCGTGGGGATAATGCTCCTCGAAGCCTACAAGCCCCACCATTTCGATAAAATTCTGGCAGATCGCGCGTCGTTCGGCCTGGCCCATGCCCTGGAGCTCGAGACCCAGCTCGACATTGTTGGAGACCGTTCGCCACGGCAGCAGGCCGAACTCCTGGAACACCATCGCGCGGTCGGTGCCGGGTCCGGAAACCGTCCGACCATTGACCATCATGGTCCCGGAGTTGGGCGGTATCAGTCCGAGCAGCACATTCAGGAACGTGCTTTTGCCGCAGCCCGACGGACCCACGATGGACACGAACTGGCCCTGCTCCACATCGACGTTGAAGTCGCTGAGCGCCGTCACCGGTTCGCGGTTCTTAGGGCTGAACGTCAAATTGACGTCATTTGCGGATATATAAGCGCTCATCGGTCATCCCTTTGCGGCCGAAATTTGAAATCGCTTTTGTTTGTTTGGCCGGGCGGTCCTTGAAAACCGCCTCGCCTCCCGATTTTGCGACTGTGCCCAAACGGTGCGGCACGTAATCACTTAAGCATGACCTGCCCGGCGAAGTCAAAGGCGCGGGCGCATTGACCGGGCGTCGGAATGCCGTATAAGTAGCCGCGAATTTGGCCAAGATTACCGGAACCCGACGACGTATAATGGCAGAATCCGCCGGCGTAAATTCCATGACGGGCTTCGCCCGATCCGAGGGCGGCGAGAACGGCTATCGCTGGACCTGGGAGGTCAAAAGCGTCAACAGCCGCAATCTGGATCTCCGATTCCGCCTGCCGCCGGGCTATGACGATCTCGAAGCGCATGGGCGCGGCGAGGCGCCCAAACGCTTCGCACGCGGCAATTTCTCGGTGCATTTGAATTTGCAACGCCCGGAACGCAGTCAGGCCGTGCGCGTCAACGAAGACGTGCTGAGCCAGATGCTGGAACTTGTCGACGGGC
This sequence comes from uncultured Rhodospirillaceae bacterium, assembly GCA_964587515.1. GTDB lineage: Bacteria > Pseudomonadota > Alphaproteobacteria > MPNO01 > MPNO01 > CAZPMO01. The sequence goes on along the minus strand of CAZPMO010000043.1, from coordinate 2,414 downwards.
TGAAACGCCGGACGACGGCATCGCCGATCCAACTGGAAAACCTGCTGTCGCTGCCCGGTGTGCTGGAACCGATGGCGGAGGAAGATGAACCCGAGGAAACGCGGAACAAGCGCGTGGCCGCGCTGATCGCGAGCTTCGAAGACGCGCTGACCCGGCTCGCCGCGGCGCGCGCGGAAGAAGGCACCCGGCTCCGCGCCATCATGGAAGAGCGGCTCGCCGAGATCGAAACCCAGTACGCCTCGGCGGAGTCCTGCGCCGGCGCGCGCCCCGAGGCGCTCCATCAACGTCTGCGCGAGCAACTCGAGGAGTTGCTCGGCGGCGACAAGCCGGTCTCGGAAGACCGGCTGGCCCAGGAAATCGCGGTTCTGGCGACGCGCGGCGACGTGCGCGAGGAACTCGACCGTCTGGTCGCGCATATCGCCTCGGCGCGCGAACTGATCGGCGACGGTGGCGCGATCGGCCGCCGGCTTGATTTCCTGTGCCAGGAATTCAACCGTGAAGCCAACACGCTGTGCTCCAAATCGTCCGACATGGAGCTCACCCGCATCGGCCTCGACCTCAAGGCCGCCATCGAGCGCCTGCGCGAGCAGGTCCAGAACGTCGAATAGGCGGCCGCGCGACCATGGCGACAACCTCCCCCGCATCCTCGACGAGCGCCATCCGGCGGCGCGGCCTGATGCTGGTCCTGTCCTCGCCGTCGGGCGCGGGCAAGACCACGATTTCCCGGGAACTACTGGCGCGCGACCCCAATATTTCGCTGTCGGTATCGGTGACGACGCGACCCCAGCGGCCCGGCGAGGTTCCCGGGCGCGATTATGATTTCATCGATCCGGTCGGCTTCAACCTGATGGTCAACCGCGACGAGTTGTTGGAGCACGCCAAGGTGTTCGATCACTATTACGGCACGCCCAGGGCGCCGGTCGAAGCGGTGCTGACCCGGGGCAGCGACGTGCTGTTCGACATCGACTGGCAGGGCACGCAACAGCTTTCCCAGACCGCGCGCGAGGATCTGGTGAGCGTGTTCATCCTGCCGCCTTCGACCGACGAGCTGCACCGGCGCCTCCGGACGCGGGCACAGGACCCTGAACATGTGGTCGCCGCGCGCATGGCCAAGGCGCCGGACGAAATCAGCCACTGGGCCGAGTATGACTACATCATCATCAATAACGACGTTGAGCGGAGCGTCGCCGAGGTCCAGGCCATTCTCGGCGCCGAACGGTTGCGGCGCGAACGCCAGACCGGCCTGACCGACTTCGTGAAACGCCTGCGCGAAGGCCTCTGATCCGGGCGGCGCGGGTCATTTTGTCCCACCGCCGGAGAAGACTTGGGTTTGGCCGTCCTTTGTGAGAATCTTCGGGTGCCAAAGTAGCGAGGACACCCCATGCCCAAGGTGCTGACCGAACAACAAGTCGCGTTTTTTCACGACAACGGCTACCTGGCGCCATTCGACGGGGTAGACCCGGCGGACGCCGCCGCGATGTGCGGCGATCTCGACGACTTCAAGCGCGAGCGCGGGGTCCCGGCATCGACGATCATCACCAAGAGCCATCTGATCTTTCGCCAGTCGTTCGAATTCTCGCGCCACCCCGCGATTCTCGATGTGGTGGAGGATCTGATCGGGCCGGACATTCTGATCTTCTCCTCGCGCTTCTGGATCAAGCCGGGACGCGATGGGTCCTATGTGTCCTGGCACCAGGATTCGGCCTATTTCGGCCTCGAGCCCAACGAGTTGGTGACCGTCTGGCTGGCGCTGACCGACAGCAACCCGGCCAATGGATGCCTGCGCGTGCTGCCGGGCACTCATCTCGGAGAGACATACACCCACGCTGAGATATCCGACGGCAAAAATCTACTGGCGCGCGGCCAGACCATCGAGGAGATCGACGATAGCGGCGCCGTGGACCTCGAGCTCGGGGCCGGACAATTCTCGTGTCACCATGAACGCATCGTGCATGGCTCCCTGCCCAACGAAACCGACCACGACCGCATCGGGATCGGTTTGTTCTGCATTCCCGCCCATGTTCGGTCGGTCGTCGACCGGCGGTTCGCGGACCTGGTTCGCGGCACGGACCGGTACGGTCACTGGGACGCCGACCTGACACTGGATGACGCGAGCGAAGAGGCCGTATTCGCCCATGTGGAAGCCGCGGGACGGCGTTATGTCGACCCGCAATACGAGCAGGAAGCCGCCCGCTGAGGGTCCACATTCGGTCTCCCCGGACTTGATCCGGGGCCCAGCGGTGCCTCAAGAGGAAGTCGCGTCGCGTGTTCATGACCTCCACGCCGAGCAGACATTGGCGGAGGGGCGGATCCTAAATAGCGCGAACCCGCCCACCACCACTGGACCCCGGATCAAGTCCACTGGTGTCCGGTTTAAATCATGCGCTGTGGTGGAAACGGTTGACGCAAATGGA